>CALBJL010000104.1 GCA_937893485.1 uncultured bacterium | reverse complement strand
GCTCCAGCGGATAGACCGTCGTTCCGTTTTCTTCAGCTTTAAAACCTGTGATCTGAAGATCCACAGCCGTTGTGCCATCGTAGGTCTTTTTAATTTTTGGATCTGCCGCCACCGGAAGCTTCAGCAGCCGCTGTCCGACCGTCACACCAAACGGCTCGCTCTCCCTCACATAACCGTCACAGCTTACACGCACACAATAGCTGTACGTGCCAAGTGCCAGATCCGCAGGGAGCACATAGCTCTTGCCGGATGCATTTTTAATCAATGTCTTTGTGCCGTCCGCATTGACCGCATACCACGCAAACGTGAGCTTGCCCTCATCTATCGTCGTACCGGTCTCATAGTCCGCCGTGAGTGTCGCCGCCTCGCCTGTCTCGGCGTACTGGATCGTGCTGTTTCCGGTGATTTTCAAACTGCCAAACGGCGCATCATACACCCCGACACCCGCGATCTGTCTGCCGCCCTCGGTGTCTGTCAGGTCACCTTCATTGACCCATGAGCCGCTGTTTCCGAGACGGAATGCCTTTTTGTCTGCCAGCAATCGTGTAAAATCAGCTTCGCTGACCGCCGCGCCTTTCACCGTGACGCTGCCATAGCTGCCTGCGCCAAGCGCTGCCTCACCGCCCTGTTCGACTGTGAGTGAATCAACGTTCAGCCCTGTAACAGCAGTCTCCAGTCTGCCGCCGTTTCGGACACAGACCGCGCCGATGCTGTCACTGCCGGAGCATTGGAAGGTCACCGTGCCACCGGTCAGTTCCAGTGATGCCTGTGCAAAAAATCCGCTATTATCCGGAAGCTCTACCGTCACATCCCCGCAAAGCGTAACCGTCTGACCATCCATATTTACCAACGGACGGATCACTGCTGTGCGGTCACCGTTCGCAGCAGCACAGGCATCTGCAAAGTCTGCGTAATACGTGCTCACACCCGCGCGCTCAACCTGTGCTGCAAAATGTACGTTTCCGCAGGGACACATGCAGTCAGTGCCGACCATGATCATCTGTGACTGGTGATCGCAAGGCTTCACTGTCACCTGTGTAAGTGTGGTTTCGTCCTCATATCCAGTCGGTTTTCCATCCTTTTCATAATAATAACCCACTGCCAGCAGATCTTTGCAGACTTTGTTATCTGCCACCGTAATTGTGCCAAATGTGCCACCAGCAAGCACTGCACGGCCCGTTGTCACTGTCAGCTTATCGATCGTCAGATTGTTATTCTGTGCCGGGATCACCAGCTTTCCATCACCTTCATTCAGCCCACCGACGGTCACTTCACCCTGATAGTGTCCGGCTGTCGCCGCCGAGTTCTGGACAGTCGTTACACCATCCGAAATGCTGGTTTTCCCATCCTTATTCTTCACGAACATACATCCGTTCAAATCGATGGTCATCGAACTGTTCCACAGGAGCGTCGATGTCTCCTGATCCCGCACCAGCGTATACTTTACCGACAGTTCCTGCGTCCATGCGCTGTCAAAGGACTCAAAATACTGTATCCCATACTTTTCCCGTACCAGACCAATGCTCAACCCACAGTCCTGACAGACGTTATCGCTGCGGTGTTCATGCGGACAGATATTGCCACAGACCGTACAAAAATAATCCCTTTTATCCCTATCATAAGCATAGGTAAACTTCCCGTCTTCGTCCTTGTGCTGGCAGGACATGACTGTGACATTCTGCAGCCGGTCCTGGTCCGACACACGTGTACCGTCCGGAGCTACAAAATACCAGCCCTTTGCCAACATGCTTTTGCTGTCGCCAAATGGCAGGTTGTAATTATCACTGCTGCGCCGGATCTGTGTAAAGGTACCGCCGCCGATAAATGTCGGGACATAGTTTGAGCTGATGACAAACTGGGCGGTGAGCTCAGTGTCCCCGATCACATTTACATTTTGCAAGGTTGTTTTTCCATTATCCAGCAGCAGTGCAGCCCCGCTGCCGGAATTTTTGATCGTGCCGTTCTGGATCGCAAATGCCCAGGTTCCATAGCCATGCGACACCTGAACAAGCGCCTCGTCGGACGCGCCGGAGATCGTATGTCCGTCAAGTTCAAGAATGACGTTAATGTAGCATGTATCCACGCAGAGTGGCTGCTCTAACGTCACATCCCTGAGCAATGTTACCACAAGCGCACCAAAAGAGTCATTATTCTGGGTTGTGGCAAAATCAAGCGCATCCTCCAACGTATCGTATGTCTGCGTCCACTCGTGATTCTCATACTTCACCATCGCAGCCGCGCCTGTCTGTGTATCATCCGCCGCCCATGTGCACACCGCACTGGTCAGCAGATTCAGCATCAATACAACTAGAACGATCCACATCTTTTTCCTCATATATTATGTACCTCCTATCATTTCAGGTCTGATCGTATCATCGATTTTATATCACTGTTTTCATTATATACATATATGGGTAAAAATGTAAATCGTTCCAAAGTATGAGACGCTATGATTTTATTTGAAAATATTGCAAAGCAGGTATGTGTCTTTTTCACGTAAACACAGGTGCCGATCGCCGAACAGGTCATTTTTGAAATAAAGCTCCACCCACGCCTCCTCAATACTCGTATGTAAAAATTCTGCAAAGGTTTCAATGACTGGCTGCGTGGAGCAATTCAGATAATTCGCTACATTTTTCGCATATTTCAAATCCATGCATAAAATGTAACTAACTATAAAAATATTCAGGGAGTCTTATCATGAACTGTCCAAATAATAAACCCAGAAACTGTTGTAACGGCTGTGGTGCCTGCGGCGCTTATGTCACGATCCAGGGACCGCCGGGGCCATCACCACACCGAATTTATTCAAACCGCTTGAGGAATACCACGCAAACCTGTCCGCAACGGGCAGTACATTAAACATTCCGCTCGGCAGCCTGATTCTGACTTATCAGAACACCTCTACCTCCTCCATCCGGATCACTGTAGCTGCCAAAGATACGGCTGTGCCTGTCCTCACTGACATGCGGCGCATCACCATTTATAATGGCAGCTCCGTCGAATCACAGACCTATAATAACACGACCGTGTCCACCCGGACGTTACTCGACGATCTCATATATACCCAGTCACAGGAATCCCACAGCATGACGATCCGCCAGCAGAATCCGACCACCAATCTCTGGTCGCTGTGCAAAATCCACACATTCAGTTCTAATGGTGGCGCCCGGACTTCTGTCTGGGTACAATGGAGCGAAGTTGATGTCAGCTATGAGGCACCGACGACATAAATGCAGAAAATACTATGGTCAAGGGCTTCCCATTCGGGAAGCCCTTAATAAATCCTACACTGATTCTTATTTGCGTTCCTTGATCTGATTGATTCCTGTTCCAAACAGAATCTTTACCATCCATGCAAAGAACAGCATGACCAGAACCGGAATCAGGCATGTGGTGACAATCAGCACTGCCAGCCCGTCAATAAACTGATTCAGCATATACTTAAACCGCTCTGTCGTAATACCTGCGGCATTCTTTGCATTGTCGATCGTATCCTTTGCCTTATCGATCAAGCCAGAAAAGAAGCCCTCTGTTTCATCCGTTTCCGGATCTGCTGCCGGCTCTGTATCCACCGCCTCCTGCGTCTGGCTGAGCATCTGCTCCGTCTCTGTAAGCGTAGCATCAATGGATTCCTGATAAGTATGATAGATCAACTGTGACACATGCACGCTCACCGGTATCACTGCGTATAATGCCACTCCAAATATGAGAATTTTGACACCCAGCATCCAGCAGAGATCTTTTTTGATCCCAAAATATAGGGCAAGCGCTATCATCGCAGCCGGTATGAGCCATTGAAAGGTCAACGCACCCAGAATCGTCAATAAATACTTTTCAAGATATATTGCAGATACAACAATCAGGAAATACCCGCTTAAATCCGTCAGTTTCTCGGCAATCGGTGTTCCCGCATCTCCGGGTATCATGGTGATCACCGCGGACAATGCCGTTGCTCCGGCACATAATTCAAGCGCCGTTGCCTTTTTCTCGTCCAGATAGGTAATGGTGTTCTTATTGAGCTCGTATTCCGGTGAAGCATAATTTTTCGCCAGCACCCGATTGGAAACAATCGCAATCACGATGCACACGATGATCATACAGATTCTGAAACACCGGCTATCCTTTATTCTTTCAGGTTCCATGTGGTGTCCTCCTCACAATTTTCACGCCCGCTCTCATAGCTTCTCATCCAGTTCTGAATAACCGCTGCCGGCTCATTACTTTTATATCTTGCAATATCCGTCAATGAAATAAATTCATTCTCAAAATCCTGTGTGTAAATCCCAATATCAATCTATTCCGTTGTGTCGGCTTTTTGCATTTCCTCATAATAAGCCTTGTACCTGTACATCGTCCGCTCGCTGACATGATTCCGCTTTGCGATCTCTACCATGGTCATGCCATCCTCATAACAGGCAACAAAATCATTGTAAATCGCCATCCATTTGGCATTATGCTTCTGCCGTCCACTCAGTTTCCGATTTTTGTAAGATTCCAGTTCCTCCCGAAGTGCGCCATTCTCCTTTTCCAGCTCTGCAATTCTTCTTCGCGCATCCTCCAATGTTACTACCTGCTCCATTCCTCTACTCTCCTTGCATGACATTATCGTTTTGTCTTTATTATACACGGTGTCTTCGTTAAAGTCAATGCGATTTTGTCATTATCAGCTTTCACATAATGGACTCATAATTACAGCTGCATCTTCTGTGAAAAATGATTGATATGCTGTTCGAGCAGTTCCATGATCTGCCCCTTGTCACCCGTTCCGTCATAGATACTGTAAAGCAAAAAGATCGAACCATAAAAATCCAGTGCCATCTGCCTTGCTTTTTCAGTATCGGCAAGCATTCCGGAAAACACGGTTTCGATATATGACAACGGACCATCCGCCAGATAATTCTGGTACAGCTTTGCCATCTGTGGATCTCTATACTGCTCTAACGTCAGCATTTTACGAAAACAGCTGGAAAATTCTTCCTCTGTCCAATGCAGGAACTGCACTTTGGTAAACTCTCTGATCTTATCCAGCGCTGTACTTTTATATCCTGCGATCACTTTCTCCATATCCCCTTCCGGCATCTCATATGCCTCTGCCCTTTCCATATCCATCTGATTCATCCGCTCAACAATGCTGTCCAGAATTTCCTGCTTGCTGGCATAGTGCTTATACAATGCAGCTTTCGTAACACCTAATTTCGCTGCGATTTCATTCATGGATGTTCCCATATAACCACTCTGCGCAAATAGCTTTAATGCCTCCTCCAGTATTTTTTCCTTTGTGTTTTTTTCTCTTTTTTCCATATGCTTCTCCTAAATAACACTGTTCAAGAGTTACCTATCGGTTACTTTTATTATAGTTACCTGCCAGCTACTTGTTAACAGCTATTATTTTCAAACACAAAGGAATAGATTTACTTCATTTCTTAGCTGCGCACAGAATAAACCATCAACTGAATATCATGATCGGATGACGGCTTACCGGTAAAGTCGGCATAGCTGTTGCAGACACGCATACCCTGATCGGAAAATATCTTCGTGATTTCATCCAGTGTATATAGCCGGATCGGATTTCCGTCTTTGATCTCCGGTTTCCGCAACGGTTCCCCGTAAGGATAATCCACCTGCCCGTACAACAAGGTTTTCGTTTCTTTGTCCCACTCAAATGCGGATAACGTCAGACATTTTTCACCTTCATCCCACAGCTTACAAGGAAAATGTGTCTGCGCATAGCTTCCGTTCATAATATCCATACAGAAAAATTTTGCTTTCAGACCTTCCTCTTTTGCCTGGCTGTTCGCATACTCAATGCATTCCGGCGTGATGTCAACGCCTGTCACATCATATCCCCGTCTGGCTATCCGGTTTTCATCTCTTTGCACAGGAAAAATGACGCATTCTGCCCTTCCTCCAATCCATGATACCGGATGCCAAATTCGCTTGCCGGTCTGAAACCGCTTTTTCCGTAAAAATCAATATTTCCCTCAAAGCAGACTGCTCCACAGCCAAGCTCCGCAGCCCGGTCGAGTGAATAGTCCAGCAGAATTTTTCCATATCCCTGCCGCTTGAGTTCCGGAGCAATGCAGATCGGTCCCATCGTCATGATCGGAATCTTTCTTTCATCGTCTGCTTTGATGTCTGTTCGCATAAACATAGTCTGCCCGATCAATTTTTCATCGAGAAGCATCACAAAAGCGAGTTCCGGAACGAATGCCGGATCATTACGGAGCTGATGCAAGACATAATGCTCCAGACATCCCGGACGATAGACATTCCAGGAACTTTCCCTGACCAGATTTTCTACTTCACGGTATTCTTTTTTTCTCTAAACGAATCATGATATTATTTTTTTCCATTTTTAGTTTTCCTTTTCTACGTTTTCCAATTGTTCTTGTTATACCTGGCGATCTCTTTAAACTTCTTTTTCTTGGCAGCCATATCATTTGCAGAATCTTCTATATATGCGTTTTCTGCTTTTAACTTCTCATATGCCCTAAGCGTTCTTCATCAATGATTCCGGTTTCCAGTGCAGCCCGCACTGCACAGCCCGGCTCTGATGTATGGATACAATCACGGAAACGACACGCTCCTGCAAATCTTTCAATATCCGCAAATGTCCCTCCTTTTCCAAAAACAAACGATCGTTCACCCATTCATTCTAGTAAACGATCGTTTATCCGTCAAGTCATATAGCAGTATTTGTTTTTTACTTTTTTTAGCCTTTTTCTTTGTCTCCGGAAGTTCTTCATACATCGCCAACAGCAGATCGCGCAGGAAATCCTTATCCTCTATTTCCGTCACTAAAAGCATCGGCTTTGCCCCATCATAAGGTTCCTCTCTCGGTGCATCCGCAAGTAATTTTTCGCTTGATGCCGTGATCTTCACCAGAAACCTGTCATCATAGATTCCACCAAATAATTTGTCCCTATAATAAAGCAGATACTCCCCCATCATCGCGCGAGATGTAATTTCTCCTGCCTCTGATAACTGTTCCAGAACAAAATCAAGATATTCTTTTTTTGATGCCATTTTTCTATCCTCCTTCAAATTTCAGATGCCCTTCAAATAGAGCTGGTTATCTTTTAATGACTTTATTTTTCTATCCGTAATCTTATCCTCTGAAGTGATATTTCCACATAAGAGCGGGGAATTGGGGTTATACAACTGTATATTCGCTTTTACCTTTTCATCATTAAAATCCGCATAGCAATATTTGCAGCCATTCAGACAAGTATTATACGCTCCTACTTCCACACTTTCCAGACAACCACATGCTTCTCTCTGATTTTTATCTTTTCCACCGATCAGCTTACACCCTATTAGCTTTTCAATCAAGCTTTTATCTATACAGCTTCCATGCTGAACTCCAACATTGCTTAGATCGATCTGCTCTGCACAGGATTCAACTACAAGATGATATTTTGAAGCAATTTGTACCAGTTGAGCCGCCATGCGTATCATCTCATCTGTTGTCATTTGCCTGATTCCAAGCTCCCCCATGTTTCTCTGTATTTTTGCATAGAAATCAATAAAGCTGATAACGACCTTTTCCGTGTAATCCGCAAGGCTGCACGCGATTTCCTCAAATGCTTTTAAATGGTAATCCATAGTATATCGCCTGCTTATCAAAATAGGATCATATCTCCAGATCACTTTTTCTTTTCCTATTTGTTCAGACAATGTCTGAAACGTCGAAATAAGTTCCTCTCTCTTATTCGGAAGGTTCGGTTCAATATCCTTCCCATATCCCGTAAGCGTAAATTGAAAATAATATGCATAATCTTTCAAACACTCTAAATGTTTCATCAGATTCGCAGGGTTTTTCGTCCAGAATACTATGCAGTCTACTATCTCCGGTGATAGATCTATTCTACTTATCTGATGTGCATTCATCGGATTCCGCACATATAAAAATCCCTCTTTCACTCGGTTCATAAACCAATCTGAATAGTAGTTTGGCACATCGGTTCTTCTGCTCACACTCAATATCATATTGAGTCCTTCCCTTTCTCTTCTAATTCCAACATATACTTATCAAAATCAGACATAAATAACCTATCCTGAACGATACGATATTTTTCAAATTCTGTTTCAGCCTTCGCCTTGGCAATCTCTGCTGTGATTTTGCCAGCATCCTGAAGCACTTCTCTGTCATCTGCCATTAGGAACAAATCCAGACGCTTTGACCAGTCCTCCATTGTCATCGGAATATGACGCTCTGCACGATCTTCCGCCAAATCCAAATAAGCTGATACGATACGCTCCAATGAACGCATTTCCTGCTCACTTAAATAATTTTTAGCAACGCTCACATCACTTTTTACAATTTTACCATCCGGCGCTGCTGCCCATGTCGTTAGTCCCATATGCGGCTTTTGGGCATCTGCACGCTCATAAATCAGCTCTGCCGCAGTATGTCCGTGTACCGCATAATGCATCTTGTTCTGCACTTTTGCAAAGAACTGCTTCGTTGTCTTTGCTGTACGATCGTAATCAAGTGCTGTCGCATAGATATCGGTTATCTTCTGATAGAACCTGCGCTCAGACAGACGGATTTCACGAATCTGCTCAAGCAGGCGGTCAAAATATTCTACTGTAAGCACAGAGCCGCCGTTTTTCAGCCGCTCATCATCCATGACCCAGCCCTTGATGGTGTAGTCCTTCACGATACCATTTGCCCATTTACGAAACTGTACAGCTCGCTCATTGTTTACTTTGAACCCAACAGCAATAATCATTTGAAGATTGTAATGCTTCGTATCACGATTCACCTGACGAGAGCCTTCCGTTTGAACTATTCGGAAATTCCGAATAGTTGCCGTCTCTTCTAATTCACTATCTGCATAAATTTTTTTAATATGTTCATTTATCGTCGGTAAACCAACGTCATACAATGTCGCCATCATCTTCTGTGTCAGCCATATATTCTCATCCTCATAGCGCATTTCAATACTGTCCTGCTGGTCACCCACAGAGGCAACATAAGTTAAGTATTCCGCGGCGCTGGAACGGATGGTTATTTCAGCTTTCTTCTGTTTCAAATAGGAGTCCTCCATCATTTTATATTTGTTCCAAAACTACAACCAATTTCATCATCCGTTTTCGTTGAAGGGGATTCCGCCTGCGCAAATGGCTTCAATACTTTATATCCCAGTGCATTGATCAGAACCTTAACATTATCAACAAATTCCTCCATGACTGCAATCTGAGATTCTTTCATCACTGTATTACGGTATGTATTCTTTGTCAAAACCAAATACCTCTTACTGCTTCTGGCAATTTCGACGAAACGATTCTCAAGGTATCTAATCAGCGCTTTGTTTAAATCTCTACCAATAAAGATAACCGCAGTACTCCAGTAATACTTTTCTTTTTCAGACTGATAGTCGCGTAAATGCTGTATCAGTCGCTCTTTCACATTCTCTGCCTCACCAATGTAAACAGAATCTGACCCATCATCTTCTTTGCAAAACAGGAAATAAACTCCTGCCTGTGCTATATCATTGCGATTACAAGCGGCAACCTCAATGCGAGGAATCTTTATTGCTTTTCCATTCCAGTTAGACAATTCAGCTGTGATAAGGCTATCCGCTGTTCCGTTTACTAAGAATACTTCTATTGCCTTTCCGTATGTCAAAGCCTTCACGCTCCCTTCTATAAACTGCATTGTTATCTCAATCTAAGGTGTATCTTTTTTGAGGGATAATTTGACCACCATCTCATTTTGTGTGTCATTGTCCAAACTTAGTGCAAACTCTTTTTCTATAATAAGCAACTTAAATTCTATGGATTCCAGCCACTGACCATTCTCTTTGCGTTCTTCGTAAATCTGCACATTATCCACTAACTACGCCAGGAACTCCCGTTTCTCAGCTTCGTTCATTTGAGCATACAATTTATCAAAGAAAATGCGCGCCTTGTAAATGTTATCCCCTGTAATCTTATCTGCCAGCGGAGAGCGTTTCCTAGTCTTTGCAGATATCAGCAGTTCCTCTGCTTCATCTATTTTATCATAAGTCCTATACAAATGGTTCTCTAAATCTGTTTTTCTTCACTGATAATCATTTTTCCTCCATCAGCATTTCCATATCCGTATTTTCACATTTTCATACCCTTAAGTTCTCCTTATAGGATGCCTGATCACAGTCTTCAGCTTCTCTGGCACTACCTTCCTCGCATCGCTCAGATAAATCTCGTGGTGCATTCTCTGATCCGTTATATCAAGTGTATATCCCTGTTCTTCCATAA
>CALBJL010000103.1 GCA_937893485.1 uncultured bacterium | reverse complement strand
CCAGCGGTGTCGGGAAAACGCATCTTGCCACCTCCATCGGGATAGCAGCTGCAAAAAACGTTACAGCACGTATTTTATCAAGTGTCATGACCTGATCTGGCAGCTGAAGAAGGCAAAGCTTGAGAACCGTCTGGAAGCCCGGCTGAGGCATTTCTGTAAGTACAAGCTTCTGATCATTGATGAATTGGGCTATCTGCCGATTGAAAAAGATGATGCAAAGCTGTTCTTCCAGCTGATAGATCTGCGATATGAAAAGTGAAGCACTATTTTAACTACAAATATAAATTTTAATTCCTGGGATGACGTATTTTATGATCCGGTCATCGCAAATGCAATCCTGGATCGGATTTTGCACCATGCACATGTGGTAAACATTACTGGAAAATCATACCGGTTAAGGGAATACATGACACAGGATGATGAGTAAGCAGATGTGTACATTCTTAAATGATCAAAAATGTACATTTTAATGTTGGCATTTATAAGCATATAATAGTCTTCTTTTTTAGTCTGCCATTTCTGGTGTAATAGTAAATGCTTTGCTTACGATTGCTATTTAAAAATTTACTTACATTGTTTTTGTAAGTGAGCCACTATAGTCATACAGATGTGTGATTTCCGCTCCTTTTTTAGATTCATCCGACAAACACTTGAACTTCTACTAAAATTATAGTAGTATACTATAGGACGTTACTCGGTTAAAGTGGGAGCGTACAAATATGACACACGCGGTTGATATTGAGATAAAAAGGAGTAGAAGAGTGAAAAATAAAGTGGATTTTTGGACGCACTTGTATAAGGGTTCATAGAACCCCGTTTTTGCAAGTATAGAAAACAGAAAAAATGTTAGTTATCGTTGCGTTTCACTAACTTAGAACTATCATAACCAAGGCTTTCAAGGTAAGCAAAAACATTGTTTTCATTCAGGACAACGCGCTCTACATGATTTTGGGGATTCATCAATTCCTCATAATCCGCAGGAGAAAACGGCTTCTTTTCAGAAACCATATGGTAAATACAGACCATCATCATTCTTGCGATGGCAATGATTGCTTTTTTGTGACCACGCCGCTTTTCGATTCGGATATATTTGATCGCAAAGTAAGGCTGTTTTTTGTTCTTGATTGCAGCAAGAGCACACTGTACCATCATTGGTGTCAGGTAATCACCTGCTTTGGCAATTCGGACAGATTTTTTCTTGCCAGCAGATTCATTGTTGGCAGTAGAAAGTCCGCACCATGAGCATAGATGTTTTGCAGCATCAAAAATGTTCATATCAATGCCTGTTTCTGCAAGAACAATCGTGGAACTTAACTCTGTCATGCCGGGCATAGTGCTGACAAACTCCACAAACTCGTAATAAGGTTTGATGCGGACATAAAGTTCCACCTCGGTCTGGGTAATCATGTTGACAAGATATTCCAAATGTCCACGGGCAAGCTCTAGTTTTTTAGCCTGATCTGTTTCAATATGGTAGCCTTTGATGGCTTTGACATATTTAGGATGTGTGAGGCAGATATCAATGTCATTTTCGAGATAATTAAAAATAGGAATCCAATACTTTCTGGTGGATTCCATACAAACATGATAGCAATTATTCCCGATGAGCCAGTTGTGAAACTTCTGAATATCCGAGTTGATGGTTGAAAAAGATTTTTGCCTGTACTCGGATATTCCATCCCTGTTAGTGGTTACGATGGTTGCAACGATAACATTTTTGTGGACGTCAAGTCCACAGCAGATGGAGTATTTTAACTTCATCATAAGTATCACCACCTTAATAAAAAAGGAATAGCAACAGTGACTGTCATCCTGCGACTGAATAAACATGGGTTATTACCAATGATAAGAGTCCGGGCTCAAAGTCCCACTTGTTTGTGCTTGAAAGGATGACGGCACATATAACCATACGGGGTCGAAATAAGTTCGCCACTCCTCCTTCCGTGCTCTGTAGTGTATTGCTATTCCCTATAACAATTATAAATCAAACAGTGGAGGGGCACAATATTTTTCATAACTTGTTTGTGCCTTGAGCGAAGCGAAAGGAATGATAAAAACCATGAATATTGTATGTTTAGATTTGGAAGGCGTACTGGTACCGGAGATCTGGATCGCGTTTGCTGAGGCGAGTGGAATTCCGGAACTGAAGAGAACGACCAGAGACGAGCCTGATTATGGCAAGCTGATGAATTTCCGGCTGAATATTTTAAAGGAGCATGGCTTGGGATTGAAGGAGATTCAGGAAACGATCGCAAAGATCGATCCGATTCCCGGGGCAAAAGAGTTTTTGGATGAGCTGCGTTCCCTGACGCAGGTAATCATCATCAGTGATACGTTTGAGCAGTTTGCGACTCCGCTCATGAAAAAACTCGGCTGGCCGACGATTATGTGCAATTCCTTAGAAGTGGCAGATAACGGAGAAATCACCGGATTTAAGATGCGATGCGAGAAATCAAAGCTCACAACGGTTAAGGCATTACAGTCAATCGGATATGAGACGATTGCCAGCGGAGACAGCTTTAATGATCTGGCGATGATTCAGGCGAGCAAGGCTGGTTTTTTATTCAAGAGTACCGAGCAGATCAAGAAGGATTATCCTGAACTGCCGGCTTTTGAAACATATGATGATCTGTTAGCGGCAATTAAGGCTGCTTTATAGAATGAACCGGAACTGTCTGATAACAAGGGATGAAAAAGAGCGGTATGATAAAACTGCAGGACATCACGCTAAAGAATAAAGGGGGTTATAGCTATGGATTTGAAAGAACAGTAAATGATCGACCAGAATCAAACTGCGAGTCTGATCAGTCTTATTATTGTAGGAAGTATGGCAGTTATAACGGCACTTTCCTTTATCCGTGTGGTACGTGTGGATGTGATCGTGCGGATGGTCGTGCTGGTTGCGGCGATACTCGTCAATGTGATCGGGTACCGCGTGTTAAAGGCATCGGAATTATTCCGGCATCTGATCTGTACCACGACATTTGTAGCTTATGTGGCATATGCGTTTACCTATTACGATGCGTTTGCCTATCCTTATATTTTCCCAATTGCGATGATGATCATGATCTTTCAGGATGGAAAACTCATCAAGTTCGGTGCGTCGATCTCAGTCGTAACAGCCATCATCTATTTTGTGGTCTTTACAATTAGATTTCCGGGAAAATTGCAGTCGGATCAGATCACGATGTTAATGATTATCATTCTGGTATCTGTCGTTGCTTCCTGTGTGAACATTTCGCTTGGAGAACGTCATGGCGTGGAGCGAATGGAGCAGATTGAGGAGCGTGTGGCATCAGAGGCGGCTGTGACGACAGAGGTAGTGCGTCATTCCAAAGATCAGCCATGAGACCGAGCAGACGACAAAGAATCTGAATGAAAGTATCAAAGAAGTAGAGGCGATCACGGAGACGATCTTAGGCATTTCCAGCCAGACGAACCTGTTAGCGCTGAATGCGTCAATCGAGGCGGCTCGTGCGGGTGAGGCAGGAAAGGGCTTTGCGGTTGTAGCGGATGAGATCCGCAGAGTATTCAGAAAAGCAGAATGAAATGATCACTGTCACCGGCAATAAGCTGATGGATATTCAGAAGAATACCGATGAGCTGAATAATAACGTGCAGGAGGTCAGTGAAGTGGTTGAGCGCGTAGTGGAGGCAAACAGCGCGATTTCAGACAGTATCTCAAATCTGTCCGCAACGAGCGAGGAAGTGGCAGCATCTACCGAGAGTTCTTTGAACCTGAGCGACAGCAGTATGCAGTCACTGGGTGAAATGACGGAACTGTTGCAGGAGATCTACAACATCTCAGAGAGTATGATGCATCTGACAGAAGAACAATAGGAATAGAATCATGTGAAGGAGCCGGAAAATGCCGGCTCCTTTTTTGTGTGATAGGAATTTCCTATCACACAAAACGCTCCGCGAGGATGCGCATCTACGTTGCCACTTCGGTCGGAGCAAATCTGAAGTCCACAGGACTTCATGCTCCCTCGCGGAAATGAAGTATATGCTTCGCATACCGCTTGGGCGCGAAAGAGTCGCGGGCGACTCTTTTTATCTGTTTTATACACTTTTGTTTTCTGACAATTGTTGACTATGCAGGAAATTGATGGTAAACTAAATAAGTGAGAATAAATAAGACAAAATCTAAGGGTAAGTCATCAAGGAAGGTGGCAGATTATGAAAACTGTTACATATCGGGGGAAAGAGTATCCGGAGCCACACAGAGGTGCGCAGGAGGCACTGGCATCAGCCGGAATATTTACAGTCAGGTATTATCCGCAGGACAAGGTGATGGTGTGTACGGATATGTCAGTAGAGGTACTTGGCTGCAAAAAAGTTTATGCGCCGATACCACAGAGTGCGTTGGATGAACTGATCATTCCGGAGGATGCGGCGGTGTGCATCGCATTGTTCGAGAAGATCGACCGGGGCGAAAAGCGGTCGGTTGCGACTCTCAGAGGCAGGCTGGATGGTGAACCGATCCGCGTGTCTTTGACGCAGACGGAGTCCGATGAGGACGGAAAGCCCCTCAGTGCAATCGGAATTTTGGAAAAGCTGAGCGACGAGGTCGCATCGGCGGAATTAGTGCGCGCGTTGAGCGACGATTATCATTCGATTTATTTTATTGATTATGAGCAGGATGTAGTCACACCCTATCGTCTGAGCGATGCGATCGAGCGGGAATACGGTACATTTTTCAGGTCAGAACCGCCCTATGACGCTGCGATCACCGCCTATATCAGACAGACGGTGATGCCGGAGGATCAGGAGGAGATGACTGTGCTCTGTAGCAAAGAGAATCTTTTCGAGTTTTTTAAGGAAAACAGCGTATTAGTTCATGATTTCCGTGCGATTCGCGACGGAAAGGTGCAGTATTGCCGGATGAAGATCGTGAACCTCTCACCGAGAGGCGAGGCACACCGTGCAATTTACGGATTTTCGGATATCAACAGGGAAAAGACAAAGGAGCTGGAGCGTTATGCATATATCGATCCGGTGACCGGCGGGGATAATTATATCCGTTTCAAAAAGTCTCTGGCAGATAAGACAAAACCCGGCTACATTTTATCGATGGATATTCATTCGTTTAAGGTGGTCAATTCGATTTGCGGAACGACAAAGGGCGATGAGATTCTGCGTGAGATCTGGAAATGCATCAAGCAGAATCTCAGTGAAAACGATCTGGCAGCCCATGTGAATGCAGACCATTTTGTGATCTATTATGAGCTGCAGTCGCGTGATGCGGTTGCGGAGAGGTTGGAAATGATCACGATCCAGCTGAGCAAGCGTTCGAGCGCGCTCGGTGTGCCGCAGCAGGTGCCGTACTTCGGTATTTCGGAGTGGACACCGGATAAAAAGATCGAGCAGACTTACAATGAGGCAAATATTGCCCGCCATGAGGTTAAGCACCGTAAGGATATCAACCACGCATTTTTCAGTCAGGAGGATGCGACGCGCATTCTGCGTGAGAAACAGATGGAAGATGCTTTTGAATCATCAATCCGCGATCACCGGTTTGAGATCTGGTATCAGCCGAAATACAATCCGGGCAACAATGAGTTAGTAGGTGCGGAGGCGCTTGTGCGCTGGCGCGACAGAAAGGGTGAACTGGTATCACCGGGACTGTTTATTCCGCTGTTTGAGCGCAACGGCATGATCCGTT
>CALBJL010000102.1 GCA_937893485.1 uncultured bacterium | reverse complement strand
GAAGGTGTATGGCTACGAGGATGCCGTGATAGACGTACAGTATGAAAAGCTGGATAAGGTGGTGCCACTAAAGCAAGTGTTCCTGATACCGTCAGAGAAACTCGCAAAGGGAGAACGTCTCTGCTCACTTACCGGTACACTTCAAGGCCTGGAGGAAATTGAGGCAGTCAGCCTCTCACAGTCGAATCTTTGCTACAGCGAGTTCAACGAGAAAAAATGTATGTTGAAGCTGTTTTTGGCGAGAGGCAGGCTGGGCATGGAGAATGTCCACTACGGATTGATCAGCGAGGATCGCGCACATTACGAGCATTTCGAAGTAGTTGAAGAAGTGCCGCCGAATATGGTGAAACTCAAAGAACCGTTAAAAGAGACATTCACAGTAAATTCGCCCATTGCCCGCGTGGTATTTGGAAATGTATCACCGGACGGCAGCTATTTACTCCGCGTCAGGGATGATGCACTGATCGTAGAATATCTGGTCCGATACCGTGTGAACGGGGAAGACAGATTTCAGGTAGTGGATTTTCATCAGTGCATGGAAAATGAATTGCGGTAAGGAGCGGAGCACATGGGAGAAATAGTAGTTACAGGTGCGGTGTTATCGTGTCCGTTTGGATTGACACCATCGAACCTGAAAGTCACATCGCAGGCAACGTGCATCGTCGGTGGCCAGCCGGCTGCGACGATACAGGATGCACAGGGAATGGTGAATATACAACCCTTTGGGATGTGTACATCACTGGCGAATCCGCAGGTGGCGGCGGCGACAGCCGCAGCGCTCGGAGTGCTGACTCCACAGCCGTGTATGCCGATGACGGCAGGTATGTGGATACCGACAGCCCCGGCGACACTGATCGGCGGAAAGCCCTGTCTGACGAGTGATTGCAAATGCGTCTGTACCAACGGAGCGGGAACGATCCAAGTGACCTATCCGGGACAGATGATGGTAAGTACGAAATAAGTACACACAAACAAACATGAATTTCAAATGTAAAAATGAAAGGAGAAATATACAATGGCTGAATATTTGTCACCTGGCGTATATGTGGAGGAGTATGATAATTCCCCCAGAAGCATTGAAGGAGTAGGAACAAGTACTGCAGGTTTTGTCGGACTGGCAGAAAAAGGACCGTCCATCGGAGCACCTTCCTTTGTCACAAGTTTTAAGAGCTTTACCAAGCAGTTTGGTGGATTTTTAAGCGAGTTTACACACGGTGAGTACCGTTATCTGGCAAACAGCGTAGAGCAGTTCTTCGCAAACGGCGGAACCAGATGTTTCGTATCACGTGTCGTACCGGCAGATGCAAAGTCCGCAGCTAAGACGGCAGGCATCCTGACCGTAGAGGCTGCCAATGAAGGTAAGTGGGGCAACCGTATCCAGGTCAGCTTCAATACTGTAACCAAGAAGAAAATGCAGCTCGTCGCTGAGGCAGGCGAGGGCTATATCGCAAAGAGCGTTGAAGGCTTCCGTGAGGGAGATCTCGTAGTAGTCGGCGATGAGTACAACAAGATCAAATCTATTTTTGACAATGCAGTTGTATTTGAGCAGCCTTTCACCGGAAAGGTTGTAGACGACGCTTTACTTCCGAAGACAGTTGCATATCTGGTAACTGTTGACGCAAGTGTCCGTTACAATGACGAGGCAGAGGTATATACAGAACTGAGCTTCAACATTACCTCACCGAATTATATTGGCACAAAGCTGGCTGCCAGTGAGCTTGTAAAGGTAACTGTAGCACCGATGAGCACGATCGGCAATCCGGTCGAGGCAATTCTCGGCGAGGGACAGACCAGCGGCATGATCACACTTGAGGGCGGCAGCGATGGCACGATCGCAAAAGTAAACGCTGCTACATTCATCGGAGAAGACGGTGGCCCCGGCAAGCGTACCGGTATCCAGTCTTTCCTTGAGAATGAGTATGTCAGCATGATGGCAGTACCCGGCGTGACGATTCCGGAAGTGATCGTAGCACTTGTCGGACATTGCGAGAGCTTAAAGAGCCGTGTGGCAGTCATCGATATGCCGAAGGATCTGTATAAGACCAAAGACCTGATCGATTACAGAAATATGATCGATTCTACTTATGCAGCAATGTATCATCCCTGGATTCAGGTATTTGACCGTGCATCCGGAAAGCCTGATTTTGTACCGCCTTCAGGAGCAGTTCTCGGTGTATACTCCAGAACAGATGTCAACCGTGGCGTACATAAGGCTCCGGCGAATGAGACAATTTTCTGTACCGGATTAAAGACCAATTATACAAAGGCAGAGCAGGATATCTTAAATCCCGAGGGAGTCAACCTGATCCGTTCATTCCCGGGACAGGGCATCCGTATCTGGGGCGCAAAGACCGCCAGCAGCAACAGTGCATTCAAGTACATCAATGTCCGCCGTCTCTTTATCTATGTGGAGGAGAGCATCAAGGCAAACACCAACTGGGTGGTATTCGAGCCCAACGATGCTACCTTGTGGCAGAGAGTCAGCATGACAATTTCATCATTCCTCGATGGAATGTGGAGAACCGGAATGCTTGCAGGAAACTCAGCATCAGAGGCTTACTTCGTAGAGATCGGACCTTCTACGATGAGCCGTGACGATATCATGAACGGCAGACTGATCTGCAACATCGGTATCGCACCTTCACGCCCCGCTGAGTTCGTGATCTTCCGCGTGACACAGCATACAGCAGAAGCTGGTGGAGAGGCAGAGGAATAGAATAAGCGAACTGTGAGGGGAACTGAGCAGTTATAACGAGTAAAAGAAAAGGAGAGATAACTTATGGCAACATATGAAAGCAATGGAAAACAACTTGCATATCCGTTGACTAAAATGAACTTCCTCGTTACCGTTGACGGTGTAAGCGGAACCGCAGCATTCAGTGAGGTGACCGGCGTGGAAGCAACGGTTGATGTGATCGAGTTCCGTCAGGGCAATGCGAACAGCCTTGCTCCGGTAAAGATCCCCGGACTTGTAAAACATGGAAATGTAACCTTAAAGTTTGGATACACACTGGACAGCGCGTTCAAGACATGGATTCAGGAATGTGTCAGCGAGGTTCGTGGTGAGATGCCGCGTAACAACGTCCAGATCGAGATGATTGATATCAACGGCGGTGCTCCCCAGACAAAGCAGGAGACGATCACAGGTACACGTGTATGGGTATTAAGCAATGCATGGGTAACCAAGTATACAGCTCCGGATCTGGATGCAAAGACCAGTGATGTTGCAATCGAGTCTGTAGAACTGGCTTATGAGGAGTTAATCATCCCCAACTAGGATTTGTTTTACGGCGCGCTGGCGCATAGGGAGACCTGCAATATGCAGGTTTCCCGCCAAGGTGAAAATGTAATGGCAGGTTTCATTTTGGCGGGGAATCTGATGACAGAGAGAAGCAATTTAAGAAGCATAAAGAGAGGGTCAAAGATATGGAAACAGTATTTGAATTTACACTGCCGAAGGGCTATATGGATGGTAACGGTGAGCTGCACCGCAACGGAAAGATGCGTCTGGCGACTGCCGGGGACGAGATCAGCGCAACACGTGATCCGCGTGTGCTCAGCAATCCGTCCTATCTGACGATCGTGATTCTGAGCAAGGTGATTACCGAGCTGGAAGGCGTGCCGATGGTCGGAGTCAATATTATCGAAAAGCTGTTCACTGCAGATCTTGCATTTTTACAGGATATGTATCAGAGAATCAATGATATTGAGCCGCCGATGATGGAATGTGTATGTCCGGAGTGCGGCGAGATCTTTCAGGTACCGTTAAATTTTACCGAGGAGGGATAAAGCTGTATCCGAAAGAGGAGCTTTATCGGGAAATGTCTTTTATCTCGTATTATTTTCACTGGGGTATGGATGAAGTCATGAAGCTGGATCATACGAGCCGCAGACAATGGTGCAGTGAGATTTCTGAGATAAATAAGAGCTTGAATCCCTCCAAAAAATCGAAGGAAAAGAGTATTTTAGATATGAAGCCGGATCGATAAATGCCGGGTTAAGAATCTGATGATGGTACAGACAGACTGTGAGAGGAAGGAAATCTATGGCAAGTTATGATGGTGGCACAAGCTGGGGTGGCGGGCTGGATTGGGATATGACATCCAATCAGGGACTGACACCGCTTGTTAATTATAATTTTACCCTTCAGGTTGAGGGCGTCTATAATCTGCCCTGTAAGTCCGTACACGTATTTCATCGCGAGAACGAGTATGAGACACTGCAGGAGGGCGGATTGAATGATTATGTACATATGCTGCGCAAGCCAATCAGCAAGCCGATGACGTTTCAGGTGGAGCGCTATGTCGGCATCGATATGTTTGATCCGCTGGCACTCGGCACGGATCTGATTCTGCCGGTACTGCTGCAGGTGAGCCGTTATGTGGGGAATGGCGAGGTGCTGGATCTTGCCGATTCCATGCAGCGCGTCTACACGTTTACCGGATGCACGGTCATTGCAAAGGATTTCGGAGAACTCAATGCCGAGCGCTCCGGTCTGCTTGTGGAGACAACGACGATCGCATATCGGGAAATGTTATGTGTGGATAATCCGTCGACCAGGTCCAAACGCAAGGCATGGAGCATGAAAAAAGATCATGCAAACATGGAGCGTGACGCCGAGCTTAAGAACGCAAAGCGTACAAACTACGGAATCAATGAGCTGACAAAGCAGGAGCTCGAAGAGCGTGCCCACATGTATGTGGATAAGAATGTCAAGGATATTCCGGCGCATGTGTATGATTATAAGGGCAAGAAGGTCACAAAAATAAAAGTTTCAGATGATCGGGGCATCGCAACGACCAATGAGATGGCACCGATTTCTGAACGTGAAAAAGCAGCAAAACGTTTCTTTATGCCGGGTGGAAAGTCACTGTCCGGCTATAAGGGCAGGAGCGGCAAGAGTGCGATTGTCAATAAAGACGAACTGAGCCGTGAGGAAATGGAAAAACGTGCACGTGAGGGTGGCGCGAATATTCCCGAAATGAAGGCGGTCGAGCCGCGTAAGGGCGGCGCGGATATTCCGAAAATGAAGGCGGTGAAGCCTCGCAAGGGCGGTGCAGAAATCAAACAGATGTCACCGGCACAAAATCAGAGAAGATATTTTATCAACGGCTCGGTATCGTTAAAGTCTTATTCAGGCTCGGTGAAAGCGAGTGCGGTCACAAATCCGGATGAATTGCGGAAGCCCGCAATGCAGCAGCGCGCCAGACAGTGGCCGAAAACACGGAGTGCGGTGGATGTAGCCGCTTTCCTGAAAAATAAGAAGTAAGAATGAGTGATAAAGATCAGGAGGAACCGGGATGTTAACAATTACAGCACCAATCGAATTAAAATGTAAAACACCCGATTGTTCCATGCATGAAGGGTTTTATCATCGGATCACGGATCAGTATACGATGATGACCAGTAAGCTGACACCGGAGGATCTCCTTCATGTAGTCATGACGCCGCCGGAGTATTTCTTTGGCGGAGAAGAACAAACGAATATTTTTCAGCAGACGAATGTACATGCGCATCAGGAAAACAAGCTGGAAGTGATGAATAACCTGATCAACCGCATGATGATCAGCGGGTCGGCGCACCTGACCTATCAGGATCGTGTGTACATCACGGATATTCTGCAGAAGATCGGAATTCATAATGTGAATGAATTTATGAAGCAGGTCCGTCTGATCAAAGAGGAACAGAATCAGACGAATCAGTTGATTGATCTGTATTGGAACTATGCGGGCGAATTGCGGCAGCTTGTGGAGAACTACCACAGGGAGCAGGTCACGGAGCAGCGTACCGAGGAGCATATGGATCAGTCACAGACGATGTATCTGCATGAACAGATTTTAAACCGTCTGCAGACGGCTGCGATTTATCAGACCGTGCAGAATTTCAACACACGGGCGCAGGGAGACCAGAACATTACCAATACGCAGCTTCAGGTGTCAGAGCAATACGGTCTGGCACAGCAGATCCTGCTGCAGAAGCTCAAAAACGAGGCGCGCGGCGAGGAGACACCGCTCACTTACCGGTATGAAAATTATTATGAAAACCAACAGCTATCCGAGGAACAGATCAATGAGCAGAACGTCCTGACACAGGTCAGCTCGGCAGTGCTGCTGGATCTGGTTAATAACGTTTACCGGAGCCGTGAGGAGCGCCGGAACAATCGTGTGGAAAACTGGTATCACATGGAGCGTTCCTTTTACCAGAATGCGGAAAATACGATGCAGCGTATCGAAAACAGCATGAGCAGCCGGTACCAGACCAATCAGACGGTCGAGCAGTTGTCTGTGTCACAGCATCAGGAGCTCCGCAAACAGGAAATCGCCATTTTAAACCGGCTGTTTGAGCAGCGGGGATCCGATCAGTACCGGACAGTCAACGAGCTGTTGTATCAGGATATCAATAACCGTAATCTTGTAAACCGGATGATCGAGCAGATGGATGAGCAGCAGTTGATCGAACAGATCGAACAGCTGAACCGGACCAATTATTATGACGGTCATTCCAGTCAGATCGTCAGACGGTTACTGGATCAGAAGAATATACAGATCGAACAGATCAATAGTCCGATTCTGCGCCGGATGATTGAGCAGCAGCTCTATCAGACAAGAAATGAGCAGTATGGGCAGCCGCAGGTGCAGCTCACGAATATAACACACCGGCAGGGAGATCTGTTACAGGAAGAAAACTATTTCGAGCAGACGCAGCAGATGCCGGGATCAGAGCACCGGACGAAATATCATCATACAACACAGCTGCATCAGGAATCTACGGATGTGCAGAACCGTTATCAGCAGACGGTTGAGGGCATCCGTGAAACGATCGCGCGGACTGCGGCAAAGGCACAGGATGAGACGACAGGCGGCGCACAGCGCCCCGATCTGAATGTGGCGGAGCAGGTGTTACAGACACAGCTGCAGACAGAATTGTCAGAGCAGAATGTGTATGCGGATCACAGTATCCATGAGCAGACACAGAATATCGATCAGCGCGACCTCTCATCCGTGGAGCAGGAGCTTTCACGGATCAATCGGGAAAATATCAATAACCAGAGTAAATATATCCAGATGATGGAGGGCATCCGTGAGTCGCTGGCGAGCCCGAAGGAGACACGCAGCCCTGAACAGATGCGGCGCGAAAGCCTGATGGCACTGGAGCATCCGGCAGAATTGTTAGAGCAGCTTCAGGCGGAGGGTGAGCAGCAGCATCAGGCGCAGCAGGAGAAACTTACGCATGTGATGAAGCTGCTGCCGGAGCAGACGAGGGAGGTTTACGAGACTGTGCGTGAATATCTGGAGGCTCCACAGCAGGTGCGCCGCCGGATGGAAGGTGTGACAAATGATATCGGAGTGCTTGTCCGTGACCTGCATGAGGCGCAGGTCGTTCAGGAGCAGACCGAGCTGGTACACAGACAGCAGGAAAGAATACAGGAGCAGACGAGGGAGGTCATCGACCGCTGGCATGAGCGGACATCGGAAAAACCGCAGACGAAGCAGATCTACGAGGATCAGCGCACGGATGTGACGCTGGTGCACCGCAGCCAGGAGCAGCAGCTGGATGAGGAAGAGATCCGGCAGATGATCGAGCAGAACCGGACGCAGACGCGCACGGTTCATACACAGAACGAATCAGTTACAAACTATGATACGACGCAGCGGCAGTTTACGAATGTCAATACGCAGCAGATCATGGAACAGACAGAGAATGTAAGTGAGCTTGTCCGTCTGGGCGTACAGCGGGAGCTGGGCGCACTCTCGGAGAAGATTTATCATAAACTGGAAAAGCGTCTGGAGACAGAGAAGCGCAGACGCGGGTACTAAGTTTACAGCAAAGGAAGGATGACAGATGGGCTTTTTCACAAATTTCGGAGGAAATTTTGTAGACGATGTCAAAAAGACAGCCAATCAGTTGACAGGAAATATCCCAAAGGCGATCCTGTGTGTGCCGGATATCAGCAAGGATGAAGAACTGACCGTAGATAAGACGATCGACAATTCAGATAATCTGCGTAGTGATCTGATTGAGGAAGGCAGCGGTCAGGGGATCATGGGTTCTTTTAAAAAGCTGGCGAACCGGGGAACGACGGGAACGATCGAAAACAGAGGTTATCTCGCACTGGAGGTGCAGTACAATCCATCCAGCATTTATCTGGAGACGGTTGCCGGCACACAGATGAACTTTTCTCCGGTCAATATGGGAGATGCCAGCACAAACCAGCTGCGCCAGAATTATGAGCCGGAGGCAACGACAATGTCTGTACAGCTATTGTTTGATGCGGTCAATGTATATGACTCGTTTATGATGTCTAACATGGCGCTGACCGCCGGTAATGCAGTGTCGACAGTCATGGATCTCGCACATTCGGGAGAACGCAAATATACGGTAAAGCCGCAGATGGACGGTATCATGTCGCTGCTGACGAGAACTTACACGAGACATGTCCTGTTTTTCTGGGCAAAGATGTGCTTTCAGGGGGAGCTCTCCAGCGTGAGTTCGCATTATACGATGTTCAACACCGTGGGGAATCCGGTGCGGGGCGAGATCCGTCTGACGATCCGCCAGTCGCAGGACCCTGCGGCAAAATATGAAAACAGCTATTGGGAAAAGGCATTCACAAAGGCATTCGGCGAGTCGAATGTGTCTACCTTTACCAAAAGTGCAGGCAGATCAGCCGGTGTGCTCAACAATTCCATTTTGAATTTAAACCTATAACAGAAAAGAATAGGATAATTATATGGGTATCAAAAATTTTTTTACAAATGAAAAAGCAATTATAGAGATTTTTGATCTGCGTCAGATCGAGCAGTCCACCAAGGGGACGATTCCGGGTTCGGATGGGAAAATCGCATCGACGACACTTTTAGATTTGGATATTCTGGATGGACTTGAAAAGACGCTGAGCGGTAATCAGGCAGATATGCTCGAACGGGTCGGAACGCAGGTGGGTTTCAAGTCGTTTCAGGGGATCAATCTGGGTGGAATGAAAAAACAGTTTCAGGTACAGTTTAATCCGAGTGACCTTCAGATCGAGGGATACGGCGGAGGCCGTATCGCGAATATCGCATACAACAACCCGAACGACAAGGATAAAGCGAGTTCATCGAATGTCACCATGATGCCGATGCCGGTGTACGTCAAAATGAGTGTCAAGCTGTTATTTGACCGCATGGATCCCGGTGACTGTTTTCTGAGTGCAAAGACGAATGTTTCTTTTTCTTCCGATGTGACATCGGTTGTAAAAAGTGTGACACGGGGCTTTGCTGGAAAGTCTAAGCTGACGGTACAGGAGGAGGTCGAGGGTCTGATCGCGGCGCTGCGCTCGCCCTACACACGCTGTATCACGTTCAACTGGGGGGATATGAGTTATGAGGGTGTTTTAAACCGTGTGGCATCACAGTATACGATGTTTGACAGCTCCGGCGAGCCGGTGCGTGCAGTCGTACAGCTGTCGCTGATCTGTGCGGATGAAAAGGTATCCCCGAACAGTCTCGGATCCTGGCAGGATGCGTATGACACCGCGTTCGGAGGCGGCAGCAAGAGCCTCGTAAATGCGGGACAAAAGCTAGGCAGCCTGTTGAATATTGGCAGATAATGAGTGACGGCTTGTCCGAAAGGAATAGATTTAT
>CALBJL010000101.1 GCA_937893485.1 uncultured bacterium | reverse complement strand
CTTATGTCACCTACAACGAGGACACGATGAAGAAGAACGGCCAGTTGGACGGAACGACGTTTGATGAGTTCAAGGCGAACAATTCTGAACGTATTAAGACAACGGTAGACCAGGACTTTTATCAGCTTGTGTCGAATGCAACCGGAATTCCGGTTGATAATATATCAATCGTGGCTTACGAGGTGCCGGTATTCCAGTATTCGACCGGCAGCGGACGTACAGCAGCCGATTACTTCCAGATTCTTCTGGCAATCCTCATTTTTGCACTGCTTGGTTATGTAGTATTCCGCAGTACGAGAAAAGAGCAGATACAGGAGCTGGAGCCGGAGCTGTCCGTTGAGTCACTGTTGGCTTCTACAAGAGAAAATGAGAACGATATGGAGGATATCTCTTACGCTGAGAAATCAGAGGCGCGTCTCCTCATTGAAAAGTTTGTAGATGAAAAGCCGGAGGCAGTAGCGTCACTGCTACGCAACTGGTTAAACGAGGATTGGGATTAGGAGATGAAATTCCATGGCTAATGAAGAACTTACCGGTGTGCAGAAGGCGGCGATTCTCCTCATTGCATTGGGACCGGAAAAATCAGCGACAATATTTAAGCATCTCAAAGAAGATGAAATAGAAGAATTGACACTGGAGATCGCGAATACCCGTAGTGTATCTCCGCAGACAAAAGAGGTTGTGCTGGAAGAGTTTTATCAGATTTGTCTGGCACAGCAGTATATTGCAGAGGGCGGTATCGGCTATGCGAAGGAGCTGCTGGACAAGGCACTCGGCGAGGAGCAGGCGCAGGCAGTTATCACCAAGCTGACCGCATCCTTACAAGTGCGCCCGTTTGAGTTTGTGCGCAAGACCGATCCGTCTCAGGTGCTGAACTTCATTCAGGACGAGCATCCGCAGACGATCGCTATGATTTTGTCTTATCTGTCAGCCGGACAGGCAGCATTGATTCTCGGAGCGTTGGCACCGGAGAAGCAGGCAGATGTCGCAAAGAGAATTGCGATGATGGACCGCACATCGCCGGATGTCATCAAAGAGGTGGAGAGTGTGCTGGAACGAAAGCTGGCATCGCTGGCAAATCAGGATTATACGATTGTCGGCGGCGTAGATGCGATCGTCAACATTTTGAATACGGTCGACCGTGGTACAGAGAAGCATATCATGGAGTCTCTGGAGGTCGAGGAGCCGGAACTGGCAGACGAAATCCGAAAGAAGATGTTCGTGTTCGAGGATATTCTTTTGCTCGACGACCGTGCGATCCAGCGTGTGCTGCGTGATGTGGATAACTCTGATCTGGAGGTGGCGCTGAAAGGATCAAATGAGGAAGTGAAGAACGTCATCTTAAAGAATTTGTCAAAGCGTCTGGCTGCCATGATCGAGGAGGATATCGAATTCATGGGACCTGTGCGTATGAAGGATGTTGAAGAGGCACAGCAGAAGATTGTTGCGATTATCCGCAAGCTTGAGGATTCTGCTGAAATTGTAATCTCCAGAGGTGGAGGTGACGAGGTCATTGTCTAATTTTTATCATGGGAATTATGTGGTTCGCGGGGAAGAGGTTCGCCGCGTGATCAATGCAAATGAACGCATCGCACAGAAAATGCAGGAGATCGAACGGGAACAGAAGCAGGCACGCAGGGAAGAATTAAAGCGTCTGCGTCAGGAAGCGATCGACAACGGTACAATTGATGAACATCCCGAGTTTAAAGAAGGTCTGTTTGCAGAAGAACTGGAGCAGGAGCCGGAGGCAGCACAGGAGCCGGAGATCGACCATGTCGCGCAGGCGAAGGAAGAAGCCGCACAGCTTTTAGAGACGGCACGGTCGCAGGCAACACAGATCCATAATCAGGCAGTGACAGAGGCGGCGCAGCTGAGGGAGAGTGCGAAGCAGGAAGGCTATCGGGAAGGGCACGATAAGGCAGCGCAGGAGGCGGTTGAGCGGCAGCACGCGCAGGATGAGGCATATGCTGCAAAGGAACAGGCGCTGCAAAGCCGTTATGATGAGGCACTGTCGGGGCTTGAGCCACAGCTTGTAGATACGATGCTCACTGTGTTCGATGAAGTGTTTGGCATGCAGTTCCGCGGAAAGCGTGAGATGCTACTGCAGCTCGTCAAGCATGCGATGCGAGGTATCAGGGAGACAAAATATTATAAAATACGTGTGTGCGAATCAGAAGTGAAATATCTGCGTGAGCACAAGGAAGAACTGCAGGAAAAGGTCGGCGAGGATGTGATGATCGAGATCGTGATGGATCCTGGGCTTACCGAGAGCCAGTGTATCATTGATGCGGATTCCGGCGTTTATGATTGCAGTCTGGATGTAGAACTGGACAATCTGACACGCGATCTGAGGAGCTTGTCGCTTGGGTGATTGCATTTGTTTGATTGCATATAGAAACAGCAGGATGATTTTGGAGTACAAAACGGATGGATATGGGCTATGATGTGAGCAGGTATCTGCAGGTTACAGACCGTTTTTTTTATAATTGTTATGGAAAAGTGGCAAAGGTTGTCGGCTTGACGGTGGAATCGATCGGACCGGAGGCAAAGCTGGGTGATCTTTGCCGTATTGTTGTAGAAAAAGATACGAATAGCTGTGTAATGGCGGAGGTCGTCGGATTTCATGACAACCGCCTGTTACTCATGCCCTATGAGAGCATGGATGGAATCGGAGTTGGATGTGTCGTAGAGAATACGGGACATCCACTTACTGTTTCTGTGGGAGAGGAACTGTTAGGACATACGTTAGACGGTCTTGGCAGACCGACGGATACGCAGGAGGAGATTATACTTCCGACGCAGTATCCGGCAGACCGGCTGCCGCCTGATCCGATGAAACGAAAGATCATTGATCAGGTGCTGCCACTGGGCGTGAAAGCGGTTGACGGACTGCTCACGGTCGGCAGGGGGCAGCGTATCGGTATCTTTGCCGGTTCCGGTGTCGGAAAAAGTACGCTGATGGGTATGTTTGCCCGCAACACAAAGGCAGATATCAACGTCATCGCGCTGATCGGAGAGCGAGGCAGGGAGGTGCGTGAGTTCATTGAGCGTGACCTCGGACCAGAAGGTATGGCGCGCTCGGTCGTCGTTGTGGCGACCTCCGACAAGCCGGCGCTGATCCGGAAAAAAGCCGCGATGACAGCGACGGCGATCGCGGAATATTTCCGTGATCAGGGCAGGGATGTCCTGTTGATGATGGATTCGCTCACCCGTTTTTCGATGGCGCAGCGTGAGATCGGTCTGGCATCCGGAGAACCTCCGGTAACGCGCGGTTATCCGCCGAGTGTGTATGCAGAGCTGCCAAAGCTGTTAGAGCGCGCAGGTACATCCGACCGCGGATCGATCACGGGACTGTATACGGTGCTCGTCGATGGTGACGACTTTAATGAGCCGATCACCGATACCGCCAGGGGTATTCTTGACGGACATATCGTACTCAACCGTAAACTCGCACAGAAGAACCACTATCCGGCGATTGATGTGCTCGCCAGCATCTCCCGTGTCATGAGTTCGATCGCATCGAAGGAACAGATGGACTATGCGGGCAGGCTGAAAAACGTCATGGCTACCTATGCGGAGGCGGAGGATCTGATCAATATCGGAGCGTATAAGAGTGGTTCCAACAAAGAAATCGATTATGCAATCGCAAAAAATCAGGCAGTCAATGAATATCTGTTACAGCGCACGGATGAGAAATTCGACTTTGAACAGGAAGTGGAGATGCTGCAGCACATATTTGAGGAATAAGGATAGCGGATCATGGCAAAGTTTGTATACCGGATGCAGAGCATTCTGGATATCAAATATAAACTGGAGGAGCAGGAGCGGACGGCATATGGAATTGCCAGTCAGCGTCTGCAGGAGGAGAACACAAAGCTGCAGCAGCTCATGCTCCGTCGTATGGAGTATGAAAAACATGCCGCAGAGCTCGCAATCGGACTCATTGATGTGCGGGCGGTACAGGAAAACAAGCGCGCGATCGATGTGATGAAATCACTGATTCGCGACCAGATCATGAAGGTGCATGCGGCGGAGAAAAATCTGGAGCTGGCGCGCAAGCGGCTGAATGCGATCATGGTGGAACGAAAAGCGCATGAAAAGCTGCGTGAGAAGGCATTTGAACAGTTTAAGCAGGAGCTTGCAGCGGAGGAAGCAAAGGAGATCGACCAGCTTGTGAGCTTCAATTATCACGAACATACAGACGAAACGTAAAGGCGGTGTTACATATGGCAGAAGAACAGGAAGTAAAAAAGTCAAGAGCGGAGCTGATACAGGAAAAGGCAGCCAAAAAAGCAGAGAAAGTGGCGGCAAAGGAAGAAAAACGCAAGGAGAAACTGCGCAAGCGTGGCTTTGACCCGGACGATCCGGATTTTGAGGATGACGGCGGGGTAGGCGGAAAACTCGCAGTATTTCTTGCGACCGTGATCATCATTGCAATCTGGATGGGTATTCTGGTACTCGTAATCAAATGGGATGTCGGCGGCTTCGGCTCGACCGTTATGTATCCGATCTTAAAGGATGTGCCGTATGTCAATAAGATCCTGCCCGATGTTGAGGAGCCGATCGAACAGCAGCAGTATCCGTACAAGACGCTCGATGAGGCAACCACCTATGTGAAGCAGTTAGAGCAGAAGCTGGCAAAGACACAACAGAAGCTGGACAAGAAAAACGATAAAATAAAGGAATTAAAGGCACAGTTGGAGAAGCTTTCCGTCTATGAACAAAAAGAGGCGGAATTCGAAGAACTGAAACAAAAATTCGACGAAGAGGTTGTTTTTTCAGACAATGCACCCGATATAAGTAATTATCAGACATACTATGAATCAATTGATCCGACGAATGCGCAGATCATTTACCGGCAGGTGCTCGAACAGCAGAAACAGAGCCAGGAGCTTGAGGATTACATCAGCACCTACTCTTCAATGAAAGCGAAAAATGCGGCAGCGATTTTTGACACGATGGTCGCTGACAATGCACAGCTTGTCGCCGATATTTTAAACGGTATGGATGCACAGTCGCGCGGAAACATCCTCGCGGCGATGAACGCGGATAATGCGGCGATTGTTACAAAGATCTTAGAGCCATAGGCTTTTAAGATAAATAAAATATTCAAAGAGAAAGGAGGAACACAATGACACAGATAGCTGGTTTAGGTATGGGAAATACCAATGCAGCGGCAGGAAAGACAGCCGCCGAACCGACCAAAGAGGCGTTCGAGCAGTTTGCCAGCATCATGAGCCAGAATGCACACGGCTATTTCAATCTCAAGGCGGACAGCGGTTCTTCAAACGGACTTTCTGACCGGCAGGGTGTGAAGGCTGGTGACCGTGCAGATGCGGCAAATAAGAATTACGCATCCATGCGCAGCAATAACCGTCAGATCGTGCAGGCAGACCGCACGGATACAAAAACCGTGGATGCCGTGTTTGCAGAAAAGGTGCAGAAGCTCGGAGAAGATGTGAAGGATGCCGTTCAGGAAACGATGGATGTGTCGGAGGAGGAACTGACACAGGCGATGGAACTGCTTGGTCTTACGGACATGGATCTGTTGCAGCCCCAGAATCTGATGCAGCTTGTCGGACAGCTCACAGGCAGTCAGGATGCCAGTGCACTGCTGACCAATGACGGAGTCCAGCAGCTGATGCAGGATGTGACGGCGCTGTTTGCTGATTTCCAGCAGCAGAACGGAATCACCGGTGCAGAGTTTAATGATCTGCTCGCACAGCTTTCCATGAACATCGATGAGCTGGAGGAGCTGGCAAAGCAGCAGCTTGGTCTTGCAGATGAATTACCGTCCGATGCACAGAATGATCTTCTGGCAGAAACGGCTGCAGTGGATGAAGCACAGACTGTACAGCAGAGCGAGACAGCAGGGCAGAACGGGGTATTTTCTTCGAGCCTGCAGAATTCGAAAGAACAGGTAACGGATGCAGCGCAGTTGCAGCAGCCCGGGCAGACGCAGGAAAATGATGAGGCAGCCGTGCAGACACAGATGCAGATGGAGGATGCTGCCGCACAGACGACCGGGGATGGGACCGGCAGCCTGATGAATGATGATTCCGATACGCAGACAGACAATGGCTTTGACCAGCAGATGGATCTGACCGGAGAACAGCAGTCTGCATTGCTCCGTGGACAGGGCACCTCACAGGCACAGCCGGTGGTTCAGACGGCAGAAGTACCGCAGGCAAATCCGATGATCCGGTATGAGACACTGATGAACCAGATGGAGGGTCTGGCACGGGCATTTGCTTCGACCGAGGGTACGACGCTTCAGATGCAGCTTAATCCCGAGAGTCTCGGCAGATTGATGCTGACAGTAACAGAAAAACACGGAAATGTGACCGCACAGATCACTGCGACCAATGAACAGGTCAAGGAAGCACTCCAGACACAGATGGTCGAGCTGCGTTCGACCTTACAAGCACAGGGTATCAAAGTCGAAGCCATAGAGGTGACAGTTGCGACCCATGAGTTTGAACAGAACCTTGACGGAAATGCATCCGCAAACGCACAAATGCAGGAGCAGGGTGATTCGCAGGAGCAGGGCAGGTCAGGCGGCAGAAGAAACCTCGATCAGAGTATGCTGCAGGGGATCGGCGGTGAGTTGACCGAAGAAGAGACTCTGGCAGCACAGATGATGCGTGACAACGGCGGCAGCGTCGATTACACCGCATAGTACTTAGTGAAACATAAAACAAACGGAAAGGAGAGAAACGAATGGCTTTATGGCAGAAAGTGGAAAACGGTAAAGTGGTAGATACATCAGCAAGTGCGACATCGTCTTCCAAGGAAAAGACAAACAATAATCTGGATAAAGAAGATTTCTTAAATCTGCTCGTTGCACAGATGAAATACCAGGATCCGTTAGAGCCGCAGTCCAATACCGAGTATGTAGCGCAGTTAGCGACCTTCACACAGGTAGAGGCGACAGAGAACATGGTGAATACTACAGAAAATATGCAGGGAAGTAATCTAGTAGGAAAGACTGTGATCATGCGTCCAACCAATTCTGTGACCGGAGAGACAAGTGATGTGATGGGAGTTGTTGATTATATGATGAAAGAGGGCAGCAATGTCTATCTGTCAATCAACGGTGCACTGTACAACCTTGACGATCTGTATACGGTAGCGGATACAGAATACATGGATGCAGTCCTTATCGCAGATGATTTTGAGACGACGATCAGTCAGATACCGGATGCCGACCACGTATCTCTTGCAGATGAGGAGACGTTCAAGAAGATCCGTGAGCAGTATGACAAGCTGACAGATTATCAGAAGGAGTATATCGAAAAATACAGCAAGGATGCGCTGGATAAGTTTACCGCAGCCGAGACCGCACTCAAGGCACTGATCGCTTTGCGTGATCTGATCAACGGCGGAGGCAGTACGGATGGCGATCAGACAGACGGCGACCAGACAGACAAAGACAATACAAATACGGGAGATGGAACGGAAGCCACGACCCCGAAAGAATAATGCCAAACTTCCGGGATGGGAGTGAGAACATGAATCAGATCAATCAGACAGGTGCGATCCGAAACGGATTTCATTCGATCGAACAGGTCACAGACACATATCTGAAAAATGGTATCAGGGAATCAGGCAAAACAGCCGAAATATCCTTTGATGAGGTGTTGCGGGCAAAGCAGCAGGCTCTGAATCCGCTCAAGTTTTCCAAGCATGCAGCCAACCGCCTGAATGATCGCAACATCAGCCTCTCCGCAGATCAGACGAAGCGTCTCGCGGATGGTGTATCAAAAGCCGGTGAAAAGGGAATCAATGAATCACTGGTGCTTGTGGATTCGCTGGCATTTATCGTGAATGTGCCGAACAAGACGGTTGTCACGGCGATAGACCAGTCGGATGCAGGCGAAAATATCTTTACAAATATTGATGGCGCAGTGATCGTATAACCGCCGGACCTTACAAGGAAGCGGACGTCTCTGACTGACAGACGAGACGAAAGCATTGTACGAGCGCCAAAGAATGGAGGTCATTTCATTATGATGAGATCACTTTACTCTGCTGTGTCAGGCTTAAAGACACATCAGACAAAGATGGATGTAATCGGTAACAACATTTCCAACGTAAATACCGTTGCATTCAAATCTTCCAGCGTTACATTCAGTTCCATTATGTACCAGACGTTATCAAGTGCGTCCGGAGCAAACGCAGAGATGGGAACCGGTGGTGTGAACGCAAAACAGATCGGACTTGGTGTAACAACCGGTTCTACTTCTATGAGTATTACCTCGGCAGGTGCGTCAGAGACGACCGGACTGCCGTTTGACTTGAAAATCACAGACAAGAGCACGAGCAGCTTTTTCGTTGTCAACAACGGATCAGAGAATGTCTTTACAAAGGCAGGTTCGTTCTATGTGGACGGCGCAGGCAATCTGTGTATGAAATCTACCGGATATACGGTGATGGGCTGGGGAGTGGACGCAGAAACCCAGACGATCAAGAAGGATACCGTGACAGCCCTCAAGGTCATGTCACCGGAAAATATGACATCCGAGCCGGAAGCGACGACCAAGGCACAGTGTACCGGTGTCATCGACAGCAAGAGCACGCAGGTGACATCTTCCACCGGATCGGTTATGAACCTGCTGATCTACGATAACCTTGGGTATCCGTATACTGCACGTTTCTCTATCCAGTCACAGGATGCAAAGGGAGGTAAATATGCGGTCAACCTGACAGATATTATTGATTCAAAGGGTAATTCGATTCTGTCGTCAAAGGTAGCATTGAGCGATCTGTTCGGAGTTACAGGTGGTACTGGTGGACAGGGAAGTAACACAGTGATTACCGACAATTATGCATTTGCGACCGGAAAGAGCAAGACGGACATTAATCTTGCGATCCAGAAGTCTGCAAAGACAAAGGCTGATGCAGCAAATCCGGCGACAAATCCGACTTATACCTATTATATAGATGCGAAGGATATCAATGCACAGCTTGGGCTGACGGATAAACTGGCATTGCCGGATGGTTATCGAGTGAAGTTCACATCGGAGAAAATTACATATAATGAAGCGCTTGCAGATTTGAAAAAAGCCGGAGATGGAACGATTGATTTTGTTTATGTAGAAGATTCAGCTGGAAACATTGTATCACGAGGAAAAGCTACTGTGACAGACGCTCCGACGCAGGCTGTGCAGGATGATACCATTACATCCGGTGTAAGCTGGGAGTTTACGGATGGTAAGATTGATAGCAATGGTCAGTTTGTTGCGGAAACAGATTCCACTGGTGCTGAGAAAAAAAGCTCTTACACATTGACCAAGAAACAGACGCTGGATGATTTTACTTCACTCGGAACGGTTGTGACCAGTACCGATGGTGTGACCGGTTATAAGTTCAATGTTGAGGATATTCGTGATGCATTGGGATTGGATAAGGTCAATTATCCGGAAAATTCAGTGCTTTATTACTGGCCGACTTATACGACTGGAGATATTTCAGTAACGGATGCATCCGGAACTAAGACATTTAAAAGTATGGTTGCCTTGGAGAATGGAAATAAGGTGCCGAATCCGAGCAAGACAGTCGGTCCCGAGGAACTCTTAAAAGACTACTCCTACACGACGATCACTGGTGCAGATCTTGCGAATGCGACATCTGAGACTGGACCGATTTTTACCGAGGAACTGCCGAGCGATGCAGAACTCCGTTACAATATGTTTGGCGGCAGCTATAACATCGTGACACCGACTAAGGATGGATTTACGTTGCAGTTCAATACGGTAGATGGTACATTGACGAATGTCGGTGGCGGAAATAATCTGTCACAGACATTGAATCTGTCCAAGCTGACAGCCGCAGGCTATGACGGTTTTCAGGATGTGACGATCGATTTCTCATCTCTGCTCAACTATAACAACAGTGGTTCGACAACAGCAGCAATGAGCGGCGGAGATGGGGATGGCGTCGGAAAGGGTAAAAAGCTCGGTGCGATGACCGGTATGAGCGTTGACCAGAGCGGAAAGATCTATGCATCCTACGACAACGGCAATACCGTACTGCTCGGACAGATCTCAGTCGCACAGTTTGCGAACGCATCCGGACTGGAGGCAACCGGTGACAACTGCTACCGCACGACCTTAAACTCCGGTGAGTTTGACGGTATCGGTGTGGAGATCGATGCGGACGGAAGTACGATTACTTCCGGTGAGCTGGAGATGTCCAACGTGGATCTGTCAGGAGAGTTTACATCCATGATCACAACACAGCGTGGTTTCCAGGCAAACTCACGTGTGATTACGACTTCGGATTCTATGCTTGAGGAGCTGATCAACCTGAAGAGGTAGTTCATGGTAACAGTTTAGCAAGCGCCATTCGCAAAGACGCCTATCGGCGTTTTCTCACTGCTACGCAGTTAACTTTGCTCATAATCTGGCGCTTACCTCATCGCCTGCGAAATGTGCTCATTCATGCAAGCATGATTCACACATTTTCCAGACGATGGCTAAACTGTTAATTTATAATTTATAATATGTTGGGAATGGGTTTACATCCATCCCCAACATATGGTATAATCGGTGTGATTAAGGAAAATTCGACCATAATCGTGCCGATTTTTCATTGTAAATAGGGAAAAATGTAGCTGTCTGGGG
>CALBJL010000100.1 GCA_937893485.1 uncultured bacterium | reverse complement strand
AGAAAACCTTGACAAAGTCAAAGGTTTCTTTATCACGCACGGACATGAGGATCATATCGGCGCACTGCCGTATATTTTGCGTGAGGTAAACGTGCCGATCTATGCGACCAAGCTGACGATGGGAATTATTGACCATAAGTTAGAGGAGCATGAGCTGCTCAAAAAGGTCAAGCGCAAGATCGTCAAATATGGTCAGCATATCAATGCCGGATGCTTCCGTATTGAGTTTATCAAGACGAACCACAGTATTCAGGATGCGGCGGCTCTGGCGATCTATTCACCCGCCGGTACGATCGTCCACACCGGAGATTTTAAGGTGGATTATACGCCGGTATTCGGAGATACGATTGATCTGCAGCGTTTTGGAGAGATCGGCAAAAAGGGTGTGCTTGCCTTGATGTGTGACAGTACAAATGCAGAACGCCCCGGTTTTACAATGTCAGAAAAGACGGTCGGACGGGCGTTGGAAAATATATTTGAGGAACATCAGAATAACCGTATTATCGTAGCTACATTCGCATCGAATGTAGACCGTGTACAGCAGATTATCGATCAGGCATATAAAAACGGTAGAAAAGTCGTTGTGGAAGGACGCAGCATGGTCAACATTATCTCCACGGCTACAGAGCTGGGCTATATCAGCATTCCGGACAACACGCTGATTGATATTGAACATCTGAAAAATTATCCGCCGGAAAAGACCGTGCTGATCACGACCGGCAGTCAGGGTGAGTCGATGGCGGCGCTGTCGCGCATGGCGAACGGTACGCACCGCAAGGTCAGCATCCGTCCGAATGACACGATCGTTTTCAGCTCCAACCCGATTCCGGGAAATGAGAAGGCGGTGTCCAAGGTCATCAATGACCTGTCCCGCAAGGGAGCAGAGGTGATTTTTCAGGATGTGCATGTTTCCGGACATGCCTGTCAGGAGGATATCAAGCTGATTTATTCGCTCGTTCATCCGAAATATGCGATTCCGATCCACGGCGAGTATAAGCACAGAAAGGCACAGGCAAAGATCGCACAGGAGCTCGGCATTGATAAGGATAACATTTTCCTGATCAATTCCGGTGATGTGCTTGAGCTGGATGAAAATGGTGCGCGTGTCAATGGAAGAGTACATGTCGGCGATGTCATGGTCGATGGACTGGGCGTCGGCGATGTCGGAAATATCGTGCTGCGCGACCGTCACATTCTTGCGGAGGAAGGTATCATCATCGTGGTACTCACACTGGACGGAGGCTCCGGACAGGTGCTCGCAGGACCGGATATCGTGTCCCGCGGTTTTGTCTATGTGCGTGATGCCGGAGATCTGATGGATGATGCACAGACCGTGTTGAACAATACAATGGATCACCTGATGGACAAGGGTGTGACAGACTGGGGAAAGATCAAACAGGAGATCAAGGACGCACTCGGTGGATTTGTGTGGAAGGAAACCAAGCGCCGCCCGATGATTATTCCGATCATTATGGAGGTCTAGTAGCTTTATGCTGACAGATGAGAAAAATGAGCGGCTCAACACTGCCCTCGGACAGCTCGTGACAGAAATGAAAAACAGTGAGGAGTATGTCCGTTTCAAGCGGGCGGAGGCGAAGGTAGCCGAGTTTTCCGGTCTGCAGCAGCGGATCAATGAATTTCGCAGCAACTGGTATGCCTTACAAAACAGTGGGACACCGCAGCTTTTTGAACAGATAGACAGCGTAGAGGAACGCTATGCGGATCTGAGGGAAAATCCTTACGTACAGGAGTTTCTGGCGGCGGAACTGGCACTTTGCCGGATGTTCCAGCAGGTAAACTGGACGATCATGCAGAATCTGGATTTTGATACGGGATTTCTGCATTCGTGACAGAAGGAGGTTGTTATGACCAAAGTAGTATTGCGGATGCTCAGTATCAGCATCACCGTATTGCTGGGCGTGTTAGTCGTGTGCGGGCTGTACCGCATCGGTATCCAGTGCTATGATTTCGGCTATCGTGTTTACACGGAGCCCGCGGTATCGGAGGGCGATCACACGGATGTGCTCGTGCAGATTACCGAGGATATGGATGAAAAGGATCTGGCAGTTCTTCTGGAGGAAAAACATCTCGTGCGTGACAGCAGGCTGTTTTTCCTCCAGGAAAAGCTCTACGGCTACAAGCTGGTGCCGGGTGTCTATACGCTGAATCCGTCGATGACACCGTCAGAGCTGATGGCGGGGATGACACCGGAGGAGAAGCCTGCGGAGGAAGAACAGACATGATATTGGATGAGCGGTTATTGACGTATCTCAACTCGCTGGAGAGCAGCAATGGCGAACTGCTGGATACGATCGAGCAGGAGGCGCTTGCGGATGATGTACCGATCATTCGCAAGGATATGCAGGGATTTTTAAAATTTCTGCTGGCGGTCAGGCAGCCGGAGCGCATGTTAGAGGTTGGCTGTGCGATCGGATTTTCGGCGCTGCTCATGGCACAGTGGAATCCGGCTGACTGTGAGATCACAACGATCGAGAACTGGCAGCCGCGGATACCCGTTGCACGGAATAATTTCCTGCGCGCGGGCAGACAGGAGCAGATCACGCTCATTGAGGGCGATGCCGGTGAGATACTGCCGCAGCTGTTGGCAGAGGGCAGGCATTTTGACTGGATCTTTATGGATGCGGCAAAAGGTCAGTATCCGGTGCTACTGCCGACGGCGGTGGAATTGCTGGAGCCGGACGGTATACTGGTGACGGATAACGTTCTGTTTGACGGTGAGATCATCGAGTCCCGCTATGCGGTGACGCGGCGCAACCGCACGATCCACAAGCGGATGCGTGAGTATCTGTACACGCTCAAGCATCACGAACAGTTGACGACTGCCGTACTGCCTGTCGGCGACGGCGCAGCGGTCAGCGTGAAAAATAGGAGAAATGAGACATGAGAGTACCTGAGCTTCTCGTCCCGGCGAGCAGTCTGGAAGTATTAAAAGTAGCAGTCATTTTTGGCGCGGATGCGGTCTATATTGGCGGCGAAGTGTTCGGACTGCGCGCAAAGGCAAAAAATTTTACACTCGAAGAGATGGCGGAAGGCGTGGAGTTTGCACATGCACACGGTGTCAAGGTATATGTGACTGCAAATATTCTGGCGCACAACAGTGATCTTGCGGGTGTGCGCACTTATTTTGAAGAGTTGAAAACAGTTGCACCGGATGCGCTGATTATCTCAGATCCCGGTGTGTTTGTGATCGCCCGTGAGGTGCTGCCAGACATGGAGCTGCATGTGAGCACACAGGCGAATAATACAAACTACGGCACGTACCGTTTCTGGCAGCAGCAGGGGGCAAAGCGCGTCGTATCGGCGAGGGAGCTGTCCCTGCAGGAGATACGGGAGATCCGTGCCAATATACCTGATGATCTCGAAATCGAGACATTTATTCACGGCGCGATGTGTATTTCTTATTCCGGACGGTGTCTGCTGTCCAATTATTTTACCGGACGCGATGCCAATCAGGGCGCATGCACCCATCCCTGCCGTTGGAAATATGCAGTCATGGAGGAGAGCCGCCCCGGAGAGTATCTTCCGGTGTATGAAAATGAGCGCGGCACCTATATTTTTAACTCCAAAGATCTGTGTATGATCGAATATATTCCGGAATTGATCGAAGCGGGTATTGACAGTTTCAAAATAGAGGGTAGAATGAAAACAGCATTGTATGTAGCTACAGTCGCCCGTACCTATCGCCGGGCGATCGATGACTATTTACAGTTGCCGGAATTATACCGTGAGCATATGCCGTGGTATTTAGACCAGATATCCAACTGTACCTACCGGCAGTTTACGACAGGTTTCTTTTTCGGCAAGCCTTCTGAGGAAGCGCAGATCTATGACAGTAATACGTATGTCAGGGAATACACGTACCTCGGTGTTGTCGGAGCAAAAAATGAAGCAGGTCTCTATGCGATCGAGCAGAGAAATAAATTCTCGATTGGAGAGCAGATCGAGGTCATGAAACCGAATGGAGATAATCTGGAAGTTGTGGTACAAAGGATCGTAGATGAGGATGGAAAAGATCAGACGAGCGCACCGCATCCGAAGCAAAAGCTCTGGATCGATCTGGGCTGCCCGCTTGACACCTATGATATCTTACGAAGAAAGGAAGAAGAGAGTCATGAGTAAGGACAAGTATGTAGCGTATGTGGGAACCTATACCCACGAGAACAGTATTGGTATTCATTTGTATGATTTGGATGAGGGAACAGGTACGATGGTGGAGCGTAAAGTCGTTCCGATCAACAATGCATCTTATCTGGTCGTGTCCAACAGCGGCAAATTTTTGTATTCGATCGCGGATGAAGGCGTGCAGTCGTTCCGCATTCTTCCGGATGGAGATCTTGAGCCGATCAACAAGTCATGGATCGGCGGTATGAGAGGCTGTTTCCTTGATATATCAAAGGATGACCGCTATCTGTTAGTCGGCGGTTATCACGATGGGCGTGTATCCCTGATGCAGCTTGATCCGGTAGAGGGAACGATCGTTGGGATTGCAGATGGTGTATTCCACAAAGGAATGGGCCGCTGCATCGCGGAGAGAAGCTCCCGCCCACATGTGAACTGCGTGCGTTTTACCCCCGATCAGAGATATGTATGCGCAGTAGACGGCGGTCTTGATCAGGTAAAGCTGTATCATATGGATGAGGAGCTCGGAAAGATCCACAATACGGATATTCTGCGCTGCCAGATCGACTCTGCACCCAAGAGTATGCGTTTTTCCGATGACGGACGTTTTGCGTATGTACTGTGCGAGCTGCTCAACTGTGTGAATGTTTACCGCTATGAGGAGCGTGACGGTGAGCCTGAATTTGAATTTTTACAGGAGATCACGACGACTGATAAAAAGGATGATGACATCTGCAGTGCGACTGCAATGACGATCTCTCCTGATGGAAAGCACTTGTATGTCGTCAATGCCGGAGTCAATTCCGCAGTCATTTATGACATTGACCCGGAGACCGGTATGCTGACCTTAAACTGCAACAACAAGATCAGCGGTGAATTCCCGAAGGCAGTGCGCGTATTCCCCGATAACGAGCATTTCATGACACTCAACCACGAGAATGATGAGATCTGTGTGTTTAAAATGAATTATGAGGAGCACTATTTTCTGATGCAGGGCAGACCGCTGCAAGTCGGCAAGCCCAACTGTGTTGCGATCCACAAATTGCAGCAGTGATCATAGACTTACGGAATCTGCCACCCGCAGTTTTCGCGGATGTATCATAACAAAAAATCCTGTCCACGTTTCGCGGAGAGGATTTTTTTATGCGCACCATTCTATTTTACAAGCAGATCCATGAGGTATTCATAGACATGCTCGCTCTGTTGTTTCCAGTTGTCACAGATCGCCACCGCGATCTCCTCATTCGGCACGGTGATCGTCAGGTCGATACGCGGGTGCTCACGCTCCTTGAGCTGACAGCGCACCGCAAACTGTTCACCGGGTGCCTTGTAGTAGTCCGCAAGAACCGAAGCCGCCTCGCGGATGACGAGCCGGTTGGCATTCAGATATTCATAGATATCGGAATAAATACCGGAGGAGAGCTTGTCGGAGAAAAAGGACAAGGTCTGTGTGCCGGCAGGCGTGATCGAATAGCGGGTGTTGTTGTGGGTCGCCTCTTTTTTGATAAAGGCGTTTTCGTCCAGCTCGTGAAGTGCCTCCTGCACGGTAAAGTAGTTGGTATATTCTTTCTCTAAAAAGAAGTCGCAGAGCTGTGGACCGGAGAGCGGTGCTTCGGAGCGCTCCAGCAATGCGAGAATCATCAATTTGTAAGTTGTCAGCGGTTCTGCCATATCTGATTCCCTCTTTCTATTATGATAGTTTCCCCTGCCACGTGTTCCGCTCGCGGAAGATGGCATGGATGCGGTTGAGTACATGTTTTTTGTTGCCGCTCCACAGCGGTGCGATGAGCAGCCGTTTCGGTCCATCCCCGGTGATCCGGTGCAGCACGATATGAGGCGGAATGTGTTCGATACATGTCACGATAAACTGACAGTATTCCTCCTCGGAAAAGACCGGAAATGGCGCAGACTCATATTCGGCCGCCAGATCCGTACCCTCCAGTATGTGTAATAACTGCAATTTGAGCCCTGTGACCGGAAGGGAACAGATGCGTGCGATGGATTGCTGCATCTGCGACGGTGTCTCGTCCGGCAGTCCGAGGATCAGGTGCGCGATTACGGGAATGTCATATTTATGCAGTCGCAAAATCGCCTGTTCGCAGTCTGCATAGGTGAACCCGCTGCGGATCCTGCGCAGGGATACATCAAAGGTGCTCTGTACACCCAGCTCGATCCAGACCGGCTTGTGAAATGCATCGCGCAGCTCACATAGGAGGTGCAGGACTTCGTCTGGCAGACAGTCGACGCGGGTAGCGATCGAGAGCGCGACGATTTCCTCCGGCTTCAAGGCTTCCGAAAAAACAGTACGCAGATAGGAGATATCTGCGTAGGTGTTTGTGTATGCCTGAAAGTAGGCGATAAAATGTCTGGCGTTTGTCTTGGCGGAGATGCGGCTTTTTGCTTCCGGGAGCTGTTCTGTGACGGAGCGGCTGCGGTCAGCGGCGAAATCGCCGGAGCCTCCCGCGCTGCAAAAGCTGCAGCCCCTTGTGCCCAGCGTGCCATCGCGGTTGGGGCAGGAAAAGCCGCCGTCGAGTGACAGACGGTAGATCTTTTCGCCAAAGTTCTGTTTGAGATAGCAGTCCAGACTGTAGTAGGGTTTACCAAGCCAGTCCGGGCGCTGTGTGTCAGCGGTTATGTCCGGTTTCATATCAGTATATTCCTGAATATCAGATATCCGGTTTAGCGGATGTGGTCGCGGACTGCCTTGCTCACAACGTCTGCGACACGCGGATCGAATGCCTCCGGCATGATAAATTCGTCGTTTAATTCCTCATCAGATACGAGCCCTGCGATCGCTTCTGCGGCGGCGAGCTTCATTTCCTCGGTGATCTGTCTGGCATGTCCTTCGAGCGCTCCGCGGAAAATACCGGGGAATGCAACGACGTTGTTGACCTGATTCGGGAAATCGCTGCGTCCGGTTCCGACGATGCGTGCACCGGCAGCGCGCGCGACATCCGGCATGATCTCCGGCACGGGGTTTGCCATTGCAAATAAAATGGAATCGTGATTCATTGATGCGACCATTTCTGCCGATACGATACCGGGTGCTGAAACACCAACAAAAATGTCTGCGCCCTTTAATGCGTCAGCCAATGTGCCGGTCGCATGGCTTAAATTTGTGACCTTGGTCATTTCTTTCTGCATCCAGTTCAGATTCGGATAATCGGGACCGATGATACCTTCCTTGTCACACATGGTTACGTTTTTAAAACCGTAGGTGAGCAGGAGCTTGGTGATGGCGACACCGGCGGAACCGGCACCGTTGACAACGACCTTACAGTCCTCTTTTTTCTTTCCGGTCACACGCAGACCGTTGATGATGCCTGCGAGAACGACGATTGCCGTACCGTGCTGGTCATCATGAAAGACCGGAATGTCAAGCATCTCTTTTAAGCGCTCCTCGATCTCAAAACAGCGGGGGGCAGAGATGTCCTCTAAGTTAATGCCGCCAAAGCAGGGGGCAATATTTTTTACAGTCTGGATGATTTCTTCGGTGTCCTGCGTATCGAGACAGATCGGCACAGCGTTCACATCGCCGAATTCCTTGAACAGCACACATTTTCCCTCCATGACAGGCATGGCGGCGAGTGCACCGATATTTCCGAGACCGAGTACTGCGCTTCCATCGGAAACGACTGCTACGGTGTTGGCTTTGATCGTGTAGTTGTATACTTCTTCGGGATGCTCGGCAATAATTTTGCAGGGCTCAGCGACACCGGGTGTGTAAGCGATTGCCAGTGCTTCGCGGTCCTTGACGGGGGCCTTTGAAGTCGTTACGAGTTTTCCGTTCCATTCTCTATGCAGCCGGATGGCTTTTTCTTTCTGATCCATGATCTTACTCCTTGCTCTGTATAGTGTTCGCGCGATGTACTGAAATTCAGTACATCGCCAGTCAACCAAAATCATAACACTTCTCATTTGCTAAATCAAGCGTGCCGTGGCTGGGTGGACGTTGATTTTTTGACCGGTGCTGTGATAGAATCAGGATAGTATGTAAAAATGATAGGGGATTGTGAAACTATTTTAAAACATATGATCTGGCGGCGGTTGCAGTAGTATCCCGGTCAGGCTGCTCCGATTGCCCAGCGGTGTCTCGCTTTGTTTTGCCAAGTACCTCTGGCTCTGTCTGCAAGCTCGCACTTCGCCAGACAAACGTTGCATCTGACGGGAACTACTCCAACTGCCGCCGACAGCCATAGGTTATGTAACGTAAAACATTCATAACGTAACGCGGCATGTGAGCACAAGCACACGATTCGGGTAGATGCAGCGCGAGCAAATGTGCGTCTGTTTGCTGCTTTTGCACGATGGAGATGAGACTCGTAACTCGTGGAAGCCATTGCTGAACACGAGTTAGGTTTTGCCGAGGCTCATTGGAATGGTTCGTGCAATAAAGCAAACCAGATGCACTTGCGGGAGCTGCAAATATGGAATATAGTGCTCACATGCTTTGAAATGCTATATAAATAGTTTCACACCCCGGTAAAAATAACCACATGAGGTGAAATGCGATGAAAGAGATCAAATGCCCCAACTGCGGAGAAGTCTTTGCGGTAGACGAAACAGGATATGCACAGATCGCAAGGCAGGTGCGTGATATTGAATTTGACAGGGAGCTCAAGCGTCGGGAAGGCGAATATGAACAGCGCAAAGCCGGAGAACTGAAGCTGGCGCGGATGGAGCAGAAGGAGGCGTATGACCGTGAACTGGCGGCGAAGGATGTGCAGCTTGTACAGAAGGAACGCGAGCTGGAGCAGTTGAAAGCGCAGATCATGGGACAGGAGACCGAAAAAAAGCTCGCAATGTCGCAGATCGCACAAGAGAAAGAAAAGGAACTGGCGGAAAAGACCGCACAGATTCTGGAGCTGCAGAACCGGATTGCCGGTAAGGAAACAGAGAACGAGCTGAAAAAACAGTCGCTCGTCAGGGAGTATGAGGCACAGCTAAAGCAAAAGGACGAGCAGATCGAATATTATAAAGACTTTAAGGCACGCCAGTCGACCAAGATGGTAGGCGAGAGTCTCGAACAGCACTGCTTAAACCAATTCAATGCGCTGCGCATGACCGCATTTCCGAGCGCCTATTTTGAGAAGGACAATGATGCGCGCTCCGGCAGTAAGGGTGATTTTATTTTCCGCGAAAAATCGGACGGCGTAGAGTTCATTTCGATCATGTTTGAAATGAAAAATGAGATGGATGAGACTGCGACCAAGCACAAAAATGAGGATTTTTTAAAGGAACTCGACAAGGACCGGCGCGAGAAAAAATGTGAGTATGCCGTGCTCGTTTCCCTGCTCGAGATCGACAATGAGCTGTATAATAACGGCATTGTGGATGTCTCCTACAGATATGAAAAAATGTATGTGATCCGCCCGCAGTTTTTTATCCCGATGATCACGCTGCTGCGCAACGCGGCGCTCAATTCGCTCGGCTATCGCAGGGAGCTCGAGCTGGCGCGCCATCAGCAGGTGGACATCCTGCATTTTGAAGAAAATATGAATGCGTTCAAGGATGGCTTTGCACGCAATTACCGGATTGCCAGCGATAAATTTAAGACGGCAATCGATGAGATCGACAAGACGATCACGCATCTGCAAAAGACGAAAGAGGCGCTGCTGTCCTCCGAGAATAATCTGCGTCTGGCGAATAATAAGGCGGAGGATCTGAGTATCAAGAAGCTGACAAAGAACGCGCCTGCGGTCAGGGAAATGTTTGATGAACTAAAAAAAGATGATGAATGAAAAAAATAGGACTTCCTATTCCGGAAAGAATGGTGTATAATATAAATATCTGTTTTCAAATCATTGTTTTCCCCATTCGTAAGAACGTGATATGTTATTAGGAGATTTTAAACATGGATAATATGCGAGAGAAGTATGAGTCGCTCAGTGTAGCGGCACTCAAGGATCTGGCGAAGGCGCGCGGATTAAAAAGTATTTCAGGCTTAAAAAAGGCAGAGGTTGTAGAGGCGATGCTGGCGGAAGACCAGCGGCTCAAGCAGATCAAAAAGCGCGAGGATGAAGCCGCGCAGGCGAGAGAAAAGACAGAAAAAACAAAAAAAGAACGTGGCACACAGACAGAACCGGCGGCGGAGCATACCGATAGGAATGTGGATCAGGGGGAAATGCCCAATCCCAATCTGGACAGTGGTATCACGGCGAACGGTATCCTTGAGGTGATGCAGGAGGGATACGGATTTATCCGCTGTGAAAACTATCTGCCCGGCGAGAATGATGTGTATGTATCACCGTCACAGATCCGCAGATTCCGCCTCAAAACAGGCGATATCGTATGCGGCAACACAAGAATCAAGACACAGAGCGAGAAGTTTTCTGCTTTGTTGTATATTACAACGATCAACGGCTATCCGCCGTCAGTGGCATCAAGACGCAAGAATTTTGAGGATCTGACACCCATTTTCCCGAATGAGCGCCTGCGTCTGGAGACAGACCGCGGAGGACTGGCGATGCGTATCGTGGATCTGGTATCACCGATCGGAAAAGGCCAGCGTGGCATGATCGTGTCTCCGCCGAAGGCAGGAAAGACGACACTCTTGAAAGAGGTCGCCCGCTCCGTCAAGAAAAATAACCCGGAGATGCATCTGATTATATTACTGATCGATGAGCGTCCGGAGGAAGTCACAGATATTAAAGAGGCGATTGAGGGCGATAACGTTGAAGTGATCTATTCGACCTTCGATGAGCAGCCGGAGCGCCATAAGCGCGTATCGGAGATGACCGTGGAGCGTGCAAAGCGTCTGGTTGAGCACGGCAAGGATGTCATGATTTTGCTCGACAGCATCACGAGACTGGCGCGTGCCTACAACCTGACCGTGCCGCCGAGTGGACGTACACTCTCCGGTGGTCTGGACCCTGCGGCACTGCATATGCCCAAGCGTTTCTTCGGTGCAGCCCGCAATATGCGTGAGGGCGGCAGCCTGACCATACTGGCGACCGCGCTCGTGGATACCGGCAGCAAGATGGATGATGTTGTCTATGAGGAGTTCAAGGGAACTGGTAATATGGAACTGGTGTTAGATCGCAAGCTCTCCGAGCGCAGGGTATTTCCGGCGCTGGACATCACCAAATCGAGCACCAGACGCGAGGATCTGCTGCTTGACCGCGAGGAGCGTGAGGCAGTTACGATCATGCGCCGTGCGATCAACGGTATGAAGACGGATGAAGCGGTCGAAACGATCTTAAATATGTTCGCGCATACGCGGAATAATCACGAATATGTGCAGCAGGTCATCAAAAAGAAATTTTTGTAAAAATGCTTGCATTACATAATTCGTTATGCTACAATAAATAAGCTGTTGTGAGAATGCGACAGACATAGAACGTTCATTTACAGATATGAACATAGATAGATTTTTAGATAATATTTCGAGTAGTGAGGTGAAAAAGATGCAGACAGAGATCCAGCCCGAATACTATGAGGCAACCGTTACATGCAACTGTGGCAACACATTCGTAACAGGTTCTACAAAGAAGGAAATCCATGTTGAGATTTGTTCTAAGTGCCATCCGTTCTACACAGGACAGCAGAAAGCGAACCAGGCACGCGGACGTATTGAGCAGTTCAACAAGAAATACGGCATGAAATAATCACATGGGAACTAAGGTTGAAGTTGCTACAGCTTCAACCTTTTTTACATTTGCAGGAATAAATGAAAATGAGATATTCAGGAATCGGCGGACAAGCTGTACTCGAAGGTGTCATGATGAAAAATAAGGATACCTATGCGGTGGCTGTCCGTAAAAGCGACGGTGAGATCGTCGTTGAGAAAAAGGAATATAAAAGCATATTTGGAAACGGTGCAGTGACGCGGCTGCCGCTCGTGCGCGGTGTCGTCAGCTTTGTGGATTCACTCGTGCTCGGCATGAGCAGCCTGTCGTTTTCTTCGTCCTTTTTCGAGGAGGAAGAACAAAAGGAGCTGAGTGAGCAGCAGGCTGCAAAGAAAGAAAAGCAGGAGCATGTGCTGATGGGCGGTACGATCGCGCTGTCGATCGTGCTGGCGGTGGCGATTTTTATGCTGCTTCCGTACTGGCTGTCCACACTGTTTGCCGGACTCGGATGGTCGGATACGGCGATTGCCGTGATGGAGGGAGTCCTTCGCGTGGTGATTTTTCTGGCGTATGTGGTTGGAATCTCGCTCATGAAGGATATCCAGCGCGTCTATATGTATCACGGCGCGGAGCACAAGTGCATCAACTGCATTGAGCACGGTATGGATCTGAATGTGGAAAATGTGCGCAAAAGTTCGAGACTGCACAAGCGCTGCGGAACGAGTTTTTTGTTTTTTGTGATTATGGTGAGCGTGATTCTGTTTATTTTTATACGGGTAGATTCACCGCTGCTGCGCGTGCTTGTGCGCATTTTGCTGATACCGGTGATCGCCGGTATCTCTTATGAACTGATTCGTCTGGCGGGACGCAGTGAGGGAAAAGTGATCGGGCTTCTGAGCAAGCCTGGTATGTTATTGCAGCGTCTGACGACGCGCGAACCGGACGATGATATGATCGAGGTGGGTATTGCCTCCGTGGAGGCGGTATTTGATTGGAAGGCTTACGTGCAGGAGATACGTGAGTGATGGGTGTGGATACATCTGGAGGGAGGCTGACAGATGACATACAGAGAGGCAGAGCAAAAAGGTGAGAAACTGTTGCAGGCAGCAGGGATCACCGATGCGAAAACGGATGCATGGCTGCTACTGGAGATGGTAGCGCATATTGACCGCAGCTTTTATTTTATGCACAGCGGCGATGAGGTGGAGCCGGAGGTATTGTCAGAATATGAGCGTGTGCTTGAAAAGCGTGCGGAGCATGTCCCGTTGCAGTATATTACCGGGGAGCAGGAATTTATGGGAATGACGTTTCATGTGAATTCCAATGTGCTGATTCCCAGACAGGATACGGAAACACTTGTAGAAGAGACCCTAAAGGTAGTAGAGCCGAATATGAAGGTGCTCGATCTGTGTACCGGTTCGGGCTGTGTGCTGCTGAGTATTTTAAAAAATGCGCCCACGGTGACAGGTGTGGGAAGTGACATCAGCAAGCAGGCGCTGCTCGTCGCAAAGGAGAATGCAAAGCTGCATGAGCTTGATGCGGAATGGGTGCGCAGCAACCTGTTTGACAATGTGAGCGATACGTTCGATGTGATCGTTTCCAATCCGCCCTACATCGCGCAGGAGGAGATCTTAAAGCTCATGCCTGAGGTGAGCCAGTTTGAGCCGTTGCAGGCACTTGACGGTGGCGTGGACGGACTTGATTTTTACCGGAACATTACACGCGAGGCGCCGAATTATTTGAAGGAAAACGGATGGCTGCTCTTTGAGATTGGCTATGATCAGGGCGAGGCGGTGCGCCGTCTGATGCATGAGGCAGGTTTTGAGGGCGTGCTGGTGATCAAGGATCTGGCGGGAAACGACCGGGTCGTGAGAGGATATTTGTCCACTAACCGTGAATAAGAAGGAGAAAAGACATGTTTGACAAATTAGAGGATCTGTTAGTCCGATATGAGGAGATAATGAGTGAGCTGTCGGAGCCGGATGTGGCAAACGATGCCAACCGCTTCCGTAAGCTGATGAAGGAGCAGAGTGATCTCACACCGATCGTTGAGGCATTCCGCGAATATAAAAAGAGTAAGCAGGCGATCGAGGATGCGCTCGTGATGCTCGATGAGGAGAGCGACGAGGAGATGAAGGAGCTCGCCAAAGAGGAGTTAAACGAGGCGAAAGCGAATGTGGCAGAGCTCGAAGACAAGCTCAAGATCCTGTTGCTGCCGAAGGATCCGAACGATGACAAAAACGTCATTGTGGAGATCCGTGCCGGTGCGGGTGGAGAGGAAGCTGCATTATTTGCTGCAGAGATCTATCGCATGTATGTACACTATGCGGAGAGCCGACGCTGGAAGGTGGAGACACTTGAAGCGGATGAGACGGGTATCGGCGGTATGAAGTCCGTAGACTTCATGGTGACCGGAGCTGGTGCCTATTCCGTATTGAAATATGAGTCGGGCGTACACCGCGTGCAGCGTGTACCGGAGACTGAGTCACAGGGACGTATCCAGACATCTACCTGTACGGTAGCAGTCATGCCCGAGGCAGAGGATGTGGATGTCCAGATCGATGAGAAGGATATCCGTATTGATGTCATGCGTGCATCCGGAAACGGTGGTCAGTGTGTCAACACGACGGACTCCGCGGTGCGTCTGACCCATTATCCGACCGGAATCGTAATCTACAGCCAGACCGAGAAGTCACAGCTTCAGAATAAGGAGAAAGCATTTGCGTTACTGCGCTCCAAGCTGTACGACCTAGAACTGCAAAAACAGCAGGATGCAGAGTCAGCGGCACGCCGCAGCCAGATCGGAACCGGAGACCGCTCCGAGAAGATCCGTACCTACAATTTCCCGCAGGGGCGCGTGACCGATCACCGGATCAACCTCACTCTGTACAAGCTGGACAAGATCATGAACGGAGATATTCAGGAGATCATCGATGCATGTATCGCGGCGGATCAGGCGAAAAAGCTGGCGAATATGAATGAATAAATTATCAATGTAAAATAGAAATGGAGAGACAGAGGCATGTGTGCAAAGGATTCTGTCTCTTCTTTTTATTCTGAAAGAATTCTATTGATAAGGTTAGCAGGTGGAGACAGTTGAAGAAAATATTAGTGATTTCAGATAATCATGGATACACACATCAATTACGGGAAGTGATTGATCGGGAGATGCCATTTGATTTATTTTTGCATTGCGGAGACGGTGAGCGCTCCAAATCGGAGTATGAGCGATTGCTGCCGCCCCTGATGGCATCTGTATATTTGAAGGGAAATTGTGATTTTCTGCCTTTACGGCAGGCTGCACGGTTTGCTTTGGAGGGTGTAGAGATTTTTGCTGTACATGGGCATAAGCATGCTGTGAAACAGGGATGCTCGGTACTGGAGTATGAGGCAGGAAAGCAGGGTGCGCAGTTGGTCTGTTATGGTCATACACATCGGGCAGAAATTCATGAGACAGATGGCATGACATTTGTAAATCCGGGAAGTTTTACCGGTTATCATTCGCCGACACGAAGTACCTATGCAGTTGTGGAAATAGAGGACGGACAGGTACTTCACGCAGAAATTAAACACACTGAAATATAAGTGTTTTCATATGGATATGGGGAATAGGGGACAGACTCCGCAGCGCCGCATCTCTACCCTCCGTAGGTAGCATCTGTCAGGAGAAACACTCTTTCAGCAGTTCGGCAAATTCTTCAATATAGTATCCGGAGTTATCTTTTTTCCAGAATGCGCAGTAGGTTTTTCTGACCGGCTGCGCATTTCTCATGAGCGGAATCCGGCTGACGGTAGTATCAAACCAGACCTGTTCCCCGATGATATCCACCGGTAGATAGCCCTGTCCGGTGATGATTTTCAGCCGGGCTTCCTGCATCGTATCGGCAAACAGAAACTCGCCCTGCAGACCGATGATCGTCTCGTAATAGTTCTGTTCCTCCTGCTGTCCGGCGGGATTGATGACGAGGATACAGGGAATGTTTTTCAGATCTGCGATGTCGAGCTGCGGGCGTCTGCTGAGCGGATGCTTGGAGGATAGTTCAATAAAGATTCTGCTTTCGGCCAGTATTTCGTTGTTGTAGGCATCGGAAAAGGCGCGCCGCTGGTCGTTTAATGCCAGATCGAGTGTGCGCTTTTCCATTGCGTGATAGAGTTCTTCATGGCTGCCCGCCGTGATCTGTACATCCACGGACGGATGTTTTTCCGAAAAAGAGGCGATCGCCTCCGACAATTCATTTCCGTGATATCCCTTATAATAACCGATCCGTAACGTGGCGCGGCCGTTATCTGCAAGCGTTCTGGTTTCGCGGATGAGCCGGCGCAGATCGTCCGACAGAATCAGGCTTTTCCGGTAAAAATGTTCCCCAGCGGGAGTCAGGGAAAACGTGCGGTTGTGCCGTTCCAGCAGCCGCACGCCCAGCTCGTCCTCGAGCTTTTTGATCTGCTGGGAGATGGCAGACTGGGAGACATGGCATTGTTCTGCCGCCAGATAAAAATTTCCGTTTTCAATGACTGCCTGTAAATATTCTATTTGCCGTAACAGCATAGGGAGCCTCCTGCGTTTTTCTTCTATTATATATTGATTAGCGTAACTAATCAATGACGAAAGCAGAAAGAATAGATTGGACGCTGGCGATTGGCTATGCTGAAATCAGATAAGAATGATTTTATCTGGGCAAAGAAAATGCAGAGTAGGAGGCAGGATCATATGAAAAACAAAGATGTGATGATTGTCACCGGAGCGGGACAGATTTCGATTGCGATCGCGAGAAGAATGGGTTATGGAAAGAAAATCGTGATGGGAGATAAAAATATCGAAAATGCAAATACGATTGCAGCGGTCATGAATGCGGCAGGCTATGATGTAGAACCGATAGAGATGGATCTTTCATCCAGAGAATCCATAAAAAGCCTGATTGCAAAAGCGCAGAAATACGGTGAGATCAAAATGCTTATAAACGGTGCGGGCGTATCTCCGAGTCAGGCTCCGGTTAAGGCAATTTTAAAGGTCGATCTGTACGGAACGGCGGTTTTACTCGAAGAAGTTGGAACTGTCATCGCAGAGGGCGGTGTGGGTGTCACGATATCGAGCCAGTCCGGATGGAGAATGCCACAGCTGTCGGCGGAGGAGGATGCAGCGCTTGCAACAACACCCACCGAAGAATTATTAAACCTTGAGATTTTACAGCCGGAAAATATCAAAGATACCCTTCACGCCTATCAGCTGGCAAAAAGATGTAACGAGAAGCGTGTGATGGCACAGTCCGTCCCGTGGGGCAGACGCGGGGCGCGGCTGAATGCGATCGCACCGGGAATCATCGTGACACCGCTCGCGATCGATGAGTTCCACGGCCCGCGCGGGGATTTTTACAAAAATATGTTTGCAAAATGTCCTGCGGGACGACCTGGAACCGCAGACGAAGTCGCAAATGTGGCAGAGCTTCTGATGAGTGAGAAAGGCGCATTTATTACCGGATCGACATTTCTGATCGATGGCGGTGCGACCTCCAGCTATTTTTACGGTCCGTTAAAACCGGAAAAAGGTATTGACTAAAGTCCGACTTTAGGTTGTACAATAAAAGAAAATCTTTATTGCCTGAGGAGGAGAAGATATGTATTTTGACGGAGTAAAGAAAAATTTTGGCTTTGGCTGCATGAGACTTCCGATGATGGAGAACGGCACGGATGTGGATCTCGCACAGACATCAAAGATGGTGGATTTGTTTCTGGAGCAGGGCTTTAACTATTTTGACACCGCGCACGGGTATCTGAGCGGGGCAAGCGAGCTGGCGATTAAGGAATGCCTCACGAGCAGACATAAACGTGAGGAGTATATCCTGACAGATAAGCTGACGATGCCCTATTTCAATAAACAGGAGGACATTCGTCCGTTTTTTGACAGCCAGCTGGAGGCATGCGGAGTCACTTATTTTGATTTTTATCTGATGCACGCGCAGTCAAAGGACATTTTTGCACATTTTAAAAAATGCCATGCGTATGAGACGGCGTTGGAGCTGAAGGCAGAGGGAAAGATCCGTCACTTTGGAATCTCTTTCCATGACAGACCGGAGGTACTTGGGGAGATTTTACAGGAATACCCGCAGATCGAGGTCGTACAGATCCAGTTCAATTATGTGGACTACGAAGATCCTGCGGTACAGAGCAGAAAATGCTATGAGGTCTGCCGGAAATATAACAAACCCGTGATCATCATGGAGCCGGTCAAGGGTGGAAACCTCGTGAATCTGCCGGAGGATGCAAAACAGATTCTGGACGATCTGGGCGGCGGCAGCACTGCGAGCTACGCTGTGCGTTTTGCAGCCAGCTTTGACGGCGTGATGATGGTGCTTTCCGGTATGAGCAATCTCGGGCAGATGGAAGATAATCTGAGCTATATGAAGGATTTCAAGCCGCTGGATGGGAACGAGCTGGCAGCGGTCAAAGAGGTGGCGGACGTTTTCCATTCCAAGCATATGATCCCCTGTACGGCGTGCCGCTACTGTGTGGACGGCTGTCCGAAGCACATTTCCATACCGGATCTGTTTGCGTGCATGAATGCAAAGACCGTGTTCCATGACTGGAATGCAGACTATTATTACGGTCAGGTGCACACCGTGCACAACGGAAAGGCGAGCGAGTGCATCCGTTGTGGCAAGTGTGAAAAGGTCTGCCCACAGCATCTGGAAATCAGGGAGCTGTTACAGGCGGTTGCAGGAGAATTTGAAAAAAACTAAACAGCATTTTTATTCTATATGTCAAAAATTACCAAATCTAGGTGTCGGATTTTGTGACTGGTTATGCGCTTAACCGTTGATTCTTCCGTATTCCTGCGATACCATAATAGTATCCAAGGGATATGGAAGGGATGGTTGGTTGCATGGAATACGGCAGAGTTCGACTCACGGATATCGCCGATAAGCTGGGGCTTAGTACGGCGACAATCTCCAATGTGATTCATGGAAAAGTAAATAAGGTTTCGGATGAGACGGTCAAACGTGTACAGCAGGAATTGCAGGATTCCGGTTACATTCCCAATATGGCGGGAATTTTGCTGGCGCAGAACAATTCGAGGATCATCGGTGTCATCATAGACGATAACGTGAAGTATGAGGGGCGTGTGTTAGAGGATGGATTTGTGATGGCATCTTTGAATGCGCTCTCGCACGAAGTAAATGAAAAGGGATATTTCCTCATGGTTAAGACGACAAAAGCGATTGATGAGATACCGGTTTTTGCTTCAATGTGGAACATGGATGGACTGATTCTCATGGGATTTTGTGAGGCCGATTATGAAAAGCTGCGCGATCAGATGCGGATTTCCTTTGTGGTTTACGACGGTTATTTTGAGAGCCGGTCACGGATCGTCAATCTGGTGATTGACCATTTTGACGGTGGGTATCAGGCAGGGGAATATGCAAAAAATCTGGGGCACCGGAAAGCGTTGTGTCTGGCGGATAACGATATCTGCATGGAAAAAGAGCGGATGGACGGCTTTGGCGAGGCATTTGAGCCGGGCACTGTGATCCGGTGGCAGATCCCCGCTACGATGCGTGAAAGGCGGGAATTTTATGAGCAGAGGCTGGAGTGTCTGCGCGTCTTAGAGGTCACTGTCGTTTTTGCGGTTTCGGATTATTATGCGCTGGACTTTATGAGATTTGTGCAGGAAAAAGGCTGGCGCGTGCCGGAGGATATCCAGATCATAGGCTTTGATGACAATGGGGCGAGCAGGGAGAGTGTGCCGCTTCTGACAACGATTCATCAGGATGCAGCGCTTCGGGCGCGGACGGCGATTGAATGTATCGAGGCAATGCGGGACGGAGAGGCGTGCGAGGCAAAAATCGTGCTGCCGGTCACGCTAACAGTCAGGGAAAGTACGAGGGATATGAAATGACAGCTTTTATGAAATCTTTATGTAAAATTGCGATTCCGGTCACGCTGCAAAGCATGTTACAGGCATCTTTTTCGATCATCGACCAGATCATGATCGGGCAGCTCGGAGAGACAGAGATCTCGGCGGTGGGGCTCTGTGGGAATTATACGATGATTTTTTCGGTGGTGATCGGCGCGATCGGTTCGGTCGCAGGCATCCGGATCGCACAGTTTATCGGTGCGCAGGATGAAAACGAGGTGTGGAGCAGCTTCTGGGTGAGTATGCTGGTAAGCATGGTGATCTCAGCCGCTTTTTCGGTGGGATCTTTGAGCTTACGGAAAACATACTCGGACTCTACACAAAGGACGGCGGTGTCATAGCGGGGGCTGTGTGTATTTCCAGATGATCGCGCTCGCATATGTGCCAATGGGTATGAGCACGATTCTGTCTGCGTGGCTTCGCTGTAAAGAACATGCGATGATTCCGTTTGCGGCGAGCCTTGGGGCAGTCATTGTGAATACCGGATTAAACTATGTCCTTATTTTGGGCAAAATGGGATATGCGTCGATGGGTATCCGCGGGGCTGGCATCGCTACGCTGATCTCCCAGCTGTTCCAGCTGGCGCTGATCATTGCGGGCTTTGGAATCTGCCTGAAAAAGGATCACGATGTGTGGATGTTTTCATTGCATCTGCAAAATATCTCGAAGGGTGAGTATATACTGATGATCGCACCGATTCTCACGAGTGAATTTCTGTGGAGTCTCGGACAGAATGTAGAATCTGCCGTGTACGGGCATTTCGGCACTGAAAATCTGGCGGCATACATGCTCACATGCCCGGTGCAGGGGATGATTACCGGCGCACTTAGCGGTCTGTCGGCTGCTGCGGGTGTGCTGATCGGAAAAAGTCTCGGAAAGAAGCAGTACGAGGATGCCTATGCGGATTCGATACGGATCATGCTTGCCGGATTTGTAGGTGCGGTCGCAGTGTCGGTGCTGCTCGTCCTGTTGTCGGGAAGATATGTGGACTGTTATCAGGTGGATGACCGCGTAAAAGAGCTGGGCAGGCTGCTGCTGATCATTTTTGCAATCTATGCGCCGGTCAAGGTCGAGAATATGATACTGGGCGGCGGAATCATAAAAAGCGGTGGCGACACGAAAACGATCATGATGATTGACATTGCGGGAACATGGTTGATCGGAATACCGCTGTGCCTGTTCGCGGTGTATGTGCTGAAGTGGGATATCGCAGGAACCTACGCATTGCTGACGATGGAGGAGGTCGCGCGGTTTGCCGTGACATGGGTCATGTTCCAAAGGCGGAAATGGATGATCAGTCTGGCGGAGTAGTCTGGCTGCCGGAGGAGGGAACCGCGTAAAAAAGGGATGCGTTTATGGCGTTTTTCCATCTGGATTTCATAAAAAAATTGTGCTATGATAATGATATTTTAGGGATTCGGAGAATTGGAAGGATGGCTGCGACAGATAACAGGACAAATTTTTTGCAAAAGACATGGGTTGTGTGCGCACTGGCGCTCGTCTGTACGTTTTTGTGGGGGAGTGCGTTTCCGTGTATCAAGCTGGGATATGCATGGTTTGAGATGGAGGCGGGCGACACATGGACGCAGATATTGTTTGCGGGCAGCCGGTTTGTACTTGCGGGAATGCTCACGATACTGATCGGCAGCCTGTCCGCGGGAAAACTGCTCGTCCCGACAAAGAGCGCGGTGCCGGAGATTCTGGGGCTGTCGGTCTTTCAGACGATGCTGCAATACATCTTTTTCTATATCGGACTGGCGCACAACAGTGGCGTAAAGGCTTCTATTATAAATGGATCAAATACGTTTTTCGTCATTCTTGTGGCGAGTCTGATCTTCCGGCAGGAAAAGCTGGATCTGAAAAAAATCGCCGGATGTCTGGTCGGTTTTGCGGGTGTCATCCTCGTGAGCATGAACGGGCAGAGGATTGAAATGAATCTCAGTCTGATGGGCGACGGCAGCCTGATTTTATCCGCGCTGTCGTATGCCTTTTCGTCCTGCCTGATGAAAAAGTATTCCAAAAAGGACAATCCGGTCATGCTGAGCGGTTATCAGTTCATTTTTGGCGGTATCGTGATGATTGTGCTCGGACTTTTCATGGGCGGCAGGATCACACATGTGTCGGTGCGTGCGGTGCTGATGCTGTTTTATCTGGCATGTATCTCTGCGGTGGCATATTCGCTTTGGAGTATTTTGCTAAAATATAATCCGGTGTCAAAGGTCGCGATCTTTGGATTTGCCAATCCGGTGTTCGGCGTACTGCTGTCCGCGTGGTGGCTCGGTGAGGGGACAGCGGAGCTCGGCTGGAATGCGCTCGCCGCATTACTGCTCGTCTGCATCGGTATCTGTATCGTCAATCTGAAAAAGGAATAGGAGTTACGCGGGAAAAATGAAAGAGATGGACAGTAGTTTTTTTGGTACGGAAAAGATCAGTAAAATTATATGGAAAATCGCGCCGCCGGTCATGCTGGCGCAGCTCATACAGGCATTATATAACATTGTAGACAGCCTGTTTGTCGGCAGGTATTCGGAGAGCGGACTGACGGCACTCTCGATCGTATATCCGCTGCAGCTGCTCATGATCGCGCTCGGTGTCGGTACGGGAGTCGGCATCAATACGAGCGTGGCATATTATCTGGGAGTCAGGGAGCAAAAGCAGGCGGACGAAACCGCGGGAACCGCGCTGCCGTTAGGTCTGGTGCTGTGGGGACTGTTTGCGGTGATCTGTTATTTTCTGATGCCTGCGTATGCACGGATGTCCACGGACTCACAGATCGTCATTGAAGAAGTAGTCTGCTACGGCAGAATCGTGTGTGTATGCAGTATCGGACTGTTTCTGGAGAGTGTGTGGAGTAAGGTGCTGCAGGCGAACGGAGATATGAAAACACCGATGTTTGCGCAGATTATCGGTGCGGTTGTCAACATTGTGCTTGATCCAATTCTCATCTTTGGATGGTTTGGTGTACCGCAGATGGGGATCGCCGGGGCCGCGATTGCGACGGTCGTCGGTCAGATCGCAGCGGCGCTCATCGTCATGCCGAAGGCATACCGCAGATCTCCCGCGCGGAGACAGTATCCGTCGATCGTGAAAAAGATTTACGTGCTTGGCATTCCGAATATTCTTATGCAGTCGGCATATACGTTTTACATACTGGGACTGAACCTGATACTTGCGACATTTTCCGACCAGGCGGTGACGGCGCTTGGTCTGTATTATAAATGGCAGACGTTCTTTTTTATCCCGCTCGGGGCGCTGCAGACCTGTATCGTGCCTGTGCTCAGCTACAATTATGCTGCCGCGGATATCGGCCGCTGCAAAAAGACGCTGTCGGTGTCCCTGCTATGGGGTATGATCCTAATGTTTTTCGGCACGCTGTGCTTTGAACTGATTCCTGCACAGATGTTGTCCGTGTTTACCTCTGATCCGGAGGTGATCGCGATCGGGGCATATGGCTTCCACTGGATCGGAATCGGATTTATCCCGATGGTGACATCGCTGATCTTTCCGGTGTTTTTTCAGGCGATCGGCAATGCGCTCAAGAGCTCGCTGCTCACCGTCGTGCGGACGGTCGTGCTGTTTGTGCCGTTAGGATACGTCTTTTCACGGTTCGGACTGCACACGTTCTGGCTGACGTTTCCGGTGACAGAGACTTTGACGACGCTGCTTGGCTGTTTCTTTTACAAAAAATTTCTGGATCAGTACCGGGTGCGTTCCTGATGGCAGCCGAGAATCTGTTCAAATAAAAGTCCCGCGCCCATCCACAGCGGCGCATAATCTAAGCGGATGATACCGCGGATATTAAATCTGGCATGACTGTAGTCCCACGGGCAGCAGTCATGCTTTTTTAACAGGCTGCCGCTGATGAATTCCCCGGTCAGAATCGCGGCAGAATAGATACCGCCTCTCGCGAGCAGGGGCAGTCTGCCGACGAGGTGGTACATCGGCTTGATGAGCGCGGCGCAGCCATAGATCGGAAACATCCAGACTGATGTCTGTCCCATCAGCCTGCGGTCGATGTGGTGCACATTTTTCACGGCGGTGAACAGGATTTCCATACACCAGCCGGTCAGTCCGCAGAGCATGAAATTTTTAGAAAATAATGAGTGGTGTGTTCGCATATTCATAATAAAATAGTATTTCTGGAAAAAATGAATTTATACGGAAGATACTTGCGCGACCCGTGAAAAAGCAATAAGATAGAATAGATAGGTATAGTTGACCTGTGAGTTGGGAGGTAGACGATGAGATTACAAACATTATTAGAACGTATGGAATACAGTTGTCCGCAGGGCAGTGCGGATGTGGAAGTGACAGATCTGGTATATGATTCGAGAAAGGTGACAGCGGGCAGTGTCTTTGTGTGTATCAAAGGTGCGGTCGTGGATGGTCATACCTTTATTCCGTCCGTGTGCAAGGCGGGTGCGGCGGCGGTTGTCGTGCAGGATGAGGTGGAAGTGCCGCAGAATGTGACCGTGATCCGCGTACCGGATACGAGAATCGCGCTCGCCGAGCTGTCAGCGGCTTATTTCGGACATCCGGCAGAGCAGCTAAAGACGATCGGCATTACCGGAACAAAGGGAAAGACGACAACGACTTATATGATCAAATCGATCTTGGAGCATGCGGGCTATCAGGTCGGTCTGATCGGTACGATTGAGACGATCATCGGGGACACACATATTCCGGCGATCAATACAACACCTGAATCCTATGTCATTCAGGAGAGCTTCCGCAAGATGGTGGATGCAGGCATGAATGTCGTCGTGATGGAGGTATCTTCACAGGGACTCATGATGCACCGCGTCGGAGGATTTGTTTTTGACATCGGTATCTTTACGAATCTTGAGCCGGATCATATCGGACCGAATGAACATGCTTCTTTTGAAGAATATATGGCATGCAAGGGTAGGCTGTTTAAGCAGTGCCGTCTCGGTATCGTCAATGCGGATGACGAGCACACCGAAAAAATGCTCGCCGGTCATACATGCGAGATCGAGACATACGGTTTATCTGAAAAAGCAGACCTGCGTGCGACGGACATGGAGCTGATCAAGGGCAAGGGCTACCTCGGTGTGAAATATCATGCAAAGGGACTTGTGGATTGTCCGGTAGAGATTCATGTGCCGGGACGATTCAGCGTGTACAATTCGCTCACAGCGATCGCCGTATGCCATCATTTTAAAGTTACGACTGAAAATATCCAGTCGGCACTGCGTGCGGCAAAGGTCAAGGGCCGTATCGAGATCGTAAAGGTATCGGACGATTTTACACTGATGATTGATTACGCGCACAATGCGATGAGTTTAAAGAGCCTGCTGTCTACCTTACAGGAGTATGAGCCGGGCAGACTCGTCTGTCTGTTTGGCTGTGGTGGCAACCGCTCCAAGCTGCGCCGTTACGAGATGGGAGAAGTCAGCGGAAACATGGCGGATTTGACGATCATTACCTCGGATAACCCCAGATACGAGGAGCCGCAGGCGATCATCAACGATATCAAGGTCGGCATGGCGAAAACGGATGGAAAATTTGTTGAGATCGCCGACCGCAAGGAGGCGATCCGCTATGCGGTCGCACATGCAAAGCCGGGCGATGTCATTGTGCTTGCCGGAAAGGGACATGAAGATTATCAGGAGATCTGCGGCGTGAAGCATCATATGGATGAGCGCGAGCTGATCGCAGAGGTTGTTGCCGAACTGAAAAGTGAGGCATAGGATGTACGCAGATGTCATTATTGATATCTCACATGAGAAACTGGATAAGGTCTTTCAGTATCGCATACCGGATGGGATGCTCGCACATCTGCGCGCCGGTATGCAGGTGCGTGTGCCGTTCGGAGGCGGAAACAGGCTGCGCACCGGCTATGTGACGGATATCACGGATCATACGGACTATGATCCTGCAAAAATAAAGGAGATCGCACAGATCATGGAGGAGTCTGTGCCGATCGAATCCCAGCTCATTGCGCTCGCGGCGTGGATGCGCCGCAACTACGGCGGTACGATGAATCAGGCGCTAAAGACTGTGATTCCGGTCAAGACGAAGGAGCGTTTGCAGCAAAAACGCACGGTCGTGCTGGCAGTCACGGATCGGGCGCAGGCAGCTGACATGCTTATGCAGATGCATAAAAAACATCACACGGCGCGTGCACGGCTGCTGGAGGCATTGCTCGACAATCCCGCGATCGATTATGGGATTGTACTGCACAAGCTGAATGTGACAGCGGCGGTGCTGCGGGCAATGGAAGAACAGAATATCATTCGCATCAAGTGTGAAGACCGTTACCGCAATCCGGTCGCGCATCTGGAGCAAAAGGGCTACAGGCTGACGTTAAACGAAGAACAGCAGGCGGTCGTGGATGCGGTCGATGCCGAATTTCAGGCGGGACAGTACGGAAACTATCTGATACAGGGCGTGACGGGCAGCGGCAAGACCGAGGTGTATATGGAGCTCATCGCGCGGGCAGCCGCCGCAGGCAGGGCATCGATCGTGCTGATTCCCGAGATCGCCCTGACGTTTCAGACAGTGATGCGTTTTTATAACCGGTTTGGAGATCGTGTCAGCATCCTGCATTCGAGGCTGTCGCAGGGTGAGCGGTACGATCAGTTTTTGCGTGCAAAAAACGGCGAACTGGACGTGATGATCGGACCGAGATCTGCGCTGTTCACACCATTTTCAAATCTTGGATATATTATTATTGATGAGGAACACGAGACGAGCTACAAGTCGGAGACCGTGCCGCGTTATCATGCGAGGGAAACCGCATTTGCAAGGGCGCGCATGGCGGGGGCGAGCGTGGTGCTCGGCTCGGCGACACCGTCGTTAGAGAGCAGCTATTATGCGCAAAAAGGACTTGTCAGACGTTTTTATCTGACGAACCGTGCGAAGGCAGACAGTACGCTGGCGACCTGTCAGATCGTGGATCTGCGGGAGGAGCTGCGCAGTGGCAACCGCTCGATTTTAAGCCGCACGCTCCAGCAGCTGATGGAGGAGAGGCTCGCGCGTAGGGAACAGATCATGCTCTTTTTGAACCGACGGGGAATGGCGGGATTTGTCTCCTGCCGGGCGTGTGGAGAGGTCGTGAAATGTCCCCATTGTGATGTGTCGCTCAGCCTGCATAATGATGGGCGGCTCAAGTGCCATTACTGTGGCTATGAGATGCGGCAGGTATCTGTGTGCCCGTCCTGTGGCTCGAAATATATCGGCGCATTCCGCGCGGGCACGCAGAAGATCGAGGAGATCGTGAGGGAGCGTTTCCCTGCGGCGCGTGTGCTGCGCATGGATTATGATACGACGCGGACAAAGGACAGCTATGAAAAGATTTTGTCTGCATTTGCCAACGAGGAAGCGGATATACTGATCGGTACACAGATGATCGTGAAAGGGCATGATTTTCCGAAAGTGACACTGGTCGGTGTGCTGGCGGCGGATCTGTCTTTGCACAGCAGTGATTACCGCGCGGCGGAGCGGACGTTTCAGCTGCTGACACAGGCGGCAGGGCGCGCCGGACGGGGAACGCGTCCGGGAGAGGCAGTGATCCAGACGTACCAGCCGGAGCATTATGCCGTGCAGACTGCACAGGCACAGGATTATGCGAAGTTTTATGAACAGGAGCTTGCCTATCGGGAGCTGATGTGTTATCCTCCCGTATGGAATCTGTTACTTGTGGCGGTGACATCGCCTTCGGAAATGCAGGCGGATGCCTGTAGTGATGCGATCGGTGCGTGGCTGCGGTCACAGGAGATGGATATGCAGGTCATCGGGCCTACGGAGGCGGCGATCGCCAGAGTCAACGATATTTACCGGCGTGTGGTCTACATCAAAAGTGAGGATTATGAGGTGCTGGTACGTGCCAAAGAGGGAATTGAACAGCTGCTGGCAGGGCATACATGGCGGCAGACCGGTGTGCAGTTTGATTTTAACCCTATGAATGGTTTTTAATAGAAAGTAAACAGACAGGAGGAACTGAAAATGGCGTTACGTCAGATTCGCATCCAGGGGGATGCAGTATTGGAGAAAACTTGCAGGGAGGTCAAGGAAATGACACCGCGTATCCGTGAGCTGATCGATGATATGCTCGATACGATGTATGATGCAAACGGTGTGGGACTCGCAGGACCGCAGGTCGGTGTGTTAAAGCGCATCTGTGTGATCGATATCGGCGACGGACCGATTGTGCTGGTGAATCCGGTGATCGTGTCCTCAGACGGCGAACAGACCGGTGATGAGGGATGCTTAAGCCTGCCCGGAAAGGCAGGACAGGTCACACGCCCGAACCATGTGATTGTACGTGCGCTCAATGCGGACATGGAGGAGATTGAGGTAGAGGGAGAGACGCTGCTTGCGCGGGCACTCTGCCATGAGATCGATCATCTGGATGGACATATGTACACCGAGAAGGTGGAAGGGTCGCTGCATGATGTGACCTATGAGGAAGATTAGTGAATAGGTGTTTGCGAAACGATTGTATCATATCGGGCTGTTTGGCTCGCGACCACAGTAGTCTCCCGCTCAGACTGCTCCGATTGCCCGACGGTGTCTCGCTTTGTTTTGCCAAGTACCGCTGGCTCTGTCTGCAAGCTCGCACTTCGCCGGACAAACGTCGCATCTGACGGGAACTACTGTGGTCGCGAGCCGTCAGCCCTATGTTTTACACATTGCCGCAAAGCATCTCAATCCGTAGATTTAGGAATGCGAGCGCCATCACTTCATGCAAGGAAGTAGCAGCGCGAGCAAGTTATGTCTGAGTTTGCTGCCTTTGCACGATGGAGATGAGACTCCAAATTGTGGAAGCCAATTTTGAATCAGGTCGAAGCATTTACTGCTGAGACCGTAAGAACATGATTCAGGTGTGCAAAAATTCCATTGCGAAGCAATTTTGAATGAATTTTTGCATCTTGGAACTGCAAGTTCCAAGGGAGGCTCATCGGAATGGTTCGTGCAATGAAAGCAAACTCAGATATGCTTGCGGGAGCTGCGACCATGTATCAAAGTGCTCGCATGCCCCAAAACATAACAAAATAGTTTCGCAAACACCTAATGTATTAAAGTAGAAAAAGGAGACCAACATGCGTATTATTTTTATGGGAACGCCGGATTTTGCAGTCGGCACACTCGAGGCGCTCGTAAACGCCGGACACGAAGTTGTGCTGGCGGTGACACAGCCGGACAAGCCGCAGGGCAGAAAACAGATACTTGTAGCACCTCCGGTCAAACAGACCGCAGAAAAGCTCGGTATACCGGTTTATCAGCCAAAGCGTGTGCGTGAGCCGGAGGCACTTGCGCTGCTGCGCGGTTATGAGCCGGAGCTGATCGTCGTGGCAGCATTCGGACAGATCCTGCCGAAAGAACTGTTAGACATGCCGACATACGGCTGCATCAACGTTCACGCATCCCTGCTCCCGAAATACCGCGGAGCTGCGCCGATCCAGTGGGCGATCTTAAACGGAGACGCAGTCACCGGTGTTACGATCATGCGCATGGATGTCGGACTGGACACCGGAGACATGATCGCAAAGGCGGAGGTCGCGATCACGCCGGAGGACACCGGCGGCAGCTTGTTTGACCGTCTGGCAGAGACCGGAGCGAAGTTGTGTGTAGACACGATCCCTTCGATCGTGGACGGAACTGCCGTCTATACACCGCAGGATGAGCAGGCAGCTACCAAGGTGGGACAGATCTCGAAAAAGGACGGTCTGATCGATTTTACCCGCAGTGCGGCGGCAATCGAATGTCAGATCCGCGGATTAAATCCGTGGCCGAGTGCATATACTTCTCTTGCCGGAAAGACGTTAAAAATCTGGTCGGCACAGGTGAGTGACCGGCAGACCGAGGCGCAGCCGGGAACAGTCGTACTTGTCGAAAAAGACCGTTTCGGTGTGCAGACCGGAGACGGCATGCTTATCTGTACAGAAGTGCAGCTTGAGGGCAAAAAACGGATGTCAGCAGCAGATTTCCTGCTGGGAAACAGTCTGACGGCTGATACAAAGTTAGGTGAATAAAAGGAGGAAACACTATGCCTTACGGATATGGTTTTTATTGGGATCCGACCTACATGCTGGTCGTGATCGGTGCGGTGATCTGCATGATCGCGTCAGCCAGAGTGCGGACGACCTACAGCAAATATGAGCGTTATCAGAGTATGAGCGGAATGACGGGTGCACAGGCTGCAGAGCAGATTTTAAGAGCGGCGGGCATCTATGATGTGCAGATCTGCCATGTGTCCGGCAGGCTGACCGACCACTATGATCCGAGAAATAAGACACTCAATCTGTCAGATGCAGTATATGCTTCGCGTTCCGTTGCGGCGATCGGAGTCGCAGCGCATGAGTGTGGACATGCCATCCAGCATGATGTAAACTACGTTCCGCTCAGTCTGCGCAGCGCGATCGTTCCGGTGGCAAATATCGGATCGACGCTGGCATGGCCGCTGATTTTGATCGGACTGCTTTTTTCGAGCCGGACAGGCAGCCTGTTTATTGAACTGGGTATCATTGCATTTTCATTTGCGGTACTGTTTCAGCTTGTGACACTTCCGGTAGAGTTCAATGCGTCACACCGCGCACTCGTGATGCTCAAGGATATGCATATTTTGAACGAATCAGAGCTGCCAAAGACGCGAAAAGTGCTGCGCGCAGCGGCGCTCACTTATGTGGCGAGTGCGGCAGCAGCCATTTTACAGATGTTACGACTGATCATTTTATTTGGAGGACGAAATGACCGCGACTGATACGCTCAGGATCAATGAACGGGAGCTGGTACTCGATATCCTGCTGCTCGTGACGCGCGATGGTGTGCACAGCCATATCGCGCTGGGCGAGGTACTGGAAAAATATCAGTATCTCGAAAAAAAGAGCCGCGCGTTTATCAGCAGGCTTGTGCAGGGTACGTTAGAGCGGATGCTTGAGCTGGATGCGGTCATCGACCAGTATTCCAAAATACCGGTGAAAAAAATGAAACCGGTTATCCGCTGTATCATGCGAAGCGGTGTGTACCAGCTGCTCTATATGGACAGCGTCCCGGCATCCGCAGCCTGCAATGAGGCGGTGCGGCTTGCCGGAAAACGGGGATTTTCCGGTTTAAAGGGATTCGTCAACGGCGTGCTGCGCGCGGTCAGCCGTGCGCATGAGGCGGAGACGATCCGCTATCCGGATGCGCAGAGGGAGCCGGAATTGTATTTGTCCGTGACCTATTCGATGCCGCAGTGGATCGTACATATGTGGCTGGAAAGCTATGATTATGAGACCGTGAGGAAACTGTGTGACAGCGTCCTGCGGGAGCGTCCGACGGCGATCCGTGTCAACCGGTCAGCGATCACAACGGGGCAGCTGCGTGCAGAACTGGAAACGGCAGGCGTGCGTGTAGAGACGACACCATATCCTGACGCACTGCTGATCAGCGGCTATGATCATCTTGGCAGCCTGCCGGCATTTGTGCGCGGAGATTTTTACGTGCAGGATCTGAGTGCGATGCAGGCAGTACGTGCGGCACAGGTACAAAAAGGCTGGAACATCATTGATGTGTGTGCGGCTCCGGGTGGCAAAGCGATCCATGCAGCGCAGCTCATGGAGGGCACCGGACATGTGCAGGCACGCGACCTGACGGAATATAAGGTCGATCTGATCCTGGATAATATCGATCGCTGCCATGCGGATCATGTGTCTGCGAAGGTGTGGGATGCGACGGTACCAGATCCGGAAGCCGTAGGCAGTGCCGATCTGGTCATTGCGGATCTGCCGTGTTCGGGACTTGGCGTGCTGCATGGCAAACCGGATATCAAATACCGGATGACGCGGGAGCAGACCGACGAGCTGGCGGCATTGCAGCGGCAGATATTGTCCGTCGTCCAGTCGTATGTCAAGCCGGGCGGCAGGCTGGTTTACAGTACCTGTACGGTGAACCGCGCGGAAAATGAGGACAACGCGGCATGGTTTGCCAACAATTATACGGCGTTTGAAAAAAGCAGTGAGCAGCAGATTCTGCCGGATGACAGACAGGACGGCTTCTATATCGCGGTATTTGACCGCAAAGATTAGAAAAGAAAAAAGAAAATCGCAGAACGGAAAAATAAGATGGATTTGACGAAGAAATTTGATTTGAAATCGGCGGATTATGATTCGCTGTGTGCATATATGGCGCAGATCGGGGAAAAAAAGTTCCGTGCCACGCAGATCTATGAGTGGATGCATGTCAGACATGTCACTTCGATCGATGAAATGACCAATCTGTCCAAAAAACTGCGCGAACAGTTGAAGGAGCAGTGTACATTCACGGTTTTAAAGCAGCTGGATGTGCAGATCTCAAAGCAGGACGGAACGCGCAAATATCTGTTCGGACTGGCTGACGGCAATGTGATCGAGAGCGTGCTGATGCGCTATAAGCATGGAAACAGTGTGTGTATTTCCTCACAGGCGGGCTGCCGGATGGGCTGCCGGTTCTGCGCATCGACGCTGGATGGGCTCGCGCGCAGCCTCACACCTGCGGAGATGCTCGAACAGATCTACCGCATCGGCTGTGACATCGGCGAGCGCATATCCAACGTTGTTGTGATGGGCAGCGGCGAACCGTTAGATAATTACGACAATCTGCTCGTGTTCATCCGGATGCTGACGGATACGCACGGATTGAATATCAGCCAGCGCAACCTGACCGTGTCGACCTGTGGACTCGTGCCTCGGATCCGGGAGCTGGCAGATCTGAAATTGCAGATCACACTGGCGTTGTCGCTGCACGCATCCAGTCAGGAAAAGCGAAAGGAGCTGATGCCGGTTGCGAACAAATATGAGCTGGCGGATGTGATGGCGGCGTGTGACTATTATTTCAGTCAGACCGGCAGGCGGGTCACGTTCGAGTATTCGCTGGTCGGCGGTGTAAATGATACCGACGCGGATGTGGAAGGCTTATGCCGGATGTTAAAGGGCAAAAACTGCCATATCAATCTAATACCGGTCAATCCGATCAAGGAGCGCGACTATGTACAGTCCGAGCGGGCGGTTGTCGAGGCATTCCGGCAGAAGCTGGAAAAGAACGGGATCAATGCCACTGTGCGGCGCGAGATGGGACGCGATATCGACGGGGCGTGCGGACAGCTGCGCAAGCGCCATATGGATGCTGCGCAGACCGGAACGTGATCAGATCACATGTTACCGGAGCATGAATCAGATAGCATGTTACCGGAGTGTATTTAGATGATATACTATCGGAACACAGAGCAGGAGAGGGCAGCGGATGCCCGTCTCTTGCTTTTTTTTATCCAGTATGATACCATAATAAACGATTATGGGGTTTTGCAGGCAAATCCACATAACCGGTCGCTGTCCGCATAAAACGGCAGCGATGATCAGTAAGGAAAGGCAGGCGATAAAGGATGAAGACATTTTCCCTGACGGACATTGGGAGAGTCCGGGAGTCAAATCAGGATTATGTATATACCTCTGAGAGTCCAGTGGGAAATCTCCCGAATCTTTTTATCGTGGCGGATGGCATGGGTGGTCACAACGCCGGCGACTTTGCTTCTAAGTATACGGTCGAGCAGATCGTGTCCTACATAGAGCATGCGCCGATGACGAGCCCGGTCGATCTGATCCGCGGTGCGCTGAACAAGACAAATGCAAGTCTGATGGCAATGGCAAAAAGCGAAGAAAACCTGAACGGCATGGGAACGACAGCCGTGATCGCAACGATCGTGAATGACTGCATGTATGTGGCGAATATCGGAGACAGCAGATTGTATCTGCTGCGTGACGAGTTAGAGCAGATCACAAAGGATCATTCGCTCGTGCAGGAGATGGTGCGCATGGGGGAGATGCAGCCGTCGGAAGCGAGATCCCATCCGGATAAAAATATTATCACGCGCGCAGTCGGCGCCTTTGAGGATCTGGAAATCGACTTTTTTGAGCAGCAGATCCGACCCGGAGATGTGATATTGATGTGTACGGACGGACTGTCCAACATGGTAGACGATACAGACATCCGGCAGATTTTACAGACCGGACGCGATGTGGTAGAAAAGGTACAGCATCTGGTAGAGGCTGCGAACCGCGGGGGCGGAAAGGATAATATCACGGTTGCCGTGATTGAGATATAGCTAGAATATTTGAGGTGAGAGAGTATGTTGGAAATAGGATCATTTATAGCAGACCGGTATGAGATACTGGAAAAGATCGGCGCCGGCGGAATGTCGGACGTATATAAAGCAAAAGATCAGGTGCTTGGACGTTTTGTTGCAGTCAAGGTGTTAAAGCCGGAGTTTGCGGAGGATGTAAACTTTGTGACAAAGTTCCACACGGAGGCACAGTCCGCAGCGGGTCTGCAGCATCCGAACATTGTCAATATTTATGATGTTGGCAGCGAGGAGCACATGCACTATATTGTGATGGAGTATGTTGAGGGTATCACGCTAAAGACCTATATCGAGAAAAAGGGACGGCTCAACTACAAGGAAGCGATCAGCATTGCGATACAGGTAGCGCGCGGTATCGAGGCTGCACACAATAACAATATCGTACACCGCGACATCAAGCCCCAGAATATCATGATTTCAAATGAGGGCAAGGTCAAGGTCACGGATTTCGGTATCGCACGCGCTGCGACCTCCAACACGATTCATTCCGATGTGATGGGCAGCGTGCATTATACGTCACCGGAACAGGCGCGCAACGGCTTTGTGGACGGCAAGAGTGACATTTATTCGCTCGGTATCGTGATGTATGAGATGGTGACGGGCCGTGTGCCGTTTGACGGGGATACGACCGTGGCGATCGCGATCCAGCATTTACAGGAGGAGATGGTCGCACCGTCCGTGTATGCCCCGGATCTGCCGGTCAGCTTAGAAAAGATCATCCTCAAATGTACACAAAAGAGTCAGGACCGCCGCTATGCGACGATGGGCGAGCTGCTTGTCGATCTGAAAAAGGCGCTGATGACACCGGACGACGATTTTGTGAGGATCGATTCGGGTGTCAGTCAGGCAAAGACGACGATTATCCGCGAGGAAGAGGTGCGCGGCATCAAGGAGCACGCAAATAAAAATTATGCTGCTGCAGAAAAAGCGTCTGCGAAGAAAACGTATGAATATGACGATGAGGATGATGATGACGAGGAAGAAGACGGTTTCCTGAACCCGAAGATGGAAAAGGCAGTTACGATCCTCGGCATCGTGACCGGTGTGATCATCATTATCATTATTATCTATCTGATCGGCAGCATGGTGGGTCTTTTCGGGGGCAAAAAGGATCAGAAGGAAGAACCGGACGATCAGGATGTGATTGTCGATGAGTCCGGCAAGATCGAGATGATCGATTTAAAGGGCAAGAACTTTGATCAGGCAAAGACAGAGTTAGAGAACATGGGACTCAAGATCTATCAGTCTGCGACCGAGGTTTCCGATGAATATGAGCAGGGTCAGATCATCGATCAGGACATTCCGGTGGGAGAAATGGTCGATGAGGGCACGATGGTGCGTGTCACCGTCAGCAGCGGCAAGAGCGAGGAGGACACGGAGGAAACGGTTGCAGTGCCTCAGGTGACCGGATATACAGATACCGCAGCGATCGGTATGCTGACCGATGCGGGACTGGACTATAACAGGGAATACGAGAATTCCGATACGGTAGCAGAGGGCACGGTCATCCGTCAGAGTCCGGAGAGCGGCGAATCGGTGGCAGGCGGCACAAAGGTGACGATCGTCGTCAGTCAGGGCAGACAGTCTGTCGCAGTTCCAGACCTGAAAAACATGACAGAGTCCGAGGCGCGCAAGGCATTGGAGGAAAAGGGTCTCCAGTGCGGTACGGTAAGCTCCGACTACAGCGATACGGTCGAGGAGGGAAAAGTCATCGACCAGAGCGAGGCTGCGGGCAAGACGGTATACAGCGGTACGACGGTCAATATCACGGTCAGCCTCGGCAAAAAGGAAGAACTCTACATGCTGCGTGCGAATATCAAGCTGCCGAACGATGATACGGTTGTTTCAGCCAATATCACATTGCAGGATGCGGACGGAAACGAGCTGGATTCATGGGCAAATGTATCGGCTGCATCGTTCCCGTTCCATATCGAGGTCTTAAATATCAAGAGCGCGAGCGGAAACCTCATCATCGAGTGGGTGATGGAGGATGAGGAAGGAAATGTAACGACGAGCACACAGAATGTCGCAGCGACCTTCGAGAAACAAAACTAGGCAGACAAAATCATAAAGGAATCTTTGCACATGCAGGGAAAGATACTAAAAGGGATTTCCGGGTTTTATTATGTTCACATAGTAGAATCCGGAATCTACGAATGTAAGGCAAAAGGGGTATTCAGACAGCAGGGGGTCAAGCCTCTGGTCGGAGATCTCGTGGAGATCAATATTATCGATGAGACAGAAAAAAAGGGGAATATCGTGCGCATTCTGCCGAGACGCAATGCGCTGATCCGTCCGGCAGTGGCGAATGTCGATATGGCGCTGATCGTGTTTGCGGCGGCGACACCAGACCCGAATTTCAATCTGCTCGACCGTTTTCTGGTGCTGATGGCGCGTCAGGATGTGCCGGTATGCATCTGTTTTAACAAGTCGGATCTCGTATCGGAGGAGGTAAAGCGAAGCTATGCCGCAGGCTATGAGGCATGCGGTTATCCGACCGAATTTATCAGCGTGAAAAAGGACGAGGGGATCGACCGTCTGATGAAGCAGCTTCACGGCAAGACGACGACGATCGCGGGTCCGTCGGGCGCGGGAAAGTCGTCACTGATCAACCGTCTGCAGCCAAAGGTACAGATGGAGACCGGAGCGGTCTCCAAAAAGATCGGCAGGGGAAAGCAGACGACCAGACATACCCAGCTCATCCATATCGAGGGCAATTCGTATATTATGGACACACCGGGCTTTTCGTCACTGTATCTGCCATCCATGGACAAGGAAGAATTGCAGCAGTATTATACCGAGTTCGCAGCCTTTGAGCCATATTGCAGGTTTCAGGGGTGCAGCCATATCAGCGAACCGGACTGTGGGGTCAAGCAGGCACTCGCACAGGGACAGATCTCAAAGCTGCGCTATGAAAATTATGTGCAGTTGTATGAGGAATTAAAGGAACAGGAAAGAAACAGGTATTAAGAGCAGTGGATATGAATCGCAAAACGATATTGATTGTCACCGGCGGAGACATTGAGGATACATTTGTGTGCGGACTGATCGCGGAACAGGACTATGATTTCGTGATCGCATGTGACAGGGGCATGGAATTTTTTCGCCGCAATGGGCTGTATCCGGATCTGATCGTCGGTGATTTTGATTCTGCAAATGAGGCGTGCGTGCGCTATTTTCAGGAGAACACGCAGGTGCGGCTCGAACAGTTTCCGGCGGAAAAGGACTGGACGGACACCGAGCTGGCAGTGCGGCGCGCATTGGATCTACAGCCGGATCATATCGATCTGGTAGGGGCGGTCGGCAGCCGGCTGGATCATGTACTGGGTAATTTGCAGCTGCTCGATATGGGGTTAGAGCATGGCATAGAGATTTTTCTGATCGATGCGCATAACCGTGTGCGTCTTATTGATCATTCGCTCACGATCGGCAGAGAAGAGCAGTATGGCTCATATATCTCATTGATTCCGTATAACAGTACCGTGAACGTGTCGCTTTACGGGATGAAATATCCGCTCGACCATATGGATCTCGCGCCAGGGGTGACGCTTGGGATCAGCAATGAGATTGTGGAGGAACAGGCGCAGATCTGTTTTACGGATGGAATGATGTTTGTGATAGAGTCAAAGGATTGACAGAAAGCAGAGGGAGAGGGTAATAATGGCAGATTGGGTATTGGTAGTAGACGATGATCCTTCAAATCTTCGTATGGCGAGCCATATTCTGAGCGGACAGCAGATGCGCGTCAGTTGTCTCAAATCGGGGGAAGACGCGCTGCATTTTTTGCAGGAAAACAGGCCGGATCTGATCCTTCTGGATATACATATGCCGGGGATGGACGGTTATGAGACGCTGCAGGCGGTACAAAATGATCCGCATACATCGGGTATACCGGTGATTTTTTTGACGGCGGATGATGACAGCGGCGCAGAGACGCGCGGCTTACAGGCGGGCGCGATGGATTTTATCAAAAAACCGTTTGTGCCGGAGGTGCTCCTGCTGCGTGTCAGGCATACGATCGATCTGATCCGCTTACAGACCGATCTCTCCTTAGAGGTAGAAAAAAAGACCGAAGAAGTGTTACAGCAGCATGAAAAACTGGAAAAAATATCGATGCAGATCGTCGAGACGCTCTCCGGGGCGATCGATGCAAAGGATACCTATACGAACGGACACTCGACCCGTGTGGCGGAGTATTCGCGGGAGATCGCGCGCCGGGCAGGTTTTTCCGAAAAGGAGCAGGAGGAGATCTATATGATCGGGCTGCTGCACGATGTCGGAAAGATCGGTATTCCCGAGGCGATTATCAACAAGCCGGCAAGACTCTCCGACGAGGAGTACGCGGAGATCAAGACGCATCCGCTGCTGGGTGCGCGTATTCTCAAAAATATTTCGGAATTTCCGCAGTTGGCGGTCGGGGCAAGATGGCATCACGAGCGCTACGACGGAAAGGGCTATCCGGATGGACTCGTGGGTGAGGACATCCCGCTGGATGCACGTATCATAGCGGTTGCGGACGCATACGATGCGATGAGCTCGCGCAGAAGTTACCGGGATGTACTGTCGCAGCAGTATATTTGTGAGGAACTGGAAAAGGGAAAAGGGACGCAGTTTGACCCTGTATTTGCAGATATTATGCTGCGAATGATTGCCGAGGATACGGACTACCATATGCGGGAGGAGTGAGTCGATGAGTGATCGCGGGAGACAGCGGGCAGCACATCTGATGCTGCTGATCATATTAACGGGAATGTCTATCATTCTGGCGGTGGAGTCTGCGCTGCTGGGATGGAATCTGGAAGCGGTATTGCTTCTGTTGATTGGAGTAATTGTCAGTTGGGCAGTTTATGTCACGGAGCAGCTGTCGGCGCAGAACCGGCTGTGGCTGTATGTGATTTTGTCTATGCTGGCATTTTTCTTTTATGGGGTACATGAGACGAGTATTTACGATCTGGCTCCGGTCATGATTATGTATATGGTTGTGTGTATTGTCACGGAAAAAATGAGTGTCGTCCGTTTCGGACTGCTCACTTATCTGGTGACGATGGGATATGACTTGTTGTTTGTCGTTGGAGATCACTGGGAATGGAATGTGCTCACCATCAGCCGGACGGCGCTGCATATTCTGCTCGTGTGCATGAGTGACTATCTGATCAGGGTCATTCTGCAATGGCAGACCCGTGAGCGCAAAAAGGCGGAGGAAACGATCCGGCTGCACGAACAGATCAATGAACGGACGGAAAACTTTCTGGCGAATGTTTCACATGAGCTGCGCACGCCGATCAATGCCGTGACGGGCATCACTTCCGTTCTGCTGAAAAAACATACGGATGCGGAGACGCGGGATCAGTTACTCGCCGTACAGCAGGCAGGAAACCGGCTGTTTGGACAGATCGAGGATATTCTGGACTATACGGAGATCGATACCGGACGGATCTGTGTGAGCAATGAGCCGTATATGATTACGTCGATCGTAAATGATCTGATTATGGGCAGATCGCATCTGGCTAAGGAATATGAGCCGGAGCTGGTGCTGGATATTGATGCCGGAATCCCCTCGGTCTTGGAGGGCGACGGCAGGAAAATCAAGAAAATTTTAAAGCATCTTGTCGGGAATGCCATCAAATTCACACACAAGGGCGGCATCTATGTACGCATCTATGCACGTGAAAAAGATTACGGCGTGAATTTGTGTATACAGGTGAGTGATACCGGAGAGGGAATTGCACCGGAGCATATGGCACAGATCACCGAGCGTTTTTTCCAGTCGAGTGAGGGCAGAAACCGCAAGGTGGGAGGGCTTGGGCTCGGACTGTCCATTGTCTACGGGATGGTAGCTGCGATGGATGGCTTTGTGCAGATAAAGAGCAAGCCGGGGGAGGGGACGATCGTGTTTGTCAGCATCCCGCAGAAGGTCATGGATGCGGCACCGGGCATGATGCTTGAGAACCGTGAGGAGCTGTGTCTGGCATGCTATCTCAGCCCGAAAAAATACGAAGTGCCGACGGTACGCAGCTACTATGACGATCTGATCAATCATCTGGTATGCGGACTGGATGTGACTCTGCACAGAGTCTCCGAAGAGAAAGAATTAAAGCGGCTCGTGGCAGTCTATCAGCTCACGCACCTGATGATCGGGAGCGAGGAATATGAGAAAAATCCGGATTATTTTGAGAATCTGGACCGGAATATCTGTGTGATCGTGATTGCCGGAGGAACCTTTGATTTACCGCAGGGCAGCCGGGTGATTGTGTTGAAAAAACCGTTTTACGGGCTGCCGCTCGTCACGATTTTAAATGCACATTCGGCAAAGAGCGTGGAGCGCGGAAAGGATCAGCGCATGGTCTGCCCGCATACAAAGGTGCTCGTTGTTGACGATGAGCCGATGAACCTGATGGTTGCACAAGGCATTCTTGGCGGCTATCAGATGCAGGTAACGACTGCACGGAGCGGTTTCGAGGCGATCGAGATGTGTGATAAAGAAGATTTTGACCTGCTGTTTCTGGATCATATGATGCCGGGACTGGACGGAGTAGAAACTCTGCACAGGATCAGAAAGCTGCACGCGGCAGACGGCAGGGATGTGACAGCGGTCGCATTTACCGCAAATGCCGTCAGCGGGGCACGTGAAATGTTTGCGCGCGAGGGCTTTGATGAGTTTGTTTCCAAGCCGATTGAGACACAGGAGCTCGAACGTGTACTGCGAAAGCTCGTGCCGATCAATCAGATCGAATATATCAGCGCAGAGCAGGATGCGGATGCGCTGTCTGACGGGCAGCCCGCAAATGATGACGACTTTATCGTTGTACCGGCAGCTTCCGGTGACTGGGTCGATGAGCTGGAGGCACAGGGCATCCATACGTCACAGGCGCTCCAGTACTGCATGTCGGATGTCAGCTTTTACCGCCAGATTCTTGAACGGTTCTGCATGGAGTATCCTCCGAAGGAGCAGACACTCCGCACGGCTTATGAGACACGGGACACAGCAAATTACCGGATCAGTATGCATGCGCTCAAGAGCTCTGCCAAAATGATCGGTGCGGATACATTGTCTGAGCAGGCGAGAAAACTCGAGGATGCGGCAAAGAAAAGCGATTTCGCATATATGTTGCAGTTTCATGACGCATGTATGCAAAGCTATACGGATACCGCGCGGATGTTAGCGCAGGTGCTTGGAATGCAGTTTGAAGCCGGGGAACATGTGCGGGAACAGAGTACAGAGCCTGCGGGTGCTGTGCAGGGTCAGTCCGGAATAACGGAATTGTCCGGCGAACAGCTACAGGAAAAGCTGTCGGAGCTGCACAGCTATCTGGATACCTATGAGGCAGAGCAGGCGGAGACGCTGATGGATGAGATTGCCGGTGCAGCCTATCATGGAACTATGGTGGGAACGCTGCTTGCAGAGATCCGGCGGGATGTCGGGGATTTCGAGATGGGTGCGGCAGCGAAGAAGCTAGAGGCGCTTCAGACACAGTTGGAAGGCGGTGAGTCGTGATGAGAGAAAAATACAGGAAACTGCTGCATGTACTGAGCGATTCCGGAATGAGCCTGCAGGAGCGCCTGTTCCGCCTGATCATGACGATCGGGCTGATCGGTATCTTTGTGGGAATCATCATCGGTCTTGCGCTCGGAGAGAGTATCTACAGTACGTTGATGCTGCTGGCAGCGATTGTGGTGTTCGCATTGATTACGGTATTGTCAATCCATTTTCGGAAAATACAGGCGGGAGCCGTGGTTACGTCGCTGCTCGTGCTGTTATTTGTGCTGCCGTACAACTTTTTTACGACCGGAGGTGTCTATGGCGGTGCGCCGATCTGGTTTCTGTTCGGCGTGGTATATGTGTGTCTGGTCGTGGAAAACCGGATCAAATATGTTCTGCTTGCGGTCGCATTTTTAGTCGATGCGGCATGCTTTTACTTCTCGTTTTACCATCCGCAGTATGTGATTCCGCATACGATCAGAATGGCGTATGAGGATGCATTTTTTACCATGATGGCAGTGGGGCTGCTCACCTGCGCGCTCATCGTGTTCCAGAACCGTGTGTTCCATCAGGAAAATACACTTGTGAAACAGCAGAAAAAGGAGATTGAGGAGCTTGGAAAGATTCAGAACCGCTTCTTTTCGAGCATGAGTCATGAGATCCGTACCCCGATAAACACCGTGATCGGTCTCAACGAGATGATTCTGCGTGAAAAGGTGTCGCCGGAGGTGGAGGAGAATGCGAAAAACATCGAGAGTGCGAGCCAGATGCTACTCGCGCTGATCAATGATATTCTGGACATGTCCAAGATCGAATCCGGAAAAATGGATATTGTACCGGTCGTCTACGATGTGGGCGAGATGCTGTCTGCGCTTGTCGGCATGATCTGGGTGCGTGCAAAGAAAAAAGGGCTGGAATTTCATATTGATGTGGACCGCTCCATGCCGGCAAAGCTCTATGGCGATGAAGTGCGCATCAAGCAGATTCTGGTCAATATATTAAACAATGCGATCAAGTATACAGCGGAAGGCTCTGTGACGCTCTCTATTGCGTGTGAGCGGCAGGAAAACGGCATGGTGCAGGTCGTATATACGGTGACGGATACCGGAATGGGTATCAAGCGGGAGCAGATTCCGAATCTGTTTCAGGCGTTCCGCCGCGTGGATGAGGAGCGCAACCGCAACATTGAGGGTACGGGACTGGGACTGGCGATTGTCAAACAGCTCGTAGATTTGATGGGCGGTGAGGTCTCGGTCAACAGCGTGTATACAAAAGGCTCTACATTTATGGTTTCGTTGCCGCAGAAACCGGCGGATGAACAGGAGCTCGGCGAGCTCAATCTCGAGATGCGCCATGCACTCAATGAGCACAAGCACTACAAGCAGAGCTTTGAGGCACCGAATGCGCATGTGCTCATCGTGGATGACAATGAGACAAATCTGATGGTTGCGGAAAAACTGCTGCGCGCGACACGGATGCAGATCGATACCGTGATGAGTGGGGAGGAGTGTCTGAAAAAGACATTTGAGAAGCGTTATGATGTGATTCTCATGGATCATATGATGCCCGGAATGGATGGCATCGAGTGTCTGCATGCACTGCGCAGCCAGAGCGGCGGACTGAATCAGGATGTTCCGGTCGTGGCACTCACGGCAAATGCGGGCAGTGAAAATCAGGAGTTGTACCGCAGGGAAGGCTTTGACGGTTATCTGCTCAAGCCGGTAACCGGTATCCAGCTGGAACGCGAATTGCTGCAGCATCTGCCTCGTGAGGTACTCAGCGTTGTCGCGGGGGAGGACACGACAGATATTACAGCGGGTGCGCTGATCAGACACCATAGAAAGGTGCCGATCATCATATGTACGGACAGTGTGTGTGATCTGCCTGCATCCATGATTGAGGAACATAAGATAGCAGTGATGCCTTACCGCGTCTGTACGGAGGGTGGGGAATTTTTAGATGGTGTGGAGGCGGAATCCGACGGTGTGCTGTCTTATCTGTGCAACAGTGGCAAATCTGTTCATTCGCAGGCGCCTGAGGTGAAGGATTATGAGCAGTTTTTCTCCGAGCAGCTCACACAGGCGCAGTATGTCATCCATATTACGATGGCGAAGCATGCAAGTCAGGGCTATGCAAATGCATGTGAGGCGGCACAGGTATTTGACAATGTAAAAGTGATTGATTCCGGTCATTTGTCAAGTGGAATGGGATTGGCTGTACTGCGGGCAGCACATTATGCGAGCCGCGGCATGGCCCCGGAGCATCTGATCCGCCGAGTACAGGACGACTGCATGCGTGTGCGGACGAGCTTTATTGTGGACACCACCCGGTATCTGGCACGTGCAGGCCGTTTGTCTGACAGACTGCATAGATTTTGCAAAATGATGCTATTGCACCCGGTACTGGTCATGAAAAATGACAGTATCAAAGTCGGTTCGATTGAGATCGGCACAAAAGAACAGTCGAGGGAAAACTATATTTCCAGTGTGCTGCGCAAATCAGACAATATGGATCGAAAGATACTGTTTCTCACCTATGCGGGACTGGATGAGCAGGAACTGCGCCAGATCATCCGGCAGGTGAACGCAAAGGTGAAATTTGAACAGATCATCTGCCAGAAGGCATCGCCCGCGATATTGACCAACTGCGGCCCGGGCAGCTTTGGGCTGAGCTATATGTTAAAGCCGTAAAATGAAATAGCAGGATGATGGAATATCCCTGCGCATTGATGAACGGATTCATGCCGATCGCGATCATGGACGGCAGTGTGCCATCAGGTAGATCATCATGTATGGATAGGCATAGCCGAGCGCATCATTGGAAGCCCCGAACAGTACGAGGAGCGGATGTGCGAACAGTAGTCCGGCTGCCATTAATACAAGTGCACAGGCGCAGAGCATGGTAAAGGAAGTATTCATGATGCGCACCGCCGCTGCCGTTTTTTTCTTGCCGTTATAGATTGAGAACAGTGGCGTTTTCAAAATCAATTCGTTTCATTTTCAAACGGTAGTTACAGAATAATAATATTGGCGCAGGCAAGGTCGTCACCCAGATCATACACTTTTCCGGATGTCAGACCGACCACGGTAGGTCGGAGAATATAATAAGGGCTGTTTTTAACGACTTTTGCTTTCTCTCCGTTGCTCAATTCTACGACAGAGTCTACCGGATAGAGGATCATGCTGTGGAGGAAGTTTTCCATAGCAAATAAATCCAGTTCCTGTGTCATCGACATGATCATTTCGACCGCCTCACGCTGCGAGAACGCTGATTTGTAAGGGCGCTCGGTGACAAGTGCATCATAAATATCAGCCACGGATAATACTTTGGCATATGGTGAGATCTTTGCACCGGAAACCGCCATAGGGTAGCCCCTGCCATTGATCTTTTCGTGATGCTGGAGAACTGCCAGCTTAATCTCATCGGACAGATCAGGGTTGTCTTGGATCATGCGGTAGCTGAATACCGGATGCTGGCGCATAACTGCAAATTCATCGTCATCCAGACGGGCGGGTTTATTCAGGATCTCAAGCGGGATCTTGGTCTTGCCGAGATCGTGCAGCAGACCTGAGACACCGATCTCATGGATTTCGGTATCTGTCATACCCATCTGCTTGGCAACGATCATAGATATGGTTGCCACATCCACGCTGTGTTTAAATGTATATTCATCACTTGTTTTTAAGGTGCTGATGTCGATCGCCAACGCATCGTTTTCCTGAATCGCAGACATCAGTGTATCGGCGATGTTATTCGTTGTGCGGACAAGCTCCGGATCATCCGTATTGCTGTACACATAGTGGATGCCGGCTGCAACACGTTCGCGTACACTGTCGGACAGACGCACCTTTGCGCGGTCATCCGTGCGCAGCCGCTCGATATTTTTCTGTGCGGCAGGCGAAAGCTCGTCTTCATCATCGTCTGTGATTTCCTGTATATACACACTCATGATGCCTTTTTTAACCATCGAATCAATGATGTAGTCGTCCAATTCCACACCACGTGCAACCAGTATCCGTCCGAGGCGGTCTACCACCGGATGATCGACCCGCATACCGGGTGCGAGCTGTCTGGTACGCATATATTTTCTATGTATCAAAGAAAGTTCCCTCCTACAACTAGTAGATTCATTATGCCATGTGCAAAAATTTCGCAGTGCATCTCGAAAAATCTTTGATTTTCCTTGATGTCCGGGCATTCGTCCTATCACTCTCGATATATGCAATCCTCATCATGCAAGCATGTTGACTCGTTTGCGCTCATTATATCATGTGC
>CALBJL010000099.1 GCA_937893485.1 uncultured bacterium | reverse complement strand
TGCTTCGTTCATAGTCGTGTACCAGTAACCGAACGGAGCATCGGCATCGGCGGATGCCTTTTCCGGCAGAAAATCAGGAAATCCGAAGATCGCCGCGAGCACATGCTCCTGCCGGTAGCGGATGCCGGGAACACCGACAAACCATTTCATACCTTTCGCAGACGGAAACCTGCCAAAGATCAGATGGCGGTACATAAAAAAGGAATGCAGCAAAAAGCTGTTGTTGCACAGATGCCAGTTGGACGGCGGCAGCAGGCGCAGATCCTTCAGCTCCGTGCGCATACACTGGATCTGTGTATCGGCAAACGGCTGGATGATCGGATGCGTCAGCAGCAGCATATTCCAGTTCTGTTCCCATGAACTGAGCCGGACCTGCGGCTGTGTCAGAGGCAGCTCGGCGGACTGGATCACATTTTCGCCGGAGGTCTGCGGTTGTGCATATTCAGAATCGACATTTTTCGACCTATCGGACATTTCTGCTCTGTTGGGACTGTCCGTCTGTGCTGTTTGTTTCGCCTGCTCCATCTGATTTGTCTGCTCCATCCGACCGGCTTCGTCTTTCTTTACATCTTTATCTGTATCAGCCGTATCCCTTTTATCAACCGGCGGCTCATAGAGCGCGAACCGCGACCAGTCGATCGGGGCTTCATCCCACTGACTCACAAAACAGATCTGATCCTGCGACAACAGAAAAATACCCGCGACATCGCTAATCTGGTAGCTACTCTCGCCGAGGGCGGTCTGTGCCAGCACAAAACGTCGGTCGGTAGCTCCGCCCGCAAACGGCACTTCACCGATCGAAAATCCGAGCAGCACATCCTCATTTCTCACAAACAGGCAGAGGCTCGCAGTCGGTGTCTGCAATTTACAATCGTGCATATGCAGTTCTATGGAAGTCTGTGTACCTTTCATCTCTATCTTGGCGAAACCGACATTGACCGTCTTCGCACCTTCCTCGTAAGCATACATATAGGAAAAGAATCTCCTGTATTCGGACATAAAGACTCCTTGATGATACATTTATACAATTTATGCCGGTTTAGGGAAAATATGTCAGTAAAAATGACGGATTTTCGATTGACAACTGCGATATACGGGACTATGATAAATAGTATAAAACAGGAATGATTATTATTATGAGGGTGAAACAATGTTAAAACACAGTAAGCAGAGAGACTCGATCAACAACTTTTTAAAGACACGTACCGATCATCCGACTGCGGAGACAATTTATGAAAATATTCAGAAAGAGTTTCCGCATATCAGTCTGGGAACGGTCTACCGGAATCTGGCATTGCTGACGGATATCGGCGAGATCCAGACGATCTCTACAGGGATCGGCCCCGACCGTTTTGACGGCAATGCAGCGCCGCATTACCACTTTATCTGCAAAAAGTGCGGCTGTGTACAGGATCTTCAGGTACAGGGGCTCGACCATATCAACTTGTTAGCCCAGCACGGCTTTGATGGTACGATCGAGGAACACACCGTATTCTTTTACGGTAAATGTGCAGCTTGTATGAACCAACAAAAGTTAGACACGAATAACAAAAATTAGATATGAAAGCTAGTTGACACAGAGAAATTTCTGTGATATAAAATCAGTAACGATTCCTAATATGAATCGAAACAAGCAAATAAGCAAAGAAAATAAAACAATGCAAACGAAAGGATGGAAAAAATTATGGCAAAGTATGTATGTTCAGTATGTGGATATGTTTATGAGGGAGATGCAGCTCCGGAGGAGTGCCCGGTATGTCACGCAGGTGCTGACAAGTTCAAAAAGGTAGAGGGAGAACTGACACTCGCAGCAGAGCACGTGTATGGCGTATACGCTTCTACCGTAAAGAACAACCCCGACATCAGCGACGAGGACAAGAAATATATCTTTGAGCAGTTAAAGGCAAACTTCCAGGGCGAGTGCTCAGAGGTAGGCATGTATCTGTGCATGGCTCGTATCGCACACCGCGAGGGCTATCCCGAGATCGGTCTGTACTGGGAGAAGGCAGCCTATGAGGAGGCAGAGCACGCAGCAAAATTCGCAGAACTGTTAGGTGAGGATCTCGAGCCGAACATGAAAGCTACCACAAAGGACAACCTGGCATGGAGAGTAGATTGCGAGTTCGGTGCAACTGCAGGAAAGTTCGATCTTGCAAAATGCGCAAAGATGAACAACCTCGATGCAATCCATGATACCGTACACGAGATGGCACGCGATGAGGCTCGCCACGGCAGAGCACTCAAGGGTCTGCTGGATCGTTACTTCGGATAATTCCGCAGGTACTATCTTTATATAGGTAGAAACAAAATACACGGGAGGGATGAGTAAAATGCTCATTCCTCTTTTTGTTGCATGTAGTAAACATAGATGTTATACTTATAACAAAGCAATCGATTTACATATCTGGATTCTATATTCAATTCTAAGTATTTCAGAAATCTTGCTTTTACATTCCAAACAATTTATAAGGGCAGGATTTCAGGAACTGGCGTGGAAGATGGAATAGAACCGGAAAACGTATGGTTTTTGAGTGGCTGGTGGGGCAGCCACAGGTAGATCCTGCTGAACACAGGGACAGGAGGATCTCATATGGGTAGAGAAACAGAAGATTACAAAAAAGAGCTGCGTAGGAAAGAAACAGATGCAGGCAATCGCGAGTATAAGAGCGATGTGTTTAGTATGTTACTGATGGAGAAAGCGCGAGCGTTGGAGATCTATAACGCGATAAACGGAACGTCCTACGATGATCCGGAGTTGGTAGAGATCATCCCATTGGAAAACAAGGGATTTTCCTTATCGGTTCGCAATGATGCGTCGTTTGTGCTGGATGCGAGCTTGAGCATTTATGAGCACCAATCTACGATATGTCCAAATATGCCTTTGCGGAGCATGATTTATTTTTCACAGATCATACGGGCGATGGTCAGGAATAAAAATATATACGGCAGCACACT
>CALBJL010000098.1 GCA_937893485.1 uncultured bacterium | reverse complement strand
AGGGTTTGTTCATCGGTAGAACATCAGCTTCCCAAGCTGAGGAGGCGGGTTCGACTCCCGTACCCTGCTTTTTGTTTGATAGAAATGCAAGCGACTCTTTTTTATATATTTTCACGGAGGAAAATGGTATGAAGGTAGGAGAGGCAAGGCAGACGTATAATTCATTGCTGAAATCTTACAATGAACAGAAGTTCAAGCTGGCAGGGCAGAGAAAGGAACTAAAGGACAAGATCGAACACACCGAGGATGGCGCGAATGTTTACGCCGAGGAATCCGCAACGCTGGAGCTGACCTATCAGGCGGTGCAGGATAAGTATGATGAGTACAAGGGATATATGGATCAGTTGATGGAGCAGTGGGATGCGAAGTTTAACGAGGTGGTCGCAGGGCAGCAGGCAGATGCCGCTAAGGAATACGGCGAGGAAATGAGTAAGCTCATGAAAGTTGCGATCCGGATCATGCATGGAGATATTGTTCCCTTGAAAGATGAGCAGAAGCTGATGGAATTTGACAGCGATCTGTATCAGATGGCAAAAAATATCGGCGCGATGACAGAACGCATGGAGAAAAAGAAATATGAGTCGCTGTGGGACGACGAGGAGAAAAAGGATTATGAAGATCCGGCAGAGAGCGCGGATGATCAGGAAGCATTTGCGAACGGACCGGAGGTCGTATCCGTCGAACAGACGATGGAGAGTGTGGATATCGGGTAAATTATGAATAAACAAGGCAAGGAGGTAATGAACATGAACGAGACATTACAGGTATTGGAGAGCAGGCGAAGCTGCCGTGCATTCAAGCCGGATATGGTAAAGGAAGAAGATTTGCAGGCGATCATCAAGGCGGGCACTTATGCGCCGACTGGAATGGGGATGCAGTCACCGATTATTATCGCAGTCACAGATAAAAAGCTGCGCGATCAGATCGCAGAGGAGAACCGCAGGATTGGCGGATGGAAAGAGGGCTTTGATCCGTTTTACGGTGCACCGGTTATTTTGATCGTGCTGGCGAATAAGGAACGTCCGACTTATATCTACGATGGATCGCTGGTTATGGGCAATCTGATGAATGCAGCCGAGAGTCTGGGCGTGGCAAGCATCTGGATTCATCGTGCAAAAGAGGAATTTGAGTCAGAGTTTGGCAAAAAGCTGCTGGCAGAACTGGGGATCGAGGGCGATTATGAGGGCATCGGTCACTGTGCACTCGGATATGCCGCAGAACCGCCGGCTGCTGCGAAAGCCAGAAAAGATAACTATGTCTACTATGTCAAATAAGGCATCCAAGGGAAACAGCAACCGGAGGGACAGTCAATGATAATGGAGACTTGGTATTATGAGGTCGTGTCAATCGACGGAGATTATGCGAATCTGCGGCGGACAGATGTGTCATCGGATGATCTGAAGCTCGTGGCAAGGGCTTTGCTTCCCGCGGAAATTTTTGAGGGATGTCGGTTGAAATATGAGCTCATGCAGTATACAAGTATACAATAGAATAGACAGGTAACTGCGTTGAAGATCAATGACTTTGCGGTTACTTGAATATAAACTATCAACAATAAAAAAGAGGAGGAATTTTTATTATGCAGTACAAAGTAGAGGGAGGCAATTTACCGGTTTTGAAAGTATATCTGGAGCAGGGAGAATTTGTTCAGTGTGAAGCCGGCGCAATGGCTTGGATGGATGATGAAATCGAGATGCAGACAAGTGCCGGAGGACTCGGCAAGATGCTTGGACGTATGCTGACCAAGGAGAACGCATTCATGAACACTTACTATGCAAAGAGCGCAGGCGAGATCGCATTTGCATCAAAGTTCCCTGGATCTATTCAGGCAATCGAGGTTACACCCGGAAACGGTGTGATCGTACAGAAGGGATCATATCTGGCATCTGTCGGAGAGATCAACAGCGAAGTATTTATGCAGAAGAAGCTGGGCAAGGGCTTATTCGGCGGTGAGGGCTTCCTGATGCGTAAATTCACCGGAAACGGTATCGTATTCCTTGAGGTAGACGGATCTGCACACGAGTATGAGATCGCTGCAGGTGACTGCAAGATCGTAGATACCGGATATGTAGCGGCAATGTCTGAGAACTGCAACATGGAAGTACGCACAGTCAAGGGTGTTGGAAACGTACTGTTCGGAGGTGAGGGCTTATTCAATACTGTTGTACACGGACCCGGAAAGGTGACCTTACAGAGTATGCCGATCGCATCAACTGCATTGCAGTTATATGAGTACATGCCGCATTCTTCTAACTAATGCATGAATGGGCAGATTGACAGATTACATAGGTCAATCACACCTCAGACGAGGGGCTGTTGTCTACATAGAGCTGAAAACGATTTCGCTCGAAGGACAGCAGCCCTTCGTCACGTAGTTTACATAATTCATTTGACATGGCGCTGCGGTCGACGGAGAGAAAGTCTGCGAGCTGCTGGCGGTTAAACGGGATCTTAAAGCTCGCGCTTCGCTGTTTTTTTGCCTGTTCGGACAGATAGGATAACAGTTTTTCCCTTGTCGTGCGTCTGGACATGTGCCCCAGCTTTTGTACGAGACTGCGGTTTTTGCCGGAGATCTCATAGAACAGGTTCTGGATCACAAGCGAATGAAATCTGCACGCAGAGGAGCAGACTGTCAGAATTTTATTCACATCAAAGAAAATGACTGCACTGTCTTCCGTGGCGATCACATCATTGAGCAGCGCACCGCTGTCCGGTGCGACATATGCTTCCCCAAACATTTCCCCGACACCTATCTGATTGACAATACTCCGGTTTCCCCAGAAGTCGTCCTTTTGGATCAAAAGTGAACCGGCGACCAACAGCGTGATATGCTTCAGGGATTCGCCCTGATGCAGGACATAGGTGCCCTTCCGGTAGGTGCGCAGCTCCGCGCTGAGACAGCCGAGCATCGCCTCCAGCTCATGCTCGCTCACGCCTGCGAATAATTGCGATTTTTTTAAAATGTTTAAATATTTTTTCATAAAATCCTCGTTTCGTTGTAAAAACAACAGAATTGTTGTGATCACTATAGTATACTCCGATTGTAAAGTCAATAAACAAAAAACAGTTTACCGAATATACAAAAGGAGAATCCAACCATGCTCAGAAGAATCATTAAAATTGATGAAGAAAAATGTAACGGCTGCGGTGCCTGTGCATCCGCCTGTCACGAGGGCGCGATCGAAATGATCGACGGCAAGGCAAAGCTGACGAGGGAGGACTACTGCGACGGACTGGGCGACTGCCTGCCGACCTGTCCTGCGGATGCGATCCATTTTGAGGAGCGTGAGGCTCCGGCGTATAACGAGGCAGCGGTGCTTGCGGCTAAGGCTGCAAAGGAACATGCGCACAAGGCTCCGCTGCCCTGTGGATGCCCCGGCAGTCAGTCCAGGACGATCCAGCGTGAAACATCAGGGAATGCGCCGCAGGCTGCAACCCACAACACAAGCCAGTTATCCCAGTGGCCGGTACAGATCAAACTTGTGCCGACAAACGCCCCGTATTTTGACGGAGCGAATCTGCTCATTGCGGCGGATTGTACCGCCTATGCATACGGCAATTTTCATCAGGAATTTATCCGTAACCATATCACGGTGATCGGATGCCCGAAGCTCGACGAGGGCGATTACGCAGAAAAGCTGACCGAGATCATCGCCAACAATGATATAAAAAGCGTAACCATCGTGCGTATGGAAGTGCCGTGCTGCGGAGGCATTGAGCAGGCAGCAAAGCGGGCATTGCAGGCGAGTGGTAAATTTATCCCTTGGCGGGTAGCCATTGTTTCCACCGACGGCAGACTGCTGGACGTATAAATCTAAATGCATATAATAGGAGGAATCTATCGATGAATCATTTATCTAATCAACAGATGTTTTGTTTTCAGTGTGAACAGACTGCGGGATGCAGTGGTTGTACCGGAGCAGCCGGAGTCTGCGGAAAAAAGGCAGATACGGCAAAATTACAGGATGAACTGACCGGTGCGCTCATTGGTCTGGCACGCTCGACCGAGGGCAATATGCACCTGCTCACGGAAGCGACCGATGATCTCGTGATCGAAGGACTGTTTACGACGATCACAAACGTGAACTTCAATAACGAGACAATTACTGCGCTGATCCAGCGGATCGAGGATGAGAAAAACCGTATCGTGCCGGGCTGTACCGCCTGTGGAGCGCCGTGCGGCAGAAATAACGATTACGATATGCAGGAGCTGTGGCAGGCGGATGAGGATATCCGCTCGCTGAAATCACTGATTCTGTTCGGTATCCGCGGAATGGCAGCTTATGCTTATCACGCAAACGTGCTGGGATACCGCGATCAGGAGGTCAACCGCTTTTTCTACAAGGCGCTGTATGCAGTTGGTACAAAGGACTGGGGAATGGATGAACTGCTTCCGATCGTACTGGAAGTGGGCGAAGTCAACCTGAAGTGTATGGAGCTGCTTGACCGCGCGAATACGCAGACCTATGGCAATCCGGTTCCGACACAGGTGCCCCTTATGGTAGAAAAAGGTCCCTTTATCGTGATCTCCGGTCATGATCTGTATGACTTAAAGCAGTTGTTGGAGCAGACAAAGGATCTCGGCATCAATATCTATACGCACGGAGAGATGCTTCCGGCACACGGCTATCCCGAGCTGAAAAAATATGCTCATTTAAAGGGAAATTTCGGAACTGCATGGCAGAACCAGCAGAAAGAATTTGCAGATATTCCGGCACCGGTTGTATTTACAACCAACTGCCTGATGCCGCCGAAGGCGAGCTACGCAGACCGTGTCTTTACAACCGAGATGGTGTCTTATCCGGAGATCGTGCACATCGAAGATCTGGACAGCAGCAGACACAAGGATTTTACACCCGTCATCAAAAAAGCGCTTGAACTGGGCGGCTATGAGCGGGATATGGCATTCACAGGCATCAATGGCGGAGATCATGTCATGACCGGCTTTGGACGCGAGGCGGTGCTGTCGGTATCGGATACCGTCATTGCGGCAGTCAAGTCCGGCGCGTTAAAGCATTTCTTCCTCGTCGGCGGATGCGACGGCGCCAGAGCAGGCAGAAATTATTACACCGAGTTTGTGAAGCAGACTCCGGCGGATACCGTGATCCTGACACTGGCATGTGGAAAATACCGCTTTAACGATCTGGATCTCGGAACGATCGGCGGGCTGCCGCGTATTATGGATATGGGGCAGTGTAACGATGCCTACAGTGCGATCCGTGTAGCACTTGCGCTCGCAGATGCATTTGACTGTGGCGTGAACGAGCTGCCGCTGTCGATGGTGCTGTCATGGTATGAGCAAAAAGCAGTTTGTATTCTGCTCACGTTGCTGCATCTGGGCATCCAGAACATTCTGCTCGGACCGACACTGCCTGCGTTTCTCTCACCGAATGTATTGAACTTCCTCGTAGAGCATTATCAGATCGCTCCGATCGATACACCGGAAAATGACATCAAAAAACTGCTTGGCTAATTTGTTTCCTTTAATGCGGCGTGCATCAGATCCAGATAGTGCGCCGCATTTCTGCGGTTTGACTGAATCTCCTCATCGGTCATCTGGCGCAGAATTCTGGCAGGATTGCCGACAACGATCGAGTTGTCCGGAATGTTCATTTTTCCGGTAACGAGCGCTCCCGCACCGACGATACAGTTTCTGCCGACAACTGAGCCGTTTAAAAGAATGCTGCCCATGCCGACGACGGTATTGTCGCCTACCGTGCAGCCGTGGACGATGGCGTTGTGCCCGATCGACACACCTCTGCCGATGTGGATTGAATGTCCCTTGTCCGTATGCAGTGTGCAGTTGTCCTGTACATTGGAGCCGTCTCCGATAAAAATGCTGCCCGTATCGCCGCGCACAACGGCGTTGTACCAGATGCCGACGTCCTTTCCGAGCGTCACATCACCCACGATATGCGCACCGGGCGCAAGATAGGTCTGTTTTTCCATAAAAAACTGTCTCCTTTCCGAGCGTTTCACAGTTATCTACATTATAGCATATCTTATAGAAAAATAAAATGTGGAGTACTTTGATGGATTTTAACCAGAGAGATTATTTTTTCCAGATGCAGCAACTGCGGCAGATGCCGTATTCGTTTATGTATCCGTATCAGGATCTATATATGAGTGAGATGGAGACGGAGCGCGATCTGCAATATTTGCAGCAGATGTATCCGGCAGATGCCAAACGGATGCAGCGAAAGGTAGAGGAAACCTGTGACCGGCTTGAATACGAGGGGAGCATGATGTATGACGAGTATCCTGACCGCGTATCCATGCTGCTTATGTGTGACCGCATTGCGGAGGAACTGCGCAGAGAGGATGCCGAGGCGCAGGCTGTGGATGAGGCACAGAGACAGAACGGGGATGAGACGGATGAATCCATGCAGGCAATGCATATGGACCGTCCGGGACCGCCCCCGCCGCACATGGATCGTCCGGGTCCGCCGCCTCTGCCGCCGTTTGATCCGGGCAGACGCAGTCTGTTGGAGGTGCTGTTGTATAACGAGATGTATAAGAGACGCTGCAAACGTCGCCAGTGTCGAAGATTTTGGTAAAGTTTCGGTTGTGATTTTCAAAAAAACGCATTACAATAGGGAGTGTCCAAATCAAATTGGACACTCTTTATTGAAATGGGGAATGATCAGTGAAAAAAGGAATCATTAAAGCGGTGGTGCTGCTGTTCAGCTTTGTAGCGGCAGTCATCACGTTCGGATATTTTACCAATCAAAACAGTGTCAATTTCACCACGGAAATGAAGGCAGCCTCCTATCCGGTGATCTCGATGTATTACAAGGATTATCTGGTGGGGGAACTGCACGGCTATCGCGATAAAATGGATCTGACGACGATGCGGGATTCGCTCGTGCCGGTACAGAGTGACCGGAAGGTGTCGGTTGTTGTCGATATGTTTGGCAGCGAAGTAGATCAGCTCAGCTATGAGATCCGGAGTCTTGACGGCGAGCGGCTGATCGCGAATCGCGTGTGTAGCGATTACCGGACAAGCGGGGATGAACTGCAGATGCAGCTTGTGTTAGAAAATCTGTTGGAGGAAGGGCAGGAGTACCAGCTTGTATTTTTGTTGCAGCGTGGGGATGAGACGATCCATTATTATACCAGACTGATGCAGACCAATGACGGGCATCTGGATGAATATCTGGAATTTGCCAACGAGTTTCACGAAGCGTCGATGGACAAAGGGCGCGCGCAGCAGTTGACAACTTACCTTGAACCAAACAGCCTTGTGGATAACAATAATCTGAATCTGGTCACGATCAATGCGAGCCTGCAGGAAGTGACATGGGCAGATTTTGTGTGTCATCAGCATGGTGATTCGGTGCTGACGCTCGCAGAGCTGAACGATGGCTATGCAGTCATTACATTAGGCTATATGGTGACGGCTACCGGAAATGGCGGCGAACTGGAATACTATAATGTGGAGGAATACTACCGCGTCAGCTATAATACAGAGGGCGCGCGCTGTTATCTGCACAATTTTGAGCGCCGTGTCAACCAGATTTTCCGTGCGGACGGACAGAATTTCTATGAAAATTATATCCAATTAGGCATTCGCGACGGGGAAGTTGAATATAAAAAGAGTGAGAACGGACAAATTACCTGCTTTGTGCAGCAGGGAGAACTGTGGAGCTACAGTGAGGAAAACGGTACGTTATACCGTGTTTTCAGCTTCCGCGGCTATGAGGGCATGGATATCCGTGAAAATTATTCGGCACACGATATCCGTATTTTGAGGATCAGCGAAGGCGGCAGCGTGGATTTTGCGGTATACGGCTATATGAACCGCGGGGAGCATGAGGGAGAGAGCGGTATTTCCATCTGCCATTTTGACAGTGCGGCGGCGACGGTTGAGGAGCTGTTGTTTGTGAAGTCTGATAAATCTTATCAGCGGCTGCGGACAGACATGGGAGATGTCCTCTACGAAAATGCAGAGGGGATTCTGTTCTGTATGATGGAGGGCAGTATTTACCGGATCAATACCGCGGACGGAAGTGTGCGCGTGCTGGCAGAGGGGTTGGGCAGTGAGAGCTACAGTGTGTCTGCAGACCGGCATCTGCTTATATGGCAGACCGATGAGACCGCCCACGGTGATATTACGGTGATCAATCTGGAGAATGAGCAGGAAAGTACGATCCCTGCGGATGGACACATGCTGTATCCGGTCGGTTTTTTAGTGGACGATTTTGTATACGGAGTGGCAGATGCGGACAGCCGCAGCGTGGCGGATGGCAGCGTGCCGATGAGCTATGTGCGGATCTATGACGCGGATAACAATGAGACGGTAAAGGAATATTACAAAAAAGACTATTATATTACAGATGTAAAGATCAATGATTATGTGATCAGTCTTGAGCGTGTGAAACGGCTGAACGGCGCTTATATTTCGGCAGAGCCGGAGATGATTCTTAACCATCAGGGCGAGGCGATTCTGGATGACAATGTCTGTCAGACGTATGATGATGTGAAGCAGACGCTGGTACAACTCAGGCTGCTTGCGCCTGCGGAGCATAACAGTGCGAATGTCGTCACCTCCAGAGAGGTGCTGCTAGATCAGCCGAGAGAAATGGAGCTGACCGCGGAGCACCCGTGGGAGGGCTATTACATGTACGCAAAGGGCAGAGAGCAGTCTTTCCATTCAAGACTGCAGGATGCGATCGCCGAAGCGGATGAGCAGATGGGTGTTGTTGTGGATGCATCGCTAAAGGCCGTGTGGAAACGGGCAAAACGGCTTGTATGTATCCCGCAGACCCTGCCTGAGGATATCGATGTGACAGACATGGCAGCTGCATATCCGGATGCAGTTGCGTATGACCTGACCGGCTGTGCACTGACTCAGACACTCTACTATGTGAGTGAGGGCATTCCGGTTGTGATTACACTTGAGGATGGAAGCAGACAGCTGCTGACGGGGTATGATTCGGCGAATGTATGGATCTATGATCCGGCCAGCGGACAGACGACACGCGAGACGATCAGCGATGCGCAGTCACGCTTTGCAGCACACAGCAGTCACTACACGGCATATTTACGGTAAAAAGTTGCATAAAAAAAAACAGATAACCGGGATATATTCGTCGGTTTTAACAGAAATATGAAAATGCCTTGAAAATTCAGTGTTTATAAGGTATATATAAGAAGGGTAAATATGTTTGTGCTGGATGCAGACAAATATAGAGAACACGCTAACGGGCGCAAAAAAGTCGGATGTTCTTAGGACACCGATGATATTGAGGGTATGAAGAATGAGTAGTAAAAAAATTGTAGTATCTGATGTGAGTAAAAAGCATGAGAACCCGATCGCGGAACTGGTGCAGGTTGCCTGTCAGTTCGACAGTAATATCGTGCTGGAAAATGATAATCGCAAGATCAATGCAAAGAGCATTATGGGTATTATGGCGTTCAATCCGTCTGAAGGAATGACTGTAAATATTGTAGCTGACGGAAGCGACGAAAACGAAGCACTTGTAGCAATGGAAAAGTTTTTAGTTTGCAGTTAAAACAAAACAGTTCAGAGGAGGCATAGCCATGGCAAACGTAAAGGGTACCACCGAAGTGGTAAAGACTGTAGCAGCAAAGAAGGTAGAAGAGGCAAAGGAAGCAGTAAAGACTGTCGCAAAGGCAGTAGAGGCAAAGGCTGAAGAAGTAAAAGCTGAAGCAAAGGCTGCTGAGAAAGCAGAGGAAAAAGTAGAGAAGGCAGCAGAGCATGAAAAGAAGGCAGAAGCTCCCGCCAAGGAAGTAAAAGAGACAAAAGAAGCAAAGACTGCAAAGAAACCGGGCAGAAAGCCTGCAAAAGAGGCAAAGGCAGCAAAGAAGGCAGCAGCGGAGCCGAAGGTATATGTACAGTTCGGTGCGGACGAGTCATCTGTAGAAGCGATCGTAGAAAAGATCAAGTCAGACTACGTAGAGCAGGGACACAGAGTTTCTTCTATCAAGGATCTGAGAGTATACTTAAAGCCCGAAGATGACGCGGCATACTATGTGATCAACGAGAAGGTTGCCGGCAGAGTAGATCTGTTCTAATTTCCAGCAGATCAATAAATTCATACAAAGCAAAAATTAAAACCCGATCCCGCATTTGCGGGGTCGGGTTTTTTGATTCATAGCAGATCAGAGATGTTCCAATTCGCCATTCATGTAAGAGGAAACGATTTTCTTAATCTTATCGTAAGGATTCAAAAGCTCACTGAGTGAGGTGTCATGATTGAGTGTGTCGATGATATAAGCGATGTATTTGCTCATACCGCAGCTGATATAGTAATCACGGCTCAGCATCTCCTCGGACTGATAGATCAGATCCGTTGTCAGAACGCGGTAAATGATGCCCTGCTCAACTGCCTCATTGAACTTCTCAAAGCCGTTCGTGAACAGACCGAACGTTGCGATGACAAAGATTCTCTTTGCTTTGCGCTTTTTCAGCTCGGTTGCCACATCGATCATGCTCTCGCCGGAAGAAATCATATCGTCTACGATAAATACGTCCTTGCCCTCGACAGAGGAACCGAGAAATTCGTGTGCGATGATCGGGTTGCGTCCGTCTATGATACGGCTGTAGTCACGGCGCTTGTAGAACATACCTACATTGATGCCGAGGACGTTTGCCAGATAAACGGCACGGTCCGTACCACCCTCATCCGGACTGATAATCATCATGTGGTCATTGTCAAACACGAGATCGTCTACATGGCGGCAAAGTGCTTTTACGAACTGGTAAGCACAGGTCACAGACTCAAAACCGTGCAGCGGAATCGCGTTCTGGACACGGGGATCATGTGCGTCAAAGGTGATGATATTTTCTACACCCATATCGACAAGCTCCTGCAGAGCCAGTGCGCAGTCTAACGACTCTCTGGAAGAGCGTCTGTGCTGGCGGCTCTCGTAGAGAAACGGCATAATCACATTGATACGCTTTGCCTTGCCGCTGACAGCAGCAATAATACGCTTGAGATCCTGATAATGGTCATCGGGAGACATATGGTTGATCTCCCCACACATTTTGTAAGTCAGACTGTGATTGGTCACATCCAACATAATGTACAGATCGTCACCTCGTACAGATTCCTTGATCGTACCTTTGGCTTCACCGTTTCCAAAACGGGGCAGTGTGTGATCGATCAGATAGGAATCACGCTGATATCCCTTGAATGCAGTGTCGTTCGGATGAAGCTGCTGTCTGGTAGAACGCCACTTCACGAGATACTGGTCTACTTTGTGACCAAGCGGAGCGCTACTCGCTAAGGTGATAAGTCCGAGCTTACCGTGAGGGATTGACTCTAATTGAATTTCTTCATTCGGCATGAATAGTTTCCTCCATATGATGTATATTATTGTGTCCTCTTTTTCAGGCGAATATCCGCGCCTGTGAGCTTTAACAGCGTATAATTGCTGATAATGCGTGAAAAATTGCGTTCGGAGTATGTCTCGAACAGGTGCTCTAAATCGAGATTGCTGGAGATCACCGTAGACTTTCTGCGCAGCAGGCGCTCGTTCAGGCATAAAAATAGCTGCGAAACAGAAAAGCGGTTCGTCAGTTCTGTGCCGAGATCATCAATGATCAGCAGGTCACAGGAGAACAGATCCTCCTGCTGTTCGCGCGCAAGTGCATCTCCGTGAAATTTGCTCTCCTCTAATATAGTAAATAATTGGAAAGATGTAAAGTATAAAACAGAATGTCCACTGTCAATCAGTGCCTTTGCGACACAGTTTGATAAAAATGTTTTTCCGACACCGGTCGACCCATAAAAGTACAGATTATCGAATGTCCGGTCAAACTGATCGACAAACGAGCGGCAGGTATCAACTGCCAGCTTTGCATTGCCGAGCGCGGTGCGACCGGTCGAAGGGTCGGTCTGGGAATCATCATAGTAGTCAAACGTCAGCATATCGAAATTCTCCGCTGCCAGAATATTTTTGATATTGGATTGTGTATAAATCAGGTCGATCGCCGCCTGCCTGAAGCAGTGGCAGCGGCTCCGACCGATATAACCGGTATCCTGACAGTCCGGACATGCGTAGATGGGCTGCAGATCCTCAGGGGAAAAGCCTGCCTCTGTCAAAAGCTGTGTACGCCGTTCGCGTGCCTGCGCCAGCTCTGCCTTGAGGTCGCCCAGCGCATGGCTGTCTCCGTCGAGCAGAAGTCTCGCCTGGCGGATACTGAAAGCGGCGATCTCGTCATCAAGTGCACGGATCGCTGGTACTTTCGCATAGATTTCATTTTTTTTCTCGTCCAGACGGAGTCTGGAGATGCGCTGCTTTTCTTCGTAGCCGCGCATGATCTGGTCATATTGACTATTGGTGAGAGCCATAACCTAGTAATTCCTTTTCTAATTCGCTCGTGTTATAAGAACGCTGCGGAAAATCGTTGAACCGGTTCTTTTTTGCGGTGTTCGTAGCAGTCTCTGTGCGCTTGGGGGCTGCGGCAGCCTTCTCCTGATGGAGTGCGTCGAGCGCCTCGATGTCTTTCAGAGATTCGACATTGTTCTTTTTCCAGTTCTTTAAGATCTTGTCCGCGTATTCAAAGCTCGCCTGATGGATCGTGCGCATTGTGCGGTCGCAGGCAGCAGAAATGATCGGAAGCTCAAAGCCGTATTTCTGCCACGTGGAGATGTACTCCTTTTCATAAGGAACAAAATCGCGTCCCTGAATGCCAAATGCCTTGCGGATCGCGGTATGTAACTCGTTGTGGCGGCTTGCTTCTTCTTTGGCTGCCGTCACGGTAGAGATCCCTGCCTTTGCCCATGAGAGCGCGACCTTTTCCATATAATGGACGCTTTTGTGGTTTTTCGCCACACAGGACTCGATCAGATAGTCGATCAGGTCTGTTGAAAAATGCAATGACTCCTTCCAGTAGAGGATCGCGTTCATCTCTGTGGTATTTAATGTATGTCCCAGATAGTGCTCGGCGACAAACAGCAGCTCGCGCACATCGGATTCGTCCTTCAGGCGGCGCAGATCCGCAGCCGTGTAGTTCTCGTGGGGCGGCAGCTCCGGAACCGGCTTGTCCGGCGCGACAATCGCCGTGACAGCAGGTGCGCTCGCGACATCGAGAAAGCAGATGCCGGTCAGCTCCTTGTTTGCATCGAATTCCAGACGCAGCAGGTGCATTTTTTCCCAGTATTTTAACGCACGCAGAATATCTTTTTCCGTGTGGTCAAACTTGTCCGCTGCATCGGACACAGAGAATGACATCGTAGGGTCATTCATGCATCGCAGCAGGTACAGGTAGACCTTCACGTACTCCCCGTTTGCGTGAACCATATATGCATCAATAAAATAATTGGGCACGACGGTTCGATGAACCTCGTTGTCCCTGTGTAACATAATATCTGCCATAAACCAATCTTCTCCTCCGACAGCAAGGAATGTTCCCATTTGCTGCTCGAGTATTATAGCACATTAAATCTGAATTGAGAAGTCTTGATTTTCGCGCAAAGCCTTGATTTATAAGGCTTTGCGTGGGATGATCAAAAATGTGGATAAGTGGATAACGTTTTATGTAAATCAGTAAAAAACAGTCATAAGGCGCATATTTTAAGCATATTTTAAACTGACGAGGGACATGTTATGTAAATAAAATATCCACAATGATTTGGGATAACTTTTCCCCAATCGATTGTGGATAATGTGGATAACTTATTGCCCCAGAAGATGCTCTCCCACTTCCAGTATGTTTCCCGCGCCCATGGTTATTAACATGTCGCCGTCGATACATTTTTTTAATAAAAATTTTTCAAGACCGTCAAATGTTTCCTCCGTGGGGAAGTAATATGCCTCGCATCCCCTGGCAGTCAGGCGGTCACAGATATCCTTGGAGCTCACGCCGAGATTGTCCGTTTCTCTGGCTGCATAGATATCTGCCAGTACGACGACATCAGCAGCGGATAACGCATCTGCGAAATCGTCCAGAAACGCCTTTGTACGGGAGTATGTGTGCGGCTGGAATACGCAGACAAGACGCTTGTGCGGATAGTTTTTAGCTGCTGCAAGTGTCGCGCGGATCTCGGTCGGATGGTGTGCATAGTCGTCGATCACGGTGATGCCGTCAATCGTGCCTTTATATTGGAAACGACGGTCGGTGCCTGTAAACGCTGACAATCCGGCTGCGATTGCCTGCGGAGCGATGCCCATAGCGTCAGTGACCGCATAGGCAGCGAGCGCGTTGGATACGTTGTGCTTTCCGGGGACATGCAGTGTCACGGATACAGGTGCAGCATCCCCGTGATGAATGGTAAAGGATGCACAGCCGAGCGAATCATAGGTCAGATCGCTGGCAAATACATCGAAGGACGGATCAAAGCCGTAAGTGATCACGGATGCACGGATACCCTCCGTAAGTCCCGCAACATCAGGAATCTCGCCGTTGACGATCACAGAGCCGTCTGCGGCAGTGCCGGATAAAAACTGGTGGAAGGAATGACGGATGTCGTCATAATCCTTGAAAAAGTCCAGATGCTCCGCCTCTACGTTCAATACGACGCTGTATTTCGGGAAAAAGTGTAAAAAGCTGTTGGTGTACTCACATGCCTCTGTCACAAAGCAGTCCGAAGAACCGACGCGGATATTTCCACCGATCGCTTTTAAGATACCGCCGACAGAGATCGTAGGGTCTGCATCTGCCGCCAGCAGAATATGTGTGATCATGGAAGTAGTCGTTGTCTTGCCATGTGTACCGGCAACCGCGACGGAACGGGCATAGTTAGTCATCAACTGACCTAAAAATTCCGCGCGCGAAAGCATGGGAATACCGGCAGCTTTGGCTGCTGCATATTCCGGATTGTCCTCATGGATGGCTGCCGTATAGACGATCACATTGATGTCCGGTGTGATATTTGCCGCCTGCTGCGGGTAATGAACCTCAGCGCCCAGCGTTTCTAACTGGGTGGTCAGTGCGGATTTTTTCATATCCGAACCGGATACGCGGAAACCTTCCTTTAGTACGATCTGTGCCAGACCGCTCATACTGATGCCGCCGATGCCAATAAAATGGATGTGGCAGGGGCTTGAAAAATTGACTACATATGCATTCATCGTGATTACCTTCGCTTTTTATTTATTATATTATGATAGAAATCTAACCTATTGTATAGTATACCACTTTTTTGTGTGCATACAATCCCTGATTGTTGAAGTGGTGGCAGTATGGTGATCCGGACAGTACCGAAATATCTGACTGTCTCAGTGCGCATAGTCACGTGATTCTTGGCGGATTTTGTAAAATATAACAAAAATGTAATTTTTTTAACAAAATTTTTGTTTATTATGATGTACAAATGGGGTGGAAGATGTTATACTGTATGTATACTTATACAGTCAAAATTTATAAGCAAGAGGTGAGTAATATGATTCAAAAGGAAATGATTGCCATGTTGCTTGCGGGTGGACAGGGCAGCCGTCTGGGTGTCCTCACCGCAGATGTGGCAAAACCTGCGGTAGCCTTTGGCGGAAAGTATCGTATCATCGATTTCCCGCTCAGCAACTGCATTAACTCAGGAATTGATACCGTCGGAGTATTGACGCAGTATCAGCCGCTGCGTTTGAATACCCATATCGGAATCGGTATTCCGTGGGATCTGGATCGTAATAACGGAGGTGTAACAGTGCTTCCACCTTACGAAAAGAGTACCAACAGCGAGTGGTATACCGGTACGGCAAATGCGATTTACCAGAACCTGAAATACATGGAAAACTACAATCCGGAATATGTATTGATCCTTTCCGGAGACCATATTTATAAGATGGATTACGAAGTAATGTTAGACTTCCATAAGGCGAACAACGCAGATGTGACGATTGCCGTTATGCCTGTTCCGATCGAGGAGGCAAGCCGTTTCGGAGTTGTGATCACGGATGATGAGCGCCGGATCAGTGAATTTGAGGAAAAACCGGAGCATCCGCGCAGCAATCTGGCTTCTATGGGTATCTATATCTTTAGCTGGAAGGTACTCCGCGACGCATTGGTAGCGCTGAAGGATCAGAGCAGCTGCGATTTCGGAAAGCATGTCATTCCGTATCTGCATGAGCGCGACAGCCGGATGTTCGCTTATGAGTTTAACGGTTACTGGAAGGATGTCGGAACACTCAGCTCTTACTGGGAAGCAAATATGGAGCTGATCGATCTCATTCCGGAGTTTAATCTGTATGAGAAATACTGGAAGGTATACACGAATACCGGAGCGATCCAGCCGCAGTACATTTCAGCCGATTCGGTTGTCTTAAAGAGTATTATCGGAGAGGGCAGCGAGATTTACGGTGAGGTACATAGTTCCGTGATCGGCGCGAACGTTGTGATCGGAAAGGGCACAGTCGTTCGGGATTCCATCATTATGCAGGGTACGCATATCGGTGAGAATTGTGTATTGGACAAGGCTATCGTTGCGGAGGACTGTGAGGTCGGCGACGATGTGAAGATCGGTGTCGGCGAATTTGCACCGAGCAAGTTTAACCCGAAAGTATACAACAGTGAGCTGGCTGTTGTCGGAGAGCGTTCCGTGATACCGGCACATGTATCAATAGGAAGAAATACAGCCGTGTCCGGTGAGACAGTGGCAGCCGATTATACGGACGGATTACTTGAAAGCGGAGATTCTATTATAAAGGCAGGTGTTAAGGCATGAAAGCATTAGGTATTATTTTAGCGGGTGGCAACAATTCAAGAATGGAAGCATTGTCCCGCAAGAGAGCGATCGCTGCAATGCCTGTAGCCGGCAGCTTCCGTTGCATCGATTTTGCATTGAGTAATATGAGCAATTCCCACGTACAGAAGGTCGCAGTGCTGTCACAGTACAATGCGCGTTCCTTAAATGAGCATCTGAGCTCATCAAAGTGGTGGGATTTTGGTAGAAAACAGGGCGGACTGTTCGTGTTCACACCGACGATCACCGCAGATAACAGCTGGTGGTATCGAGGCACAGCAGATGCGATGTACCAGAATATTGAGTGGTTAAAGCGCTGCCATGAGCCTTATGTTATCATTACAAGCGGCGATTGTGTGTACAAGATAGATTACAATGAACTGCTGGATTATCATATTGAGAAAAAGGCGGACATTACGATTGCAGTCAAGGACATGCCTGCCGGTACGGATATCAGCCGTTTCGGTGTTGTCCGCATGAATGAGGACTCACGTATTACATATTTTGAGGAAAAGCCGATGGTTGCACAGACCGGAACAATATCAGCCGGTGTCTATGTCATCCGTCGCAGACAGTTGATAGAGCTGTTGGAGCAGTGTGCAGCAGAGGATCGATGGAACTTTGTTACGGACATCCTGATCCGTTACAAGGATCTCAAGCGCATCTACGGCTACAAGCTGCAGGGCTACTGGAACAATATTGCCACGGTAGAGTCTTATTACCAGACCAATATGGACTTCTTAAAGCCTGAGGTACGTCATTACTTCTTTAAGCAGGCGCCGAGAATCTACTCGAAGATAGATGATCTGCCGCCTGCAAAGTATAATGAGGGTGCTGATGTGAGAAATTCCCTTGTTGCCAGCGGATCAATCATCAACGGTAAAGTGGAGAATTCGATTCTGTTCAAGGAATCCTTTATCGGCAAGAATTGTATTATTAAGAATTCCATTATTCTTAACGAGGTATACATCGGAGATAACACGCATATCGAGAATTGTATCGTGGAGAGCCGCGGTACGTTGAAGCCCAATATGTATTATTTCGGAGACGGAGAGATTCAGGTCGTTGTCGGTGACAGCAACCGTTACGGAATTTAGGGGGATACCTGACCGGATCGGCAGATGCGGTCGAAAAGGGGGTTAGGCATATGGAAATTACGGATATACGCATTCGTAGACTGGAGGGCAGTGGCAAGATGAAAGCCATCGTTTCGATTACGATCGACGATGAGTTTGTGCTGCACGATATCAAAGTCGTGGATGGCGAGAAAGGATTGTTTATCGCGATGCCCAGCAAAAAGACCGGGGAAGGAGAATACCGAGATATTGCACATCCGATCCGGACGGAGACCAGAAACCGCATTCAAAAGCTGATCTTAGAGCGCTATGCGATGGAGCAGGAGTTGGATGCAGAAGCGTAACATATAGCAAGTAAATGGAGCTGTCGCTGCCTGTTTTGCAGGTTGTGCGACAGCTCTCTTGAATTTTGGGCAAAATTAGGCTACACTAAAGGAACGTTTGGGAAAAGATAAAGGAGAAGAACCATGATGAAACGAAAAGCAGTGATCCTTGCAGCCGGCAAGGGCACACGAATGAAATCTGATCTGCCGAAGGTCGTGCACCGCATCGACGGAAAATGTCTGGTCGATTATGTGATCGAGGCAGCGCGCGGGGCAGGCGTATCTGATGTCTGTCTGGTCGTGGGGTATAAGCATGATGTTGTAGAGCGTGAAATTGCCGCAAAGGATGTAGAATTTGTATTGCAGCCGGAGCAGCTCGGCACCGGACACGCAGTAAAATGTGCACGTGAATTTTTAGGAGACGAGGGACAGACACTGATCCTTTTTGGTGATACGCCGCTCATCACCGCCGAGACGCTGCGCCGCATGGGCGAATATCACGAGGCACAGGGCAATACGGTCACTGTACTGTCCGCAATGGTAGACGATCCGACCGGATACGGACGCATTATCCGCGATGAACAGGGGCGGTTTATAAAGAGCGTAGAACATAAGGATGCAAACGAGCAGGAGCTGGCATCCCACGAGATCAATTCCGGCATGTATCTGTTCGATACTGCGCAGCTCAAGGCGGCGCTGGATCAGATCCGCCCGAACAACGCGCAGGGTGAATATTATCTGCCGGATACGCTCACTATTATAAAAGATCAGGGACAGAAGGTGGATGCTTATGCACTCGACGATGCCACGGATATTACGGGAGTTAATGACCAGAATCAGCTTGCAGAAGCGGCAGAAGTCATCAGAAGAAGAACGCAGGGAAACATATAAGGAAGATACGAATATTATGTATGTAATAGCAGGACTTGGAAATCCGGACAAAAAATATGAAAAGACGAGACATAATGTAGGTTTTGATGTGATAGATACGATCGCTGATAAATACAATATAGCGATCAATGAAAAAAAGCATCGCGCCTTATGTGGCAGCGGGTACATCGCAGGACAGAAGGTGCTGCTCGTAAAGCCGCAGACGTACATGAACCTCAGCGGTGAGAGCATACAAGCGATCCTCAATTTCTATAAGTTGGATGCGGACAGCGAGTTGTTAGTTATTTACGATGACATCAGTCTGGCACCCGGACGCATCCGTGTGCGCGCCAAGGGCAGCGCCGGCGGGCACAACGGGATCAAAAACATTATCGCGATGACCGGAACGCAGGGATTTGCGCGGATCAAGGTCGGTGTCGGCGAGAAACCGGATGGCTGGGATCTTGCCGATTATGTGCTGGGACATTTTTCAAAGGAAGAACGGGCACTGGTGGAGGATGCGTTTGCAGACGCGGTAGAGGCGGTGGAGATGTTTCTCATGGACGACTTAAACGGTGCCATGAACCGGTTCAACGGTAAAAAATAGTGCGGGAGCAGTGATCATGCAGGCATTTTTACAGCCACTGAGCGAGTGGAAGGATTATGAAGAAATAGAAAAACGGTTATCCACGTTCAAGGGAACCATTGAGATCTCAGGATGTATGGATGCACAGAAAGCCCATTTGATCTATGGGCTTGGTCTGCATGCACAAAACCGTCTGATTATCACGTTTCAGGAGCAGAAAGCAAAGGAGTTGTACGAGGATTACCGTTTCTTTGATGAGAATGTTATGTATTTTCCTGCAAAGGATGTGCTGTTTTATCAGTCCGACCTGCGTGGCAATACGCTGACGCGGGAGCGTCTGAGTGTGCTGCAGGCATTATCGGAGCAGACGGAGAACGGCAGTCCGCAGATCGGCGTGACCGTGATCACGACATTTGATGCGTTGATGAACCACATGAGTGCGCCACAACAGTTTCGTGCAGCGATCTGCCGCTTTACAGTTGGAGAAAGTGCTGATTTAGACGAATTGTGTAAAGAACTGGTCGCGATGGGCTACGAGAGGGAGTATCAGGTCAGTACACCCGGACAGTTTGCGGTGCGCGGCGGGATTCTCGACATCTACCCGATGAGTGCCGAGCATCCGTACCGGCTGGAGTTCTGGGGCGATGAGATCGACTCAATCCGCGGGTTTGATGTGGAGAGCCAGCGCTCGCTTGAGGAGGGAGTCGAAGATACTCTGACGCTGTATCCGGCGAGTGAGTGGGTGCTGTCGCAGGAACAGATACAGGCAGGGCTGAAACGTCTGCACGCCGAAGAAAAAAAGGTAGTAACTGCGTTTAAAAACAACCACAAACCGGAAGAAGCGGCAAGAATACGCACGATGGCAGCAAATTTGGAAGAAGAATTGACCGAACTTGGTGGAGCTGCAAATCTGGATGCGTTTCTGAGCTATTTTTCGTCTGAACAGGTATCGTTGATCGATTACCTTGACCGTACAAGGACGATCTGCTTTCTGGATGAACCGGCGCGGCTGATGGAACAGGGGCGCAGCGTTGAGCAGGAGTTTTCCGAGAGTATGCAGCAGCGTCTGGAGAAGGGCTATATCCTGCCGGGACAGGCAGATGCCCTGTATGGAGCGGCAGAGACGCTCGGACGGTTGCAACAGTGCTGCCTCGTCGCGCTCTGTGCGTTGGAGCAGCGCGTGCCGCAGCTGGAGGTGGATGAACAGTATCAGCTTCAGGCACGCACCGTGAACGCCTACAATAACAGCTTTGAGCTGCTGATAAAGGATTTAAAGAGATATAACAAAAATAAATTCAAGATTATACTTTTGTCAGGATCGCGCACCAGAGCGAAGCGGCTGGCGGAGGACATCATGAATGAGGGTGTGTCCTGCTTCTATACGGAGGATACGGGGCATGAACTGAAACCCGGCGAGGTGATGGTCTGCCATGGCAAGGTGCGGCGCGGCTATGAGTATCCGCTGCTGTCGTTTGCGGTTATCACCGAGAGTGACATTTTTGGCGCGGAAAAGAAGAAAAAGAAGAAGAAGTACAAGCGCTATGAGGGCGAGCACATCCGCAGCTTTGCAGACCTGCATGTCGGCGACTATGTCGTGCATGAGAATCATGGACTCGGTATCTATCAGGGCATAGAGAAGATGGAGGTCGGCGGCACGACCAAGGATTACATGAAGATCACCTATGCGAAGGGATCGAACCTGTATATTCTGGCAACGCAGCTGGATCTGATCCAGAAATATGCCGACAGTGATGCGAAAAAGCCGAAGCTCAACACGCTCGGCACGCAGGAGTGGAGCCGCACGCGGGCACGTGTGCAGGGTGCGGTGAAGGAGATCGCCAGAGAGCTGGTCGAGCTGTATGCAGTCCGTCAGCAGAAGGAAGGCTATGTGTACGGACCGGATACGGTCTGGCAGCGTGAGTTTGAGGAGATGTTCCCGTTTGAGGAAACCGAGGATCAGGTGCGTGCGATCGAGGAGACGAAGCATGATATGGAGAGCACCAAGATCATGGATCGTCTGATCTGCGGCGATGTCGGCTACGGCAAGACAGAGGTCGCCATCCGAGCTGCGTTCAAGGCGGTGCAGGAGGGCAAGCAGGTCGTTTATCTTGTTCCGACGACGATCCTTGCGCAGCAGCATTACAATACGTTTGCGCAGCGGATGAAGGATTTTCCGATCACGGTAGACCTGCTGTGCCGTTTCCGCACGGCAGCCCAGCAAAGGCACACAATTGAGGAATTAAAGCGCGGCATGGTGGACATCGTGATCGGCACGCACCGGGTGCTGTCGAAGGATGTCAGCTTTAAGGATCTGGGATTGCTCATCATCGATGAGGAGCAGCGGTTCGGTGTCACGCACAAGGAGAAGATCAAGCAGTTAAAAAATAATGTTGATGTGCTGACGCTGACGGCGACACCGATTCCACGGACGCTGCACATGAGCCTAATCGGTATCCGTGATATGAGCGTGCTTGAGGAGCCGCCGATGGATCGTCTGCCGATCCAGACCTATGTCATGGAATACAATGAGGAGCTGGTACGTGAAGCGATCGCACGTGAGCTGGCGCGTGGCGGACAGATCTATTATGTATTTAACCGCGTCAACCAGATCGCGGATGTAGCGGCAAAGATTTCTTCACTTGTGCCAGAGGCGAACGTGGCGTTTGCACATGGGCAGATGAAGGAGCTGGAGCTGGAACGGATCATGTATCAGTTTGTCAACGGAGATGTTGATGTTCTGGTATCTACGACAATTATTGAAACAGGACTTGATATTTCAAACGTTAATACGATGATTATTCAGGACGCGGATAACATGGGTCTGTCGCAGCTGTACCAGCTCCGCGGCCGCGTAGGGCGCAGCAACCGGACGGCGTATGCATTCTTTATGTACAAGCGGGATAAGATGTTAAAGGAAGTTGCTGAAAAGCGTCTGGCTGCGATCCGTGAGTTTACCGATCTGGGCAGCGGCTTTAAGATTGCGATGCGTGATCTGGAGATCCGCGGTGCCGGCAATCTGCTCGGCGCGCAGCAGCACGGACATATGGAGGCAGTCGGCTACGACTTGTACTGTAAGATGTTAAACGAGGCGGTGAAGGCACAGAAGGGCGAGCTGCCGCCGCAGGCACAGTTTGAGACGACACTGGATGTGGAGGTGGATGCCTATATCCCGCCCACTTATATCCCGAATGAATACCAGAAGCTCGATATTTATAAGCGGATCGCGAGTGTGGAGACTGCCGCAGAGGGTGATGAGATGCTCGATGAGCTGATTGACCGGTTTGGCGAGCCGCCGCGGTCGGTACAGAACCTGTTGATGATCGCCAGACAGAAGGCACATGCGCACCGGATGTATGTGACGGAGATCACACAAAAGGCGGAAACGCTGCGCTTTGTGCTCTATGAGCAGGCTCCGGTCGATCCGGCAAAGATTCCGTCGTTTGTGGAAAAATTCGAGGGAGCGGTTATTTTTGTGCCTGACAGGACAGCGCCTTCATTTTTATACCGGATGAATTATAACAGCAGGCAGAAGGCGGCAAATGTGACAGAGGCGGTCGGTGCATTTTTAGATGAGCTGGCGGCGCTCTATCCGGCACAGGAATGAGACTATGCAGATGTGAAAAAAGCGTGAACACAGGGTGCTCTCTTGCATTCTGCGGGTGAAGGACGTATAATCGGTAGTGCGGGTGAATCAGTCAGTCGCAGACAAGACTTAGGAGGATATATCATGAAGTTAAAAAAGTTGTCCATACTGGCATTGAGCGGTGTGCTCATGGCGGGCACGATGCTGACCGCATGCGGATCGATCAATCCGGATAAGACGGTAGCGACCGTAAACGGTACAGAGATCAGTCTGGGACTGGCAAATTATATGGCACAGTATACGGCAGTTGATTACGATACCTACTACATGTCCTATTTCGGTCAGGATATGTGGACAAAGCAGAGCGGGGACGATGCGGAGACGATGACAGACCGCGTGAAAGCAAATACGCTGCAGTCTCTGGAAGAGTATTATCTGCTGGAGGAGCACATGGATGAGTACGGCGTATCGCTCACTGAGGACGAGATGAACAAAATCGCGTCTGTGGCAGCCGATTTTATGTCAGCGAATACAGAGGAAGCGCTTGAGGCGATGGGTGCGACAGAGGAATATGTCAAGGAGCAGCTCCGTCTGGCTACGCTGCAGCAGAAGATGCATGATGCGATCGTTGCGGGAGCGGACACGAACGTTTCCGACGAAGAATGTGCACAGAAGACCTTTAGTTATGTACGTGTGTCAAAGACTGCCAGCACGGATGATGCAGAGAGCAAGACCGATGAGGAGGCAGCAGCCGAGGCAAAGAATAAGGCACAGCAGATCTTAGATGAAGCGCTTACCGGCAGCTCGGAAGATCCGTTGCAGACAGCGGCAGATGCGCATGATGCAAGCAAGGCGACCTGCTCTTACGGCACAAAGGATCTCCAGAGCGAGGATGACAATTCCACATATCTGGAGATGGCAGTGCTTGAGGCGGCGGATAAGCTCGGTGAGGGCGAATACAACAAGACACTGATCGACACAGACAAATACTACTACGTGATCCGCATGGACAGCCTTGATGACAAGGAAGCGGCAGAGCGGGAGCGCCAGTCGATCATTTCCGACCGCAAGCAGGCTTTGTATCAGGAGACATTGGATGGATACAAGGATTCTGCTGAGTGGGCAGTAGACGACAAGGCATGGGAGCCGGTCAACTTTGATACCATTTATTCCAAAGAATTACAGCAGACGAGCGGGGATGCGCAGGCAGAGAGTACGGACGGATCAACGGCCGATGCCACAACAGACCAGACAACCGATAGCACATCGGATACGACATCCAGGGAAACTGCGACAGATCCGGAGTCATAAAATCGGTCCGGGAACAAATAATAGAATAAAAGATAATTGGGATCAGGAACCATATGGTTCCTGATTCTTTTCGGAGAATATTTATGAAAAAATTACTGATCTATTTAAAGGATTATAAGAAGGAATCGGTGATCGCCCCGCTGTTTAAGATGCTGGAGGCATTGTTTGACCTGCTTGTGCCGCTCGTTGTGGCATCGATCATCAATCACGGTATTAAATACGGGGACAAGCCCTACATTTATAAGATGTGCGGCGTGCTGATCCTGCTGGCGGCGGTGGGGCTGACCTGTGCGATATGTGCACAGTATTTCGCGGCAAAGGCGGCAGTCGGTTTTGCGGCAAAGCTGCGCCATGCATTGTTTTCACATATCCAGTCGCTTTCATTTACGGAGCTGGACACGCAGGGAACATCCGCACTCATGAACCGGATGACCAGTGATGTCAACCAGCTGCAAAACGGTGTGAATATGACTCTGCGGCTGCTGCTACGCTCACCGTTTATCGTATTCGGAGCGATGATTCTGGCATTTACCGTGAATGCGCAGGCGGCAGTGACGTTTGTCGTCGTGATTCCTGTGCTGTTTATCATAGTCTTTAGCATTATTTACGCAACACTGCCGCTGTACCGCCGTGTGCAGGAGCGGCTGGATCAGGTGCTGCGCCGCACGCGGGAGAATCTGACCGGTGTGCGTGTGATCCGCGCGTTTCACCGTGAGGATGAGGAGATTGACAGCTTTCACCGTGAGAATGAGGTGTTAAAAAAGGAACAGCTCTATGTCGGAAAAATATCGGCGCTGATGAATCCGCTGACGTATGTCGTTATCAATCTGGGCGTGATCGCACTGCTCTCACAGGGCGGACACCACGTATCCGTCGGTACGATGGAGCAGGGAGATGTGGTAGCGATGCTCGATTATATGTCACAGATTCTCGTCGAGCTGGTGAAAATGGCAAATACCATCGTATTGCTGACCCGTGCACTGGCGAGCGGCAAACGTGTGTCGGATGTGCTCGATGTACAGTCGTCTATGGAGTTTGAGGCAGATCCGGTGGTACAGCCAGAACTGACGGACGGCGAGGAGATCATCGGATTTTCGCATGTTGATCTGACGTATGCGGGCGCGGGTGATAAGTCGTTGGAGGATCTGAATTTCTCGATCAAAAGAGGTCAGACGGTCGGCATCATCGGCGGAACCGGATCGGGAAAGACGTCGCTTGTACATCTGATTCCCCGTTTTTATGATGCATCGTCCGGTGAAGTACGGATCGCCGGAAAAGATGTAAAGTCTTATACAAAGGAACAGCTCCGCGGCATGGTCGGAACCGTCATGCAGAAGGCAGTGCTCTTTCAGGGAACGATCCGTGAGAACCTGCTGTGGGGCAATCCGGATGCAACGGATGAACAGTTGTGGAAGGCATTGACGATCGCACAGGCAAAAGAGGTCGTGGAAGGAAAGGCGGACGGACTCGACGAGCAGATCGAGCAGGGCGGACGCAATCTGTCCGGCGGACAGCGCCAGAGACTGGCGATCGCGCGGACGCTGGTTTCACAGCCGGAGATCCTGATTCTCGATGACAGTGCCTCGGCGCTGGACTATGCGACAGATGCAAAGCTGCGCATGGCGCTCGCGGCGCTCGATCCGAAACCCACGGTTCTGATCGTTTCACAGCGGGCGGCTTCGATATTATATGCTGATTTAATTATTGTAATGGATGGCGGAAAAATTGTCGATATAGGAACACATCATGAACTGTTAGAGCGCTGTACGGTTTATCAGGAGATCTATGATTCCCAGTTTGACAACCGAAAGACACAGGCGAGAGGGGAGGCGTGAGACAGATGGAGCAGAACAAAGCATTTAAACAGGAAACAGTCAAAAAAGTACTTCGTTATGTCAGAGGCTACTGGTATTATCTGGCAGCCAGCATCCTGCTCGCGCTGCTTGTCGTCGTGTTGACGTTATGCGTGCCGAGACTGACCGGTAACGCAGTCGATTGTATTGTCGGAAAAGGGCAGGTGGATTTTGCCGCTCTGACACATATTCTGCGGTTGATCACCGCGGTAATCGTGGGAAATAGTATTGCACAGTGGGCGATGGCACGCTGCAATAACCGTCTGACCTACAACGTCACACAGGATATCCGCAACGATGCTGCCGAACGGCTGCAGCATTTGTCATTGGCTTATCTCGACGGGCATTCAGTCGGAGATATTACGAGCCGTATGATCTCGGATGTCGACCAGTTTGCCGATGGACTGCTGCTCGGATTTACGCAGTTATTTACCGGAGTGATCACGATTTTTGGTACACTGCTGTTCATGCTGCGTGAGGATGCCGGCATTGCGCTCGTCGTGATTGTGGTCACACCGCTGTCTTTGTTTACAGCGAGCTTTATTGCAAAAAAGACGTATCACATGTTCCAACAGCAGGCACAGATCCGCGGGGAACAGACCGCGTATATGGATGAGATGGTGCAGAATCAGAAGGTCGTACAGAGTTACGGGCATGAGGAGGCTGCGCAGGAGCGGTTTGACGAGATCAATGACCGTCTGGAGGAGTGTTCGAGAAAGGCAGTATTCTTTTCTTCGCTGACGAATCCGACAACCCGTTTTGTCAATAATATTGTGTATGCGGCAGTTGCGGTGTTCGGTGCGCTGTCTGCGGTAAACGGCAATCTGACGGTTGGCCAGTTGTCCTGTTTTTTGAATTATGCGAGCCAGTACACAAAGCCGTTCAATGAGATTTCGGGTGTTGTCGCAGAGCTGCAGAATGCGATCGCATGTGCGGCGCGTGTGTTTGAGCTGATCGAGACACCGCCGGAGGTGGCAGAGGACGCGGATGCCAAGGTGCTGACGGATGTCAGGGGAAATGTCGATCTGGAGCATGTTTATTTCTCTTATACGCAGGAACAGCGTCTGATCGAGGACTTTAACCTGCATGTACAGCCCGGTCAGAGAATCGCGATCGTCGGTCCGACCGGATGCGGCAAGACGACGCTCATTAACCTGCTTATGCGTTTTTATGATGTGAAGGATGGCTCAATCCGTGTAGACGGTACGGATATCCGCCATGTGACCAGGGAGAGCCTCCGGGAAAGCTATGGCATGGTGCTGCAGGAAACATGGCTGCATTCCGGCACGATCCGGGATAACCTGTGCATGGGCAAGCCGGATGCGACGGATGAAGAAATCATCGCAGCGGCAAAGGCGAGCCATTGCCACAGCTTTATCAAACGGCTGCCGCACGGCTATGACACCCTGATGGGCGAAGAGGGAGGCGGTCTGTCACAGGGACAGAAGCAGCTTTTGTGTATCGCGCGCGTCATGCTGTGCCTGCCGCCGATGCTGATCCTCGATGAAGCGACCAGCTCGATCGATACACGTACCGAGCTCAAGATCCAGAATGCCTTTGCAACGATGATGAAGGGCAGAACGAGCTTCATCGTGGCGCATCGTCTGTCCACGATCCAGAGTGCGGATGTCATACTTGTTATGAAGGACGGGCATATCATTGAGCAGGGCAACCATGCGCAGCTGCTTGCGGCGGACGGATTCTACGCGAAGCTGTATAACAGCCAGTTCGCGCATTGACGGTGGATGTACAAAATTCACGAATAGGAGCGGACTGCATATCATAGATATATAGTCGCTGAACCGTTACACTGGTGTGAAACGCTTTGCTGGGCGGCATTTCGTATTTACAAACGTTCACAGGATTGCTATAATAGGTGGAAATGGTGGGTTTTTGTGGGTGTATGCTTGACAAACCTGTCGTATGCCACTATAATAACGTGGTTTATAAAAAGATTTGTATGAAAAATTGCAGAGGTGCAAGATGGAACAATATGTGATCAAGGGAGGAAACCCCTTAGTAGGAGAGGTAGAGATCGGCGGAGCGAAGAATGCTGCACTGGCGATCCTCGCCGCATCGATCATGACAGACGAGACTGTGACGATCGATAATTTGCCGGATGTCCGCGATATAAACGTTATGCTGGGAGCGATCCGTGACATCGGAGCTGTTGTAGACAGAGTCGATGCACATACGGTACGCATCAACGGCAGTACGATTAACGCTATGAGCGTTGATTATGAATATATCAAGAGGATTCGTGCGTCCTACTATCTGCTGGGTGCCCTGCTTGGCAAGTATAAAAAGGCGGAGGTGGCATTGCCCGGTGGCTGTGATATCGGCAGCCGTCCGATTGATCTGCATTTAAAAGGATTCCGCGCACTCGGTGCACAGGTTGATATCCAGCATGGACTGATCGCTGCGAGTGCCGAGCATTTGCAGGGAACGCATGTATATCTTGATAAAGTATCTGTCGGAGCGACCATCAACATTATGATGGCGGCAGCGATGGCAGAGGGCAAGACGATCATTGAAAACGCAGCAAAGGAGCCGCATGTCGTAGATGTTGCGAACTTCCTCAACAGTATGGGAGCCGGTATCCGCGGAGCGGGAACGGATGTGATCCGTATTGTCGGAGTTGAGAAGCTGCACAAGACAGAGTATTCGATCATTCCTGACCAGATTGAAGCAGGTACATTTATGTTTGCAGCCGCAGCGACCCGCGGTGATGTGACGGTAAAGAACGTGATTCCGAAGCATTTAGAGGCGACGACTGCAAAGCTGTTAGAGGTCGGATGTGAGGTGGAGGAGTTTGACGATGCTGTGCGTGTTGTCTGTGCCAAGCCGATGCACCACACACAGGTGACGACACTTCCCTATCCGGGATTTCCGACAGATATGCAGCCGCAGATGTCCGTGATTCTCGGTATCGCAGAGGGTACGAGTACCGTGACCGAGAGCATTTTTGAGAACCGTTTCAAATATGTCGACGAGCTCACACGGATGGGTGCCAATATCAAGGTGGAGAGTAATATCGCGATCATTGCAGGGGTGCCGAAATACACCGGAGCGAGAGTCAGTGCACCGGATCTGAGAGCAGGCGCAGCGCTAGTCATTGCAGGTCTTTCGGCAGAGGGTATCACGATCGTGGATGATATTTACTATATCGAGCGCGGTTATGAGCATTTTGAGGAAAAGCTGGCGAGCCTCGGTGCGCAGATTGAAAAGGTCAGTTCGGAGAAAGAAATTCAGAAATTCACATTAAAGGTTTCATAAGTGTAGATGTAAGAAAGCCCCATGGCAAATGCCATGGGGCTTTTTAACATACCTAAAATTATATAATTGACTGAATATACAGTGAGGATGTTGCCAGATCGAGACATGAACCGTCATCCAGCTGCACAAGCGGTGTGGAGAGGGAATGCTGGTTCAACAGAATGATCTTGGCAGCCCGTCCGTCACTTAAAATCACGCGGTTGTTCTGATAGGTCGTCGCGATGTGGCGGAGGAACGTCAACAGATATTCGGTCTTGAATTTATGGTATCCGTCACGCTCAAACTCGCGGATCACCTGGAACGGACAGAGCGGCGCGCGGTATTTCCGTGCGGCTGTCATCGCGTCGTACACATCTGCGATCGCTATAACCATTGCAAAGTCATCCAGCATGATCTCATCAGCCTTCATCGGATAACCGCTGCCGTCGCAGCGCTCATGGTGCTGGAGTGCGGCTTTTTTGATGCGGGAATCAACCTTCAGGTCACGGATCAGATCATAGCCCGCGCGCGGATGCCAGCGGATCTGGTCAAATTCCTCATCGGTCAGCTTGCCCTCTTTGTTCAAAATCTCGGGTGGGATCTTGAGTTTGCCAATGTCGTGCAGCAGACCTGCAATGATCAGATTGTCAAGATCGGTACTGTTCCATTTGAGCCATTTTCCGAGAATGCGGGAAATCATCGCTACATTCAGGGAATGTCCGTATACACTGTCATCGTTGGAACGCAGATTATGCAGCATATCAAAATACTGGATGATCGTCTGCCCTGGCGTGATCAGGGACTTTACGCTGGTGAGCAGTGCATCGAAATCGAGCGGGCGGTTCTCAAATACAAACCCCTCCAGCTGCTGCCTGAGCGTGTGTGTCACAAGCGTGGAATGTACGGAATATTCCTGAAATGTCTTGCTTCGTTTTATTTTCTGTGAATATGCGACTTCTTCTTTGGGAGTATGTTTCGCGGTATTTTGCATAGCGGGCGCTCCTGTCTGTTCTGTTTGTGCGCTGCCCAGCTTTTGGTTCATGGCGGTCTGCAGTGCGGCTTGAATCTCCTCCTTTGTCAACACCGAAGCCTCGTCTATGCTACAGCTTGTAATCCCATAAAACTCCATACGAGAAATCAACTGTTTGGTTAAGGTGGTTCCGACAGGAATGAGCTCCTGTCCTTTTCTGGTTTTCACCGGTTCGGCTGTCACCATGCCTGGTTTTAGTTCCTTTGTATTTATCTTCTCCATAAAATTATTATGTGTATAAATTCGAAATTTGTCAATAAACAGAGCCCAGATTTTATAAAAAATATGGTACAGTATAGGAAATATCAAAAAACAGGGGGCTCTTATGGATAACAGTGTTCACAATTATCGGAATAAACGAAGCAGGGAAGAACTGTACCATGTGCTTGTTCAAAATAACTGTTGACTTTCGTAACTAAATAGAGTATGGTTAAGACAAATAATATCCCTTATTCAGAGTGATGGAGATACATAGGATCTGTGAAGTCACGGCAACCCCGTTTCGGAAGGTGCCAGCCTGAGCGAGTAATCGAACAATAAGAGGATTTGATATTGCAGTCAATCCGCTTATTTTCTGAAATAAGCGGATTTTTTTATAGGATTTTTTTACATTTTTTACGATTCAAGGAGGAAACAGAGGAATGGAGAAATTATTATTTACATCCGAGTCCGTAACAGAAGGACATCCCGATAAAGTCTGCGATGCAGTATCAGACGCGATTCTGGATGCTTGCATGGCAGAAGACCCGATGAGCCGCGTGGCATGTGAGACCGCATGCTGTACCGGATTTGTACTGGTGACCGGAGAGATCACGACACAGGCAAAGCTGGATATCCCAGCGATTGTCCGCAAGACGGTCAATGAGATCGGCTACAACGATGCCAAGACCGGATTTGACGGAAATACCTGTGCGGTCATGGTAGCACTGGATCAGCAGTCAGCCGACATCGCAATGGGTGTTGACAAGGCGCTGGAGGCAAAGGAAGGCGCATTAAAGGATGATCTGGACACCGGAGCTGGCGATCAGGGCATGATGTTCGGTTATGCGACGAATGAGACCGAGGAGTATATGCCTTATCCGATCTCACTTGCACACAAGCTGGCATTGCAGCTGACAAAGGTGCGCAAGGACGGCACACTGACCTACCTTCGCCCCGATGGAAAGACACAGGTATCTGTAGAGTATGATGAGAACGGCAAGCCGAAGCGTCTGGAGGCTGTTGTATTATCTACCCAGCATGACGAGGATGTGACACAGGAGCAGATTCACGCAGACATCAAAAAATATGTATTCGATCCGGTCCTTCCGGCAGAGCTTGTGGACGATAAGACAAAGTTTTTCATCAACCCGACCGGTCGTTTTGTCATCGGTGGACCGCACGGAGATGCAGGTCTGACCGGACGTAAGATCATTGTAGATACATACGGCGGATATGCCCGGCACGGCGGCGGCGCTTTCTCCGGAAAAGACTGCACAAAGGTAGACCGTTCCGCAGCATACGCAGCCCGCTATGTGGCGAAGAATATCGTTGCGGCAGGACTGGCAGAGCGTTGCGAGATCCAGTTATCCTATGCGATCGGTGTGGCAGAGCCGACATCGGTTATGGTCGATACGTTCGGCACCGGAAAGCTCTCTGATGAGAAGCTCGTAGAGCTGATCCGCGAGAATTTTGATCTGCGTCCGGCAGGAATTATCCGGATGCTCAATCTGCGCAGACCGATTTATCAGCAGACCGCAGCTTACGGACACTTTGGAAGAACCGATCTGGATCTTCCGTGGGAGGCACTCGATAAGGTGGATGTATTAAAGGCAAAGGCATAACGCATATATTGTCTTGGCTCTGAACTGTTTATACAATTTTAAGCAACCTTTTTCGAAAAGCATGTTATAATAGGGTTGATACCGATTGGCATCAATCCTATTTTTTACGACCGGAGTAAGAGACCGATGAAACAGCGCACAAAATTATTGATCGCATTCTGTACGATCGTATTTGTCCCGATTGTCCTTGTGGGGGCGGCATTTTTTAGTTTTCGCCATATACAAATGAAAGAATTGGAGCAAAATTACGGCATTGAGGCATCAGACTACACGTATCTGCTCAACACCGTCCAGCTATTGAACCGTTATACGGAGCAGAGCTATGAGACGCTGCTTGAGCTGGCAGATACCAATCCGGCGCAGATTGAGGATACGGATTATCTGCAAAAGCTGGATGAATCATTGCAGGAAAAAAATTCTTATCTGCTTGTGCGCAAAGGCACGGCAATCTATTATCTGGATCGGGACAGGGTCAAAAAGATCCCGAAAAATCTGCCCGATTACACCGGCGAGGAGCGGGATAAGGACACGGGAGCCTATATGGACAGCGAGGATCATGCGCTGATCAAGCAGGTGGATTTTCAGTTTTCGGATGGCACACCGGGCACGGCGTTTATTATCAGTAATGTGCGGGAGATCATCCCCGAGCTGAAACGGATGATCGTAGATATGTCGGTATCGGTTGTCCTGATTTTGATTCTCACGGCGAGCATGATGGCGGTCTGGATCTACAGCGGCATGATCAATCCGATCCGCAAGTTGCAGATCGCTACGAAAAACATCATGGAGGACAATCTTGATTTTACGATTGAGGCGGAGACAAATGATGAGATCGGTGAGCTGTGCCAGAACTTTGAGGAGATGCGTAAGCGGCTCAAGGAATATTCCGAGGAGCGTCTGAACAACGAGCGGCAGAACCGCGAGCTCATCAGTAATATCTCGCATGACCTGAAAACGCCGCTCACGGCGGTGCGTGGTTATGTTGAGGGTATCATTGACGGCGTGGCGGACACACCCGAAAAAATGGATCATTATATCAAAACGATCTATAATAAGACAAATGAAATGACGCGGCTGGTGAATGAGCTGACGCTGTATTCCCAGATCAATACGAACCGTATTCCGTATAATTTTAATAAAATCAATGTGTCAGACTACTTCCGCGATTGCGTGGAGGATCTGGCAATTGAACTGGAATCGAAAAATGTATCGCTGCAATATATGAATTATGTGTCGGATGACACGCTGATCATCGCCGATCCGGAGCAGCTTGGGCGTGTAATCAATAATATTATCAGCAATACGCTCAAATA
>CALBJL010000097.1 GCA_937893485.1 uncultured bacterium | reverse complement strand
CTCTCCATCGTGCAAAGGCAGCAAAATCAGACATGACTTTGCTCGCGCTGCTACGATCGTGTTTATGCGACATTCCTCGCAATCACCTATTGTTTTCGCAACTTCTATTATTCTAGCATACACTTTTTTTTAGGGGAAGTGCTTTTTACCTTTTTATATACTTATGTACATGTATATCTGCATCAGCGTATCCGGTATGTCAGGTTCAGTCATGCCCTTTATACGACGGGCTCACGCGGAAATACAGTTTAACTGCCAATGCCTAGGCAGCAGAGTCAGGCAGTTTTTGCCTGCACTCTGTGCCGCCCGTGTGATTTGCCCGCAGAGCATAAGCGGCTGCTGAAGCTGACATACCGGATACGCAGCGCAGAAAAATATCACTACTCCAGCGGAATATTGAGTTCCTCCGTCCCCTCCACAACAAATCTGCCGTCAAGTATAATCGAATATTCCGTTCCGTCCGCACCGACCGCAATGATCGAATCGAGCTCGTCATACGGGATCGTGATGTCGGTATGGCAGTTCAGATATGCCTTAGAGATATCCTCCTTGCGAAGCAGCGACACCTCATTGTCCCTTGCGATGATCTCCTTGCCATCCGGATTGTAGACCGGCGTGTCCTCCGCATGTGAATAACACGTGTCACCGACCGCGAAATGCGGCCCTGTCTTTTCCGCGATCAGGATCGGCAGTTTGTCCGCAATATCAAAATCGCGCGCCATGCGGTAAGCGGTCGTATTCGTCCCGATCGCAAACTCGCCCATCGGCAGTGTGTCGTGGTGCTTGAGCAGATTTTCATGGATATATTTTTTATTTTGTTCTGCACTTGCATAATTGCTGCAGCTGTACTCCGTCACCTTTCCGTCCGTAAACGTGAGCGACAGATTCTCGTATTCCAGTTCATTTAAAAATACCTTTGTCACGTGCAGCGTACCGTTCGTGCCTGCCAGTACCGGAGAAGTAAACACTTCGCCGACCGGAATATTGACATCTGCCACACAGTTTTCAAAAGCCGTCTGGTGCTCCGGATCAGTGAGCGGATGGATCTTGACCGTCAGATCCGTGTGATTTCTGCCCTTGCCCTTCACACATACATGATCTGCGTGGTCAAGCACATCGATGATCTTCTGCTGCATCGTGCGGTAACGCATGTAGTCGAGCGTATTGATCTCGACCGTCCGCGCGAAAATCTCTTTGAAATTCCTTCCGATCGCCGGAATCGGATATGCGATGATCGTAAAGCTGCGCTCCTCTCCCTTGATATAACGGTTCATGATCTGCGCGCTCTCGTTCGCATTGTACACATTGAGCTCCTGCTGTTTTTCGCTGTAGCTTAACGCCTCCGGCTTGTCCTTCGGCTGGAACGGCATCTCGCCGAATGTCTCGATCACTGCCGGACCCGCATAGACAGCCGCCAGATCCTTATATTTTTCATAGGCAGTCCGCAGCACCTCCAGTCTGCGCTCCACAAACGCCTTATCCAGATAAAAGGCGCGATCCGATTTATGGTCATAGTCAAACTGGCGGTTGACCGATTTCGCATAGCAGCCCTTTTTGCCGTTTCCGCGGTTACCCATCGAGTTGATGCTGTCACGGTAGATCACCGGACGCAGCCCCAGCTTCTCAAAATTTTTGATTGCGGCACGCACCATACGCTCAAAACCGATCGGATAACGCACATCGACCGTTTTCTTTTTGCCGAGATCCTTTCCGGTCACTTCGAAGCCGATCCGGTAGCCCTCCGTATACGTGTCCGCCATCGCCTGGATCTGCTCCTCCGGCAGCGAATTCAGATACTCAGCCACCTGCAGCTCGCTGCTACTGATATACTCGCCGTAGCGATATAAATAAGAAAGATCGTTCAGATCCGACTCCATGACAATTTTTGTAAAAAAGTCGAGCGACGGATCGAGCAGCTCGCGCACGCTCTGCTCGACAAAAATCTCGCTGTAATCATGGAAAAACCAGTAAATGATCTGCTCGACCTCTTTTTTGTCCGCCCCTTCCTCACTCTCAAAACAGTTATACACCTGCACAAACAGCTCGCACAGTATCGTGATGTCGCGCTTCCTGCCCTCATAGGCATAGGGCACTGCCGCGCGCAGCTCCGTATATAAAAAACAGAGCAGCTGACCGAACTCCTCCCCGAGTAACTCCTGCGCTACCTGCGGATTGGCATAACTGCGGTCATAGTTGCCCTCCTGCAATTCATAGTAAAACTGCCAGCTCATTTCCTCACACTCAGAAATATCCCTGTGATCCAATGCGCCAGTCTCTTCTTTTTTCAGTGCCTCATCGACAAGCACAAACAGATCTGCCAGTCTGCGAAAATAGTGCCAATAGACCTCCGGCACCTCATGCTCCTCACGCAGCTCACGGATCCGTTCCATGACCAGCTCGTACCGCTCCTGCACTTCCTCGTTTGCAACTGCATATTCCTCTTTATAACCCATAAACAAACCCTTTCTTATTTACAAATTGCTTTTCAAATACGGTTCTGTCCAACCGGCTTTATCCATTATAAAATGCCAAGCAGCATGGAAATCCCAAGACCATAGATCGCGATCCACAAAAGCAGCATCAAAATCGCCACCACGAGCGCCACCTTCGGGATGCCGAGAAAGACATCCTCCTCACGGTTGGCACGGATCGCCGTCACAAACGCCGCAAATTGCAGCACGAGCACGAGTGCACCGATGCCCCCGATCAGGTTGCCCGTCTGATCGCCGAGCCTGCTCGTCTGACAGAGCGCATAGATCAGCCAGATCAGCGACACCGCGGAACCTGCCAGCGATAGTATCCCCCGTCTGGAATACCCTTTATTCGTAAATTGCACATGATGTCTTCGTTGTTTCTTCATCTTTTATCCTTTATCATTCCCCATTGTGCGATAACAGCCTGCTGCGAATGCGCCAATAGAACTTCCGCGCGGCGAGAAAAAGCCCATAACCCAGACAGACCCCGCACGTATTGAGCATGATGTCATCCACATCAAAGCTGCCGACCTTGCTAAACAGCTGCAGGATCTCTACAAACAGTGAAAACTCTGCGCCGAGCAGCGTCGTCTTGCCAAAAGATCTCGTCCGCCTGACTAACAGTGGCAAAAACGTCCCAAACGGCACAAATGCGAGCACATTGCCCGCCAGATTAAGTGCCACAGCCATAAATCCCAACTGTCTGCGATAGATCCAGAAGCGCCGAATCTCATGGAACGGAATCAGGTTGTACTGATACACGCGCTCCGCGCCCGTCCGTCCGGTCGCCTCCGCAAAAAACAGAAAATATGCCAGCGCCGCCAGATACACCGTAAACAGCAGCCAGCAGACCTTATACTTTCGTTCCGTATGACGGTTTTCCATTGAGATCTATACTTCCTTTACACCATACTGCTCATAATAAGCATCAATTCTCTGCTTTAATTCATCATCAATCAGCACGGTTCCATTTACCGGCTGGTTGTACAGTGCCTCTGCGACCTCTGCCATCGTAACGATCGCTTTTCCCTCAAAGCCATATTTCTCCCTGATCTCATCGAGTGCGCTGACCTTGCCGCCCTGTCCGACCTCCATGCGGTTTAAACTCACCATCAGACCGACAATCTCTACATCGGCTGCGCCGCGCACCTTCGGCACAGTCTCCTCCATCGATTTGCCTGAGGTCGTGACATCCTCGATCATGACAACGCGGTCGCCGTCCTGTAGACTGCTGCCGAGGAAGCCGCCCTTGTCAGCGCCATGATCCTTCGCCTCCTTGCGGTCAGAACAGTAACGGATCTCTTTTCCGTATAACTCACTGTACGCGATCGCAGTCACGACCGCCAGCGGAATTCCCTTATATGCAGGTCCGAACAGCACATCAAAATCATCCCCGTAGTTCGCGTGGATCGCTTTTGCATAATATTCACCGAGCTTTTTGAGCTGCGTACCAGTCACATAAGCACCCGCATTCATAAAAAACGGCGATTTACGTCCACTTTTCAACGTAAAATCACCAAACTTCAATACCTGGCTTTCTACCATAAAATTGATAAATTCTGATTTGTAGCTTTCCATTTTATTATAGACCTCCTGTTTTCAAGCCTCTGCTGGCATTTGATATTTCAATCATAGATATACTTTTGTAGTATATCATTCTATATCCGTTTTTTCAACCAACAAATACGCAGCAAAAAAGAGTCGCTCGCGACTCTTTCGCGCCCAAGCGGTATGCGAAGCATATACTTCATCTCCGCGAGGTGCGCATCCTCGCGGAGCGTTTTTGATTCATAGGAAGGAATTTCCTATGAATCAAAAAGGAGTGCCGCACCCGCGACACTCCAATTTTTCATTACTTTAGACTTTCCACGTAAATACCCACTTTTGTGTACTGCTGCCACTCTTTTTCGCCCAGATCAATTCTGCTCCACTCTTCGCAGCACCGTCCTTGATGTCCAGATACCGTCCCTCTCCATTGATGATACTGACGGTTCCGTCATTATTGTATTGAAAACTCAGCTTCTGGCAGTCATATCCGAAGCGCTCCTGATAGACCTCATTGTCCGTTCCGGTCAGCGCTTTTCCTGAATTTACATTGTAAAGTAACGTGAAACCGTTAATTTGCTTAATGCGGAATTGCTGATTCTTGTTACCATTCTTTTCCCACAGCCCGATCTGTGCACCACTATCCGTGCTTCCCTCATAGACATCCAGACAGATCTTCGTATTGTCTGCCGGAGAAATGGTATATGTGACCGGATCTTCACCATAATCATTCACCAGATAATCCGTCTTTTGAAGCATCAGATAGGAGTGATAAAAGCCAAGCAGCGCACCCTCTCTCGTAATTCCCTTTTTCTCAGAATATGCGCCTAGCGTATCTGCATTCATGACACCGTAGAGCTCCGACGGTTCCCCTGCAACGCGCAGCAGCTGTTTGACCATCGTATTATACTGATCACGCAGCAGGGCATCGTTCGGTTTGAACTTGTTATTTTTGGTACTCTTCACAATCCCCAGCTGATACGCCATGATAACATACGGGTTCTTTGTATCGGTAAACGGCGATTTCTTACTCTGCTTTGGCAGCTTATGACCGGTTGCCTTGTACCAGTTCACCGCAAGCCTGCAGAACTCCTTTTTCATCATCCAGCCGCCATAGTCATAAGGTTTCAGGATTCCTTGTGCCAGCCCTGCTTTTTTTGCCTGTTTGATTTCTGCCTGAGCGCTTTTGGATGCGCCTCTCAGATAGGAATCGGCATGATTGAGACAGTCTCTTTGGATATATCCGATACAGCTGCCGAACAAAATCTCTGCCCACTTCGCGTTGTAGTTTTCCTTTATGATTTCTACTGATCCACCTGCGGCAAACTCACCGATCACGTTCCCGTCCGTTACCTTCGGTTCGGCATAGACATAATAATACTCAAGGGGATCTGTGACCTTGCCTAACAAGACGGTCTTTTTTGCTTTCACCGTTTTGCCCGT
>CALBJL010000096.1 GCA_937893485.1 uncultured bacterium | reverse complement strand
TGGTGTAGTAACACCATCTGCGAAGCTGAAAACCCTTGATATTACTGGACTTTTTAGAGATTTCTGCACATATTGCCGTAGCATACGAAAAGTATTTTTTCATTGCTTAATTCCTTTCAGGTTCATTTTTTATTACGCTAATATCGCTATGCCACATAATATATTATAATGTTTTAGGATTCATCCCAGACTTTGCCATATTAGGCAAAATGTATGTCTGCATACATGCGGTGTGATTTTAGGCATCTGAACGCAGTAAATACTATTATATTTCTCTAATATACGCTGCATCCGTTTTTCCCAATGATATGCCAGCAATGGCTTACCACTATCATTTAAGCAAATGCAAAACCCGCACATGAGCAGCATTCGCCGCTCGTCAATCATGCTGATTCGTTTGCGCTCATTATACCATCCAGCCTGCTTTTTTACCAGAAGGAAAAGCGCCTGTCCGCAGCCAGATCATTTTCCCACATAATTACTCTTGAAAAAATAAATCATTTTGTAGTATAATGCTATCGTTATATGACTGACGGAATAATGTGGGGTTTACCACGTGAAGTATAACGATTACATGCCGACCGTCTGGGCGAAGAGTCCGGACGTGCCGGTTTTTTTGCACTATATAGGAAATTTCCTCAATATGCCATTTTCGGCATAGAAATCCAGCACGTGGCTCTTGACAAATTGCATCGGTTAGTTTAATCTAACCGTGCGTTATTTATCACAATACAAAACAGGGTCACACGCATGTGACGAAAGGAGAAGAAATGCAGACAGCATGGAGAGGCTTCCAGCGCGGAGCATGGGAAACAGAAGTAAATGTCAGAGATTTTATCCAGAACAACTATCACCCCTACGATGGGGATGATTCCTTTCTGGAAGGTCCTACACAGGACACCACAGACCTGTGGAATCAGGTATTAGAGCTTTCAAATCAGGAACGTGAGGCAGGCGGAGTCCTCGATATGGACACGAAAATTATCTCAACGATCACCTCCCACGGTCCCGGATATCTTGATAAAAACAAGGAAAAAATTGTCGGTTTCCAGACAGATAAACCGTTCAAGCGCGCCCTGCAGCCCTACGGCGGCATCCGTATGGCGATCAAGGCATGCGAGGATAACGGCTACACGGTAGACCCCGAGGTCGTAGAGTATTTTACCACACACCGCAAAACACACAATGCAGGTGTTTTTGATGCATATACACACGAAATGCGTGCCTGCAGAAGTGCGCATATCATCACCGGACTGCCCGATGCCTACGGACGCGGACGTATCATCGGCGATTACCGCCGTCCCGCACTCTACGGCGTAGACCGTCTGATTGAGGATAAAAAAGAGCAGTTGAATACGACCAGAACGATCATGTATTCTGATGTTATCCGCGAGCGCGAGGAGTTATCCGAGCAGATCCGCGCACTGGAAATGCTTAAAAAGCTCGCAGAGATCTACGGCTGCGATATTTCCAAACCCGCCAACAACGTACTTGAGGCAACACAGGCAGTATACTTTGCATATCTGGCTGCCGTCAAGGAGCAGAACGGCGCTGCGATGTCCCTCGGACGCACTTCGACCTTTCTCGACATCTACGCAGAGCGCGATCTTGCCGAGGGCACCTTTACAGAGAAAGAGATTCAGGAGATCATCGACCAGTTTGTCATGAAGCTGCGTATGATCAAATTCGCCCGTACACCGGAGTATAATTCTATCTTCGCGGGAGATCCTACATGGGTAACAGAATCGATCGCCGGTATCGGCGTAGATGGACGCCATATGGTTACAAAGATGTCATACCGCTATCTGAATACCCTGAACAATATCGGTGCTGCACCCGAGCCGAACATGACCGTTTTATGGTCTGTCAAGCTGCCTGAGAATTTCAAGAAATTCTGTGCAGAGACATCAATCAAGCACTCTGCGATCCAGTATGAGAACGACGACCTGATGCGCGTCTTCCACGGCGATGACTACGGTATCGCCTGCTGTGTATCTTCGATGCGTATCGGAAAAGAGATGCAGTTCTTCGGCGCACGTGCAAACCTCGCAAAATGTCTGCTCTACGCAATCAACGGCGGTGTGGATGAGATCAGCGGCAAGCAGGTCGGCCCGAAATACCGTCCGATCACATCCGAGTATCTGGATTACGATGAAGTATGGGATAAGTATAAAGACATGATGAAGTGGCTGGCGAGCGTCTATGTCAATGCGCTGAACATCATTCACTATATGCATGACAAATACTGCTACGAGAAGCTGGAGATGGCTTTGCATGACAAAAATGTGCGCAGATGGTTTGCTACCGGTATTGCTGGATTTTCCGTAGTAGCCGATTCGCTCTCCGCAATCAAATATGCGAAAGTAAAGCCGATCCGCGACGAGAACGGTGTGGCGGTAGATTTTGAAGTCGAGGGCGACTTCCCGAAATACGGAAACGATGATGACCGTGTAGACGATATTGCCAAAGAGGTACTGCATACCTTTATCGGCTATGTAAAGGGTAATCACACTTACCGCGGCGGTATTCAGACGACTTCGATCCTTACGATCACATCCAACGTATCTTACGGAAAGAATACCGGCGCAACGCCCGACGGACGTAAAAAAGGTGTCGCATTCGCTCCCGGCGCAAACCCGATGCACGGACGCGATACACACGGTGCAGTCGCATCGCTCGCATCCGTTGCCAAGCTGCCGTTCAGAGACTCTCAGGATGGTATCTCAAATACCTTTACGATTGTGCCCGATGCACTCGGCAAGGATGTAGACAGCCAGAAAACCAATCTGGTCGCTATGCTTGACGGCTATGCCGATCAGGGCGGACATCACCTGAATGTCAACGTATTAAACCGCGATACACTGCTCGATGCACAGAAGCACCCCGAACTGTATCCCCAGCTTACGATCCGTGTATCCGGCTACGCCGTAAACTTTATCAAGCTGACCAAAGAGCAGCAGGATGAGGTTATCGCACGTACCTTCCACGAGCGTATGTAATCACCGCAGCTGTTTCGATCTGCAAAACAAATAAAATGGAGACTTTCATGGGAAATCAAATGGGAAATATTCATTCTCTGGAAACATTCGGTACTGTTGACGGTCCCGGTGTCAGATTTGTTGTATTTTTTCAGGGATGCCCGATGCGGTGTCTGTATTGCCACAACCCTGACACATGGAATCCCGCTGACGGACAGCAGATGTCCGCCGGGGAGATTATCACGCGCTTTGAGCGCAACCGTTCTTTTTACCGTACCGGCGGCATGACTGCAACCGGCGGAGAACCGATGCTGCAGATCGAATTTTTAACAGAGCTGTTTACACTGGCAAAAGAGCATCAGATTCACACCTGTCTGGACACTTCCGGAATCATGTTTCCGGAAGCTGTTCCGGACGCGGTTTCGGATGCCGCTGCCCCGCAGTCCATCCATCGTCCGACCATGGAACAGATCGACCGGCTGATGGCAGTGACGGATCTCATTATGCTCGACATCAAGCATATTTCTGATCCGGAGCACCGCTCACTCACCGGGCACAGCAACCAGAATATTCTGGCATTTGCGCGCTATCTGGATCAGATTCATAAACCGGTGTGGATCCGGCATGTGGTAGTTCCGGAAATTACCTTTGATAAAGAAGAACTGACCGCACTCGGTCAGTTTTTACGCACATTGCACAATGTCGAAAAGCTCGAAGTGCTGCCCTATCATTCGATGGGGAAAGTAAAATATGACAATCTTGGCATGGATTACCGCCTGAAAAATACGCCCCAGCTCACAAAAGCCGAGGCGCAGGAGGCGGAAACGATCATCCGCCATGCAATGTCCATAGATGCGACAGACTGATATGGACGAATATTAACGAATTTTTTCAAATTCTTCCAGCGGCAGTGGACGGGAATAATAAAATCCCTGAATACTGTCGCAATTCAATTTCTGCAAAAATGATACCTGCTCGCCGGTCTCTACACCCTCTGCGGTCACATGCATACCGAGATCCTTTGCCAATGCGATCGTATGCTCCAACAGCCTGTCACCGCCGTAATTGCCGATATAGTCGATCAGGCTCTTATCGATCTTCAACGTATCAAAATGCATCGTATTTAACGCTGCGAAAGAGGAATATCCCGCACCGAAATCATCGATATGTAACGGAAATCCCGCCGTACAGAAACGGTCTGCCAACTGGTCGATCGCTTTGTTGTCGACGGCTGCCGTCTCCGTGATCTCAATCGGAACAAACTTCGGATCAATGCCAATCTCCTCCGTGATCTTCTTATAACGCTCTACCACGCTCTGGAAATATAGGCTCGCCCGTGACAGATTGACCGAAATCGGGAAAAGTTCGTACCCGTCATCCATCCACTTCTTCTGCTGCTCACACACGTTACGGAACACATATTCATCCAGATAACGGATCATGCCGTTGCGCTCAAACAGCGGAATAAACAGTCCCGGTGATACCAG
>CALBJL010000095.1 GCA_937893485.1 uncultured bacterium | reverse complement strand
AGGTAATGCAACTGGATTACACATTTGAACGACAACTGGAACTGGAACGCGAAGCGGCAAGCAGCCAGGCATGGCAACAAGGGTTGGAGAGAGGCAGAACAGAAGGTCGTGAACAGGGACGAACAGAGGGGCGCCTGCAGGGTCGCTTGCAGGAGATTTTTATGTCGGTGCAGGAGGGAGACTACTCCATCGAGCGTGGTGCACAGAAGGCGGGAATGTCTGTGGATGAGTTCAAGAAAGTAATGTCAGAGGCAGGGCAACCGTTGTTGCTCTAAAAGTGATGATCGAATTGTAAAAAATTCAATGAAAAAATAGCTGAAGGATCTAAAGAATTTGTTAAAACAGCCGAAATATAATGAAAGCACATATAGGATGGGTCTGCAAATTTTTAAAATTATCAGACAATAGTCTTTTGAAAATAAAAGATTCGGGCAAAGGCGTGCCCGGATGCGAACAAACCAATCGAAAGGATGGCGAGGGTTATGTACAAGGATGTCAAGAAAAAATTATTATCGGTGGTACTGTGTGTCTGCATGGTGATCGGAGCGGTGCAGGTCGTGCCAAGGGCAAAGGCGGCTGCGTCGCAGAATGGGGATTATTATGAAATAACCGCGGGATACAATAGTACAGGGGGCAGTGAGACACTGAGAGTAAAAGTATCAGGCTCGACAACCTTGACATATAAGGGAAGCGCGTATGCGCCTGAGGTTACTGAGGTTCTAGATCAAAACGGTAAGGATGTAACCGGTCAGTTCGCCACAAAGCTGGACTGCACGGGAGATACTACAAATAAAGGAAGTTTTTACGGCGTATTGGTACCTTCGAGCGGTAGTAAATACACGGTAGATAAGACACAAGAGAGTAATCAGATTAAATTTACGATTGATCCGGCTACCATAGCGAAACTTACAGTCAATACCGGGGCAATATCAGGAGAAACAGCCGTATTAAAGTATGCCGGAAGCAATACGGTACCTACCTTTGTTTCTGTGAATGCACGTTTACAATCATCTGGAGTAACCATATCATTGAGCGAGGATCAGTATAGTGTGACTCCAATCACAGAAGTAGGAGAGGGTAAGACTTGCACAGTTACGGTCACAGACAGCGAAAACTTTTCCAATTCAAAAAGCGAGACCGTTACATATGATGTGGCATATGATTTGAATTCATATATGAAATTAAATCAAACGTCATTTACTTACCAGGATAAAGATTTATCATCTTCAGTGACATTTAGTGTGCAGGATAAAGACGATCAGCTTGTTTCTAATTCTCTTTCCAAGAATGATGGAGGATTAGCGGTATTATTTAATGGATCTGCAAGCCAGAGCGTAAAAGAAGCTGGCAGCTATACAGTTACAGTTACGCCAGTTTCTGGAGAGGATTCTACAGTTGAGATAAATGGTGTTTTATATACCGGAAAGTTTACCGGTTCATTTAGTGTTGGCTTGAAAACTGCCACGACTTTTGTGGTTACGGCGACGAATCTGGATGATAATTCGACAGTAGAATTATCCAGCGATACCAGCAGTGGCATGTATCGTGTGCCGTTAAGTGGAAGCGATGCGGTATATCCGGCAGATTTACTTGTAGTTGTAGACGGAAAGGAAAAGAAAAAAGATACGGACTATGAGCTGTATTGTACAAATAGCCAGGGCAACACCGTTATTCCTAATAAGGCAGGTCGATATAATTTACATATTAAAATGAAGCCGTCCACCAATTATGGGGATGAAAAAGTTGTAGCCTATTATGTTTATAGTAGTCTGGTAATAAAAAAGATCCGGTTTGAGGGTGCCACAGCAGATTTAACGGAACTGAAGTATATTGGAGAAACCGGAAGAAACATAGAGGAATTAGAAGTAGAGGATATTTCAGGGAATCCTTTGGAGCTGGGCGTGAACTATACAGTAGAGTACTGGTATAAAAATGGTAATAGCTGGACTCAAGCTGCTGATTATAAGGATTCCAATATGGCATCCGTGGGTGAAAAGCGGATTGTTATAAACGGAATCTCTACATACAAAGGTGAATCGGCAAACTGGGATTATAGTATAGCCAAAGTAGCCATGACAGGTTCTACAGAGGCTCAATATTTTAAATTGGCGTGGAAACGGGGATCATCTTATGATTATATAGGATCTGCCATCACTCCTGAATACACGTTCACATATCATGATGTAGAGATAAAGTCAAGTTATTACAATGCCACATGGAGTAATAATACGAATGCCGGTGGCGCGACGTTGACCGTGTCAGCAACATCGAATAGCCCGTTTACAGGAAACCTGTCCTTAGGATTTACGATCAATGCACTGTCACTTAGTGATGCAGAATGTATCGGTGATGGAGTTAATAGTGATCCTAGTAAGTATAGCTATACAGGAAAGCCGATCAGTCCGCAGTTAAAGATCAAAGAGTATGAATTAAAGAGCAGTGATTACACGGTTACAAAATATCAGACACAGGCTGGTAAGGATTTGGGTACGATTGCGCCGACTGAGCCGGGAGATTATCAGATGATGATCGTATCAAGGAATGATAATATTACCGGTTCGAAAACGGTCGATTATAGTATTATTCGAAGAGATATCACTCAAGATATCGGAGCAAGCTTCTATCTGCGAGAGGGCTCTCCGGTCGAGTGGCAGGGTGGTGTTACAAAGCCGGAAGTGGTCTGTGGATCAATGGAGATGCTTGAGGGAAGAGACTATACGGTGCGTTATGAGGATAATACTGCTCCGACAACAACCGTATCCGCGAGTGCGATTGTTAAAGGAGAAGGATATTTTACTGGTCAAAAGACACTGTATTTTGATATTTCTAAACGAAAGATCAGCAATGCGAATGTAAAGATCACTCCGTCAGTAACAGGATCAGCACCTAATTATGCAGTGACATTCAATGTTAAGGATGAGGGTGTCAATGTTGTAAAGAAAGAACTGGAGGAGAACACTGATTATAAGATAACGAAGGTTATCTATGAGACAGAGGATGATTATACACCTGTTGTCAGTGATCTGAATCAGCTTGAACGTGCAGGTAAGTATGTCGTAACGATTGAAGGTCTGAACAATTATGAAGGTACGACCGATGTAGAGGTGCTTTGTGGTATGGATATTTCGGGTGCTACGATTTTCAAAGCAGGTGGAACGTTGACCTACGACGGTACCGAAAAAGTGCCTACTATTAGGATAAAAGTAGGCAATCAGTCACAGATTAAATATACGCCTGGTGCTGATGCGAAGTTCGACCTTGAATTTTCACGAAATGATAGTGACGATGTACCGATTGGCTATGAGAATATCTATGCAGGTACAGTCTATGTTCGTGCGGTAGGTAATACGAAAAATGGTTATTATGGTACGACGACCAATCGTGTGCAGTACACCATTGAACGTATGGACATTTCCTTGCCAAGGACGGGGTATCGGGTAGACCTTTCAAACGATCCGAATAAAGACAGCATAGACGCAACGCAATATGTTCATTACAAATTTACAAATAAGCGGATTACCCCGCTGGAAGAAGTGAAAAAGACTGATAAAAACACCACAACCGCAAGTGCAGCGGCTATCTTAGAGCGGGATGTTGATTATACGATATCTTATGGTGATGACTGTATCGGAAAGGGACCGCATACGATCACAGTCACAGGTAAGGGCAATTTTACCGGTGAGATTGGTACAACGTTTTATATTGATGCGCTGGGAATCAATAGCGATGAGATCATTGCGTATTTTACCTCAGGGGCGACCTACGCAGATGGTGTGCCGGAATTGACCTTGAAGCTAAATGGATCGGTAACATTAAAGGATGCAGCGTTATATACAGATGCCGATTATCAGGTCAATGTGACGCGGAAAAACAGTGGTGTGGGTTGGAATGATACTTATGTATACACGATTACCGGATTAAATAACTTTGCCGGAACTACCCGTGTAGAAACATGTACTGTCACGCAGACAACTTTAAAACGACCGACAGGTGATGCAACACCGCAGGCAAAGGAGACATATGTATCTGAATGGGATTATGACGAGCTGATCGTCAGCCCGACTACGACTGTGTCAACACCGAGCAAGTTTACACTGAAATATCAGCGCACCGATGGCACGACTTATAATCTGATCTTAGGAGAAGATTATAATGTGAAATCCTTTATACCGACGAAGAAATCGGGTAAAGGGAGTACGATGGTGATTGAAGGTGTTGGCGGCTTTAACGGAGAAGTCACCTATGATGTGCCGTTATTTACAGATATTACGACAGCAGAGTTTCTGAAAGATTCCGAGGGAAATGAGGCGAGTGTACTCAGACCGGGTGGAACTATTTCTGTTGAGACATTAAAAGAGGCGATCAGTGCCGGAACATTATCTCAACTGGTAACGTTTAAGAGTATCTGGCCGGATGACGGTGCAAGTATACCGACAGATTGCTATACGGTAACTGTACCGAACGGATATACACCGAAGATCGGCAAACTGACGTTAACCGTTTCCGGTAATCATGATAACTATTACACCGGAAAAAGGAGTTTTGATGTCAATGTCACAGGTGAGCTGACAGAAGAACTCACAACGGTAGAGATCGGTGATAACAATGCTGTTCCGTGGAAGGGTGTGACAGTAACACCCGGAGCGGTGAAGGTACAGGTAAAAGCAGGCAACAAGATATTGACTGGTGGATACATCGGTGTAGGGGAGACGATTCCTTCAAACTGGGATTATACAGTGACATTTTCAGACAATACCGGTGTCGGTCTGGCAACAGCTACGATCACAGGTGTCAATACCTATAGCGGAACGATTACGCGTAACTTTAAGATTACGTGTGCACTTAGTGAACTGGTAGTTTCATTGCAGAAACAGGACGGCAGTTGGAAAGATTATGACGGTGGCAGTCCGGAATATGTATACCAGATTGACACAGAGCGGAATAAACCGGCTGTAAAACTGTTCTACAAGCATGCAGATAACTCGCTCAGTGAATTGGCGACTGAATTGTACAGTCTCACTTACAGCGGCTATCAGGCTGCCGGAAATGCCAAACTCGTGATCGGTGAACCGGATAATGCGACGTTCAAGGGCATTTTATTAGGCACCAGCCGTGCGGTGAACTACACATTGGCACAGATTTCGCTGGATGATGTGGTGATCCAGCTTACAAACCCGCAGCCTGTCTATACCGGCAATGAAATGAATGCTACGGACATCGGGTTGAAGCTGACCTACGGCAGCTATACATTGACAGATGCAGATTATTCATTGATCTTTAAGGATGCTGTCAATGCTGATATCGTGGACGGCAGAGCGGCACGTGTTATTATCAATGCAAAGGGCAACTTTAGCGGAACGGCTGAAAGAGAGTTCAATATCCAGCCGATGCCGATCAGCTCTCAGACAGATATCAATGCAAGTGCTGAGACATTGATCTATACCGGAGATGCGATTGCACCGAAGTTGACTGTCAATCAGGTGACAGGTCGCATCCGGGCATTGACGGAAGGCACGGATTACCGCATTGTACAGTATCTTGACCAGACAAAGACGGCATTGCAGGATACGCCGTTTGTTGCGATCGGAACATACTATGTACGAATTGAGGGACTTGGAAACTATGCGAGCACCATCAATCCGTATCGTGATATCCAGTATGAGATCGTTACCAGAGAGGTAACGGACGGTCTGACAGTCACATTTGTGGATTCGCCTGCCTGCCCGGTACTTAATGGCGTTCCGACCTGTATTTATAATGGAAATGCACATGAGCCGAGTATTCGTGTGGCTTATAATGACAAGATCTTAAATGGACCGAACGACACAGATCCGGCATACCAGTTAACATATGCCAATAACGTGAATGCCGGAAAGGCAACGGTTACAATTACCGGAGTCGGCAGCTTCGACGGAACGAGAACCGTTGATTTCATGATCCAGCCGAAGGACATTACCGGGGATGATATTGATTATCTGGATAAGGACGGTAATGCGTTCCAGAATGATGTGTCTTATGACTGGACAAAGGCTACGATTCATCCGGAGCTCAGCATCTACGACAGAAGCAGAAATACAGATCTGGTAGCGGGTGATGATGCGACAGCCGATTACAGCATCGGATATGATGATGACAACGATGATAGAAATACACAGACCAATGCGGGTCTTGTTACAATGACGATTACCGGACATGACAACTACACCGGTACACGGCAGTTTACCTATTATATCGGTGAGGACATCAGTAAGGCATACACATTAGTGAATGGCAGAAGTTCTGTATCCACGACCTACAATGGTCTGGAGCAGGCACCGGAGGAGAGCTCCATTACGGTAGAAAAAGGATCTTCTGCGATAGATCTTACTGATGAGAATGGCGAAAAACGTTATGACATCGCTTACTATAAGAACGGATTCGAGAAATCCAATCTGGTGACGAGGGATCAGATCATTGATGCAGCAACTTATTATGTCGCAATCGTCGGCGTACCTTCCAAGGGAACTTACGCAAAGACGAGCGAACAGAACAGTTGTGCATATACGATCAACCCGAGAAGCATTGCGCCTTCGTATATTCTCGTATCCGGATATGACGGAACCTACTACTATACCGGACAGCCGATCGAGCCGAAGGGTATTACCGTAGAGGATACGGATCTTCCGGTAAAGAATGATCCGACTGATCCGCAGAGAAGATCTGTCAAGCTGGTAAATGGTACAGATTTTGATATTTCCTACACGAATAACATTTCCGCAGGAAAGGCATCGATCGTCGTAGCAGGAAAGGGCAACTATACCGGCAGCCGCGCGGCATATTTCAACATTGTCAGCAGCGATACAAGCGGAAACAACACATGGGATGGTACGAGCGAAGGAACCGGAAGTATCACAAACGGAACGACGACGATCGCAGCGAGTGATATTATCTTAGGTTATGACAACAGTACCTATAACTGCATGATGTACAATGGCTATGAGCGGATTCCGACGGTCAGCATCAACGGTGCGAGCACGAGTGAGTTCATCATCACAGCCAGCAACAATGTTCGTCCGGGTGTAGCGACATTGATGATCACCGGCAGAGGCAACAATTATACGGGAACAATCATCAAAAACTACACGATCAAGGCAAATCTGTCCAGCTATGGTACAGTGGGTGCGATCGCAGATCAGAACTACACCGGATATCAGGTGACTCCGTATGTGACTGTCACATGTGGTGGAAACCTGTTGACTCAGGGCAGCGATTACACGCTGACTTATGCAAATAACACAAATGTAGGCAGGGCGACAGTCATTGCGACAGCGACCGCGGATTCTTATTATCTTGGTACGGCGACCGGTTACTTTAACATCAGCAATACCGCGACCGGTATGGAGATCACAGGTTATGCGTCTTCTTATACCTACACAGGTAATGCGATTACACCGGATGTTATCGTTACGATGAATGGCAGAATGCTGAACCGCGGAACGGATTATACCGTGACCTACAGCAACAATACAAATGTAGGTACAGCGACCATGACCGTAACCGGTATTGGCAGCTTCTCCGGAACCAAGACGATCAATTATGTGATCGAGGCGAAGAATATCGAGAACTGTATCACCACAGCGGTGAATAATTATCAGTACACCGGTAATACCTATACGCCTGCCGTTACATTGACGGATGCGTCTACCGGAAAGGCATTGACAGCCGGTACAGATTATACGATTACCTACAGCAATAACATGAATCCGGGTACTGCTTCTATTACAGTGACAGCACTTGGCAGAAACTACACCGGCAGCAAGGTGATCTCTTTCAAGATCACATCGGCGGCAGTCAGCGGTCTGCGTGTGAGCAAGATCAAGAACAACAGCATGCGTCTGTCATGGAGTGATCAGGATTATGCAGACGGTTATCAGATCTGTAACGCAAACAACCGCGTGATCGGTACGACCACTAATAACAGCTACACGGTTAAGAGACTGTCCTCATGTACGACTTACAGATATAAAGTACGCTCTTATGTGGAGAATGAGGACGGATCTGTTTCATACGGCAGCTTCTCAACGGCAGTATCTGCGCAGACGATGCTCAATACACCGACGTTGAAGGCGCGCTCTGTATCCCGTGGAAAGGTAACACTGACATGGACGAAGGTGGCAAAGGCAAGCGGCTATGAGATTTACTACAGCACCGAGAAGAACGGTATTTATACGAAGTTAAAGACCGTTTCCAAGTCATCTGCCCGCAAATATGTGGATGCCGGTCTGGCAAGCGGTGAGAAGTATTTCTATACGATCCGTGCGTACCGTACTGTAAACGGAGTAAAGACTTACAGCAGCTACAACACCATCAAGAGTGCAACAGTGAAATAATGAGCAATCACGAAATAACCGCCGGATCCGGTGATATGGTATGATGCAGAAAAAGAAATACAGACTGGGCGACTATGAATTTGATACATATGAGGAATATTTAGAGGCACAGGAAGATCTCAAGAAGATCGACCTGATCACAGAGGAGGTGGACATCAACGATGTTGATGTCGCCGCCCGTCTCTATACAAGAATCAGGAATAAAGAGATCATTTTTCACAGTAAGGTCGGCATCAATTTTTTCATGTATCTGTCGGATATTGTAGCCAATCAGTCGATGGCGCTGGCAGAGGAGAAAAAGGCGCAGGAGAATCTGAAGAAGAAAAATACCAAACGGGCGCGTAAATACCGTATAGCAGGTGTCATATGTGTCTGTGCGGCGGCTGCGTGCTTTGGCTATTTTGCCTATGCGGATTATCTGGATGAACAGTCTGCGCAGGAAATGAAGCGTTTGCAGGATATGCAGAATATGACCGGACATTATATTGAGGAAGAAGATTTTTCCGAGGAGGCGCAGGAAGATACGCCTGCACAGGAGGAGACTCCGGCTGAGGAACAGACTGAGACAAAGGATCAGACCGAGACAAAGCAGTTGAAGATCCTTCCGGAATACGAGCAGATTTATGCGGAGAATTCCGATCTGGTCGGCTGGCTGGAGATCGACGGTACGGTGATCAATTATCCGGTGCTCCAGTCTGATACAGAGCAGGACAGCCAGTTTTATCTGACGCACAGCTTTGCAAAGAAAAAGGATAAAAACGGCTCGCTGTTCATGGACTACCGCAATGATTTTGTGGATCGGGATACGAATATCATTATCTACGGACACAATATGAAAAACGGCGCGATGTTCGGCTCGCTCAAAAAATATCTGGAAAAAGGCTATCTGGAGCAGCATAAAAAAGTCCGGTTTGATACGATCTATGAGCATGGCACCTATGAGGTGATTGATGCGTTTTTATCGGAAGCGAGTTATCAGGATGAATACACCTTCCGGTATTATAATTTTCTGAATGCGAAGAACGAAGCGGAGTTTGATGCGTTCAGTGTGAATGTGATGCAGCTGGACGCGCTGAAAAAAGGAACATTAGATGCCAAATATGGCGATCAACTGTTGACTTTATCTACATGTAGTAGCTATACTGAAGAGGGACGAATGTTTATTATAGCAAAAAAGGTCGATTGATTTTTCAATGTTGCCCATGTGGCTGCTATAGAGATAGATAGGAGAGATGAAACATGAGGAAATGGTTAAAAGGAGTACAGGGTACGGTTCTGGCAGCGGTAGTTGTCTGCGCAATGTTGTTTCAGGGAGTGGAAGTACATGCATCGTCGGCAAATACGAGTACGGCAGGTTTTGTCATGAGTGGTACGACCGTGACAGGGTATAACGGCACGGGAGGAAGTGTGACAATACCTGATACGGCGACAGCGATCGCAGCGAGTGCATTTTCCGGAAAAACAAATATTTCTGCAATATCTATCCCGTCATCGGTGACAAGTATTGGGAATAACGCATTTTCAAACTGTACCGGACTGGTCAGCGTGACGATTCCAGGCAGTGTGGCATCACTTGGAACGGGTGTGTTCTCCGGCTGCACCAGATTGTCTTCTGTGAGTATGCAGGCGGCAGTCAATTCGATTCCGAGCAGTACCTTTTCCGGCTGCAGCGCGCTTACGAGCGTGGCGATCTCTTCATCGATCAATAGCATTGGAAGCGAGGCATTCGCAAATTGCAGGAGCCTTAGTTCCATGGCAGTACCCGCAGGAGTGACGACGATCGGCAGCGGTGCGTTCCGGGGATGCAGCGGATTGTCGGGTGTATCTATTCCGGCGAGCACAAACAGTATATCCACAGACGCCTTTTCCGGCTGCAGCGCTTTGACGACGATCAATGTCGCAGGCGGCAACGGCACGTATGCCTCAGACGGAGGCTGTCTGTATAATGCTTCTTATACGAAGCTGCTTGTATGTCCGGCAGCAAAGAGTTCGATCGCTTTGAATTCGGCGCTCAAGGTTATCGGCAGCAATGCTTTTTCGGGCTGTACACGTATTACAAGCCTGACCGTACCGACCGGTGCGACGAGTATTGAGGGCGGGGCATTTTCCGGTAGCGGAATCACTTCTATCACGATTCCGAAGAGTGTTACCAGTATCGGCAGCCAGTCATGGTCGCCGGAGGTGATCTACGGATACAGCAATTCTGCGGCAGAGGATTATGCATCCGATTATGGATATGTATTTTATCCGCTCGATGGCGATGGTTCGGGAGATCCGGATGATGATACAACGGAGATTCAGACCGGTAACGCAAACCGCGGAGACAGCAGCAATAACAGCAATCAGAATCTGGTTGTCGATGATGGCAATAATGGTTCGAACAAGAACAATAACAAAAATAATAACGGTTCGAACGGTTCCGGCAGCAATCAGAATACTTCCGGTAACAATTCCGGCAGTAATTCCAATTCTTCCGGTACATCATCAAACAGTAGCAGTAACCAGTCCGGCAGCAATTCCGGTGCGTATGCGTCTACGACGTCCAACACACATCAGGTAGACAATACACCAAAGACTGGAGACGGCTTTGATCCGAAGTTTATGGTCTGTGCGGCACTCGTGCTGATCGGCTGTGCATTCTTCTTTCTGGCAAAGAGAAAATCTGCTTAAGAAAGATTTGTAAAAGAGAAAAAATGAAATTTTTATAAACAAAACTTGCAAGGGCGTATTTCTTTCAAAGAAATACGCCTAATTTTATTAGTTTTTTTGCATAATATAAAGATTGTTGTTGCGAAAACTTTTTCTATGTAATATGATAAAGCAAAAGGTGGAGTTCGATGATACAGAAGGCTCACCGGTAATTATATTATAAAAAGGAGATTGGATAATCATGAGTTACGTTGATGAGGTACTTGAGAAAGTAAAAGCAAAAAATGCAGACCAGCCTGAGTTCTTACAGGCAGTCACAGAGGTTCTGGATTCTTTACGTCCTGTGATTGATGCAAATGAGGAGCTTTACAAGAAGAACGCGATCTTAGAGCGCATCACTGAGCCGGATCGCCAGATTATGTTCCGTGTACCGTGGGTAGACGACAACGGACAGGTTCAGGTAAACAGAGGTTTCCGTGTACAGTTCAATAACGCAATCGGACCCTACAAGGGAGGCTTAAGACTTCATCCTTCCGTAAATCTTGGTATTATTAAATTCTTAGGATTTGAGCAGATCTTTAAGAACTCTCTGACAACACTTCCGATCGGCGGTGGCAAGGGGGGTTCTGATTTCGATCCTAAGGGCAAATCAGATAGAGAGATCATGGCATTTTGCCAGAGCTTTATGACCGAGCTGTGCAAATACATCGGTGCAGATGTGGATGTACCTGCCGGAGATATCGGAACAGGTGCACGTGAGATCGGATTTATGTTCGGACAGTACAAGAGAATCCGTGGAATGTTCGAGGGTGTATTGACAGGTAAGGGACTGACCTATGGAGGATCACTTGCCCGTACACAGGCGACAGGATATGGTCTGTTATATTTAACACACGCATTATTGAAGGATCATGACATCGACATCGCAGGAAAGACCTGTGCAGTATCAGGTTCCGGTAACGTAGCAATCTATGCAATCGAGAAGGCACAGCAGCTTGGTGCAAAGCCTGTAACATGTTCTGATTCTACCGGATGGATCTATGATCCCGAAGGAATTGATGTTGAGTTACTGAAAGAGGTAAAAGAGGTTAAGAGAGCCCGCCTGACAGAGTACGCAGCAGCAAGACCTTCTGCAGAGTATCATGAGAAGAAGAACGGTGAGCACGGTGTATGGCAGTACAAGGTAGATCTTGCACTTCCTTGTGCAACTCAGAACGAGCTGGATCTTGAGGATGCTAAGATGCTTGTAGCAAATGGTGTTATCTCTGTTACAGAGGGTGCGAACATGCCTACGACTCTGGATGCTACCAAGTATTTACAGGAGAACGGTGTTCTCTTTGTAGGTGGTAAGGCTGCCAATGCAGGTGGTGTAGCTACCTCAGCACTGGAGATGTCCCAGAACTCAGAGCGTTTAAGCTGGACCTTCGAGGAAGTAGACGGCAAGCTCAAGGGCATCATGGAGACCATCTACGCAAACATCAGCGATGCTGCTAAGAGATATGACATGACAGTTGGTGGCAAGACTGATTATGTAGCAGGTGCAAATATTGCCGGATTTGAGAAGGTAGTAGATGCTATGTTAGCACAGGGTGTTTGCTAATTCGTAACACAAGCCAAATAAAATAATGATTATATGGAAAAGTCCCATAGACCTCAGGTTTATGGGACTTTTTTGGGCAAAAATATGAAATATTATGACCATCATTTAGAGGTTGTCTTTCTTTGATATGGTGTGCTATACTGTTGGCAATCAGGAGAAGATATTATGAAAACTACGATGGAGAGAGTCATGGAAAGCATATGCATCATAGCCGCGATCCTGTGCGTTATTTATGGAGTGATTGTCTGTGTGAACGGGTCAGGAACAGGTTTTTATATTGTGTGGCTGTTTTTGGCGGGGGCTTTTCTGGTGCTGGCATGGTTGATCCATAGCGGAACGTGGATGCGTCTGCCGCAGGCACTCCGGTGTGTTGTGCTCGTGCTGACCGGCATCGGACTGGCAGCATTTGTGTTTGTAGAGGGATTGATCGTCAGTCACATGGCGGAGACAACCGATGCGGATCTCGACTATGTGATCATTCTGGGCGCACAGGTGCGTGAGGACGGGCCGAGCGTTGTACTGCGGTATCGGCTTGACCGGGCGGTTGAGTATCTGGAGGCACATCCCGATACGATCTGTATTTTGTCCGGCGGACAGGGCAGCAATGAGCCGTTTTCTGAGGCAGAAGGCATGGCGGAGTATCTCAAAGAGAAAGGGATTGCTGCGAAGCGCCTGATGCTGGAGGCAGAGTCTCTCACGACAGCGGAAAATATACAAAACTGTAAAAAACTGTTGCCGCAGGGCGCGTCAGTGGGGATTATCACGAATGATTTTCATATGTTCCGGGCACTTCAGATCGCCGGAAAACAGGGCTTGCCGGATGCGGTCGGCATTACCGCAGGCTCGGCGCGGTCATTTTTGCCCAACAACATGTTGCGCGAGTTTTTCGCGGAGATCAAATTTTTATTACTGTCAGTCATCCATCCATAAAATAGACAGCGGAGAAATAAAGGAGGAAGAACTATGTACGAATTTACAGAAGATTGTATGATTCATGTGGAGGAGATCGATAATGAGCATCGCAGACTGTTCCAGATGATCAATGAGGCGCTGGAGCTGGTAGCCAAGACGGAAGATGTGCAGTCGGTTGCGAACAGCCTGATAAAGAATCTGAAGGACTATGCGGCGACACATTTTGCCCATGAGGAGGCCTATATGGAGCGCCTGAATGATCCGGAGCTCGCGGAGCAGAAGCGGGAGCATGCCGCATTTGCAGAGAAGATCAATGCATTTGAGCTGGATAATTCTTCGCCGGAGGCACTTCGGGCATCTGTGCAGAAGCTGCTGGAGTTTCTGGTGCGTTGGCTGTATCATCACATTCTCAGCAGTGATATGATGATCGGAAAAATACCTGTGGCATCCGGGCAGACGGATGACCAGTTCGCGTTTACCGATAAATACATGACCGGCATTGAGCTGGTGGATGACGAGCATCGCCGGCTGTTTGAGATCATCAAGGATACAAACGATGTGATCCACGCGGAGCTGCTGCATGACAAATATGATGAGATCATGCGCCTGCTGGCAGATCTGCGGGAATATACCGAGGTGCATTTCCATGATGAGGAAGAACTCATGAAACGTATCAACTATCCGAAGCTGGATGCGCAAAAACGCGCGCACAGCGCATTTGTAGAGCGTCTGGTAGAGATTGACCTGTCCGATCTGGATGCGATGGACGATAACCAGCAGGAATACCTGACGGATCTGATCCAGTTTCTGCTGGGCTGGCTGAGTAACCACATTCTCGGCATGGACAAACAGATCGGTGTATATATGAAAGAGCACGGGATCGGGGAATAATTCCATTACCGGAACGAGGTTTTCAACTACGCCGACAATGACAAACCATACCTTACTATGATAAGATACATATATGAAAACAATCACTGGCTGCTGTGCACACATGCGTGAACAGCAGCCACTATTGTCCTTGAATGGAGGGATCTCGGATGAGGCACAGGCGCGAATATGATAAGGATGTGATCGGGGCGAATCTAAGACGGGCGCGTGAAAAAAAGGGTCTGTCAGTGGCGGATGTCCGTGAATATCTGCAGCTGGGCTCCGTACAGGCGATCTATAAATATGAATCCGGGCTGAGTTATCCACCGGCTGATACGCTGCTTGCACTTATGGAGTTGTATGATATTGACCGGATAGACCTGATTTGCGGACGGATAGACCAGTGTGCAGGACTGCACAACTGCGCGGATTGGAATATGATCGTGGATCGCAGAGAGCAAATGAGAATACAGATACATGTTGGCAGGACAGAACGCGCGGCTGAGAAGCGCGCGCGGATATTTAGCCGGTATGACGCGGGTCTTTGTATGTGAGCAGCTCGTCGAGTGGACATTGAAAGAAATGGAGCAGCTTGCAGATAAAGTTTGCGTCCAGACGTTCAAATTCGTTTCGGCAATAGCGGTTCAGATTGGATCTGGGAATATCCATTGTTTTGCACAAAGTGTTTTTGCTGATACCGTTTTTCTTTAAAAGATCTTCGATGTGCAGCTCCAGTTTACCATACTCAGAATTATTCATGAATTTACCTCTTATATCTTTTCGTAACCACAAAAGTTACAGCATCCGTTACTGTTCATACTTTGTGTGACCAGTAATCGGAAACCCTCATATTTAAGTTTAAGTATAGATTTTTTGAAAACATATTGTAATTGACTCTATTGTGAGGTACGATATAGTTATCCCCAAAACCATGAATTATATGGTAGTTGTAACAAAGGAAAAGCCTCTTGACAACGATTTCAGTCAAGAGGCTTTTCTGTTTTCATACATCCGTAAAAACTGCCGGTTGTTTGTCATTCCATAATATCTTATTGTCTGACAGCCGTTATGACCTGTGACACGCCAAACAGTACGAGACAGATGCCGATAAAGATACCGAGCATCGCGGTGACGATACCGGGGCGGATAAAGATCAGTACAGCAACCAGAATAAGCAGGACACCAAGGATCATCTGCATGTTATAGTTATTGATGCGGACGGAGGTGTCGCCACCCAGTCTGCGCAGATTCGAGGCTATGAGCAGCCGGAAGATACCGAGCATCGCGATCCACGAAGCCAGAATGTAGATAATGATTGTGCTGACCATTGCCTGAAAGAAATTACTGACGATTAGGGCAGCACCGAAGATCAGGGAAAGGATCGCACTGATCAATTCATAATTTTCGGCAAAGCCGAGTGCACGGCGTTCCTGCCAGACACCGATGCTGCTGATCGCGTGAATGATCATGAACAATCCGATGATCCATGCAAGTACGGCGACCGTCACGGCAGGGGAAATGATACAGTAGATACCGGCGCACGCGAGTGTGATACCGATGATTAGGTGAATAATTTTATGTGCACTCATAAAAAGACCTCCATTTCTGTAGTTTTATGTTATAATGAGTGGCAAATATCGATGATGTATCGATATTTGCCACTCATTATAACGCAACACAAATGAAATGAAAAGGACGTAGAGAATGAATGGTGATTTTTTACCGATCAATGAGGATCAGGATCGCACCGGAGCCGATAATAATCAGCTGTTTATGGTGCCGATGGTAGATCACGGTATCTTTGAGCAGGCGAAGAAGATGGCGGGAACGGTTGTGGAGTATCGTGAGCTGCGCATGATGTACAGTTGTGCGATCAAGGAGATCCGGACCAAATTCGATGTGCTGAACTCGGAGTTTAATGTGCGTTATCAGCGCAATCCGATCGCCTCGATCACTTCCCGTTTGAAGAGCAGTGCAAGTATTATGGAAAAGCTGTCCCGGCTGGATGTCCCTTTTTCTGTAGAAAATGTTACTGAGCATTTACATGATGTTGCCGGAATCCGCGTGATCTGTTATTATGTGGATGATATTTATCGTCTGGCGCAGGCGCTGGCGAAGCAGGATGATATAACCGTACTGAATTTTAAGGATTATATCAAAAATCCAAAGCCGAACGGCTACCGCAGTTATCATCTGATTGTGAGTGTGCCGGTATTTTTCTCGGATCAGACGAGAGATATGAAGGTTGAAGTGCAGATCCGTACGATTGCAATGGATTTCTGGGCAAGTCTGGAGCACCAGTTAAAGTATAAAAAGGAAGTGCCGGATCAGCAGGAGATCGTTGATCAGTTGACAGACTGTGCGACACAGATCGCACAGATTGATACGCAGATGTATGAGATCCGTAACCGGATCGAGCTGGCAGAGGACGAACCTACAGAGGAGGATCTGCTGCTGGAGAAGCTGCGGAGAATCGATCTTGCAGATGAATAAGGGGGACGTATGGACGACAGACAACAGGCGGTTCGTCAGGTGCAGAGTGATCTGCTGGCGATGCGGGATGACGGGTATCAGGCATTTCACAGCAAGCTGGTGCCGAATCTGCCACCGGAGCTGATCATCGGCGTGCGTACACCTCAGTTGCGCACATACGCAAAGAAACTGGCAGGAACGGAAACCGCAGAGCTTTTTTTAGAGCAGCTACCGCATACTTATTATGAGGAAAATAATCTTCATGGGATGCTGCTCGCGCAGATCAGGGATTTTGACACCTGTCTTGCACAGTGGAACCGTTTTTTGCCATATATTGACAACTGGGCAACGTGTGACCTGCCGCTCCCGAAGGTATTCGCCGGGCATCCGGAGGAGATACTGGAACAGGTGCGGCAGTGGATTGACAGCGGAGAGACTTACACCGTGCGCTACGGGATCGGTGCGCTCATGCGGCTGTATCTGGATGCACCCGCCTTTCAGCCGGAATATTTAGAATGGGTCGCACAGGTGCGGTCTGAGGAGTATTATGTAAACATGATGATCGCATGGTATTTTGCGACGGCGCTCGCCAAACAGTGGGAGGCATCCCACGGTTATATCGAGCAGCACAGGCTGGATGTCTGGTGTCACAACAAAGCGATCCAGAAGGCGATTGAGAGCCGGCGGCTGACCACAGAACAAAAAGATTATCTGCGCACACAAAAGCAGAGAAAATAAAAGGAGGATAAAGACAATGAAAGACACAACTATCTCAGAAAATATCATTTATATCGGAGTGGATGACAAGACGATCGACCTGTTTGAGAGTCAGTATATCGTTCCGAATGGTGTATCATATAACTCTTATCTCATCAAGGACGATAAGATCACGATCATGGACACCGTAGATGCGCGTGCCACCGATGAGTGGTTTGCGAATCTGGACAAGGCGCTGGACGGACGCACACCCGACTATCTGGTTGTACTGCATATGGAGCCGGATCATGCGGCAAACATTGCAAAGGCAGCAGAAAAATATCCGCAGATGCAGATCGTGGCGAATGCCAAGACATTTCCGATGATGAAGCAGTTTTTTGGCACAGATTTTGCAGGACGCAATGTGACAGTCGCAGAGGGTGAGACATTGTCACTCGGCAGCCATACATTGACCTTTGTCATGGCTCCGATGGTACACTGGCCGGAGGTTATGGTCGCATACGAATCTACCGAAAAGATCCTGTTTTCCGCAGACGCTTTCGGCAAGTTTGGTACGCTTGACACCGAGGAGGACTGGACCTGTGAGGCGCGCCGCTACTATTTCAACATCGTAGGAAAATACGGCGTACAGGTACAGGCATTATTAAAGAAGGCATCCGCACTTGATATCCAGATGATCTGCCCGCTGCATGGACCGATCTTAAAGGAAAACTTAGGATTTTATATCGACAAATACAATACATGGAGCAGCTATGAGCCGGAGGATAAGGGTATTTTTGTCGCTTGTGCATCGATTCACGGCAATACAAAGGCTGCGGCTGAAAAGCTCGTGGAGAAGCTGAAAGCAAAGACCGATCTGAAGGTCGCATTTACCGATCTGACGAGAGAGGATATGGCAGAGGCAGTCGAGGATGCATTCCGTTATGACCGTCTGGTTGTATGCTGCCCGACTTATGACGCGGGTCTGTTTCCGGTGATGGAGGACTTTTTACACCATCTGAAGGCGAAGAATTATCAGAAGCGCACTGTGGGCTTTGTGGAGAACGGCACATGGGCGCCGACCGCAGGAAAGCAGATGCGTGCGATCTTTGAGGGCATGAAGAATATTCAGATGCTTGAGCCGACAGTGACGATCCGCTCGACACTGAATGCGGATTCCGAGGCACAGATGGATGCGTTGGTTGATGCGCTGCTTGCAGAGTAAAAAATAAAATAAATCATCAGAAAACCCGGCATGAATTGTGTCGGGTTTTTCTGGTGTGCCAGAAAATTTTCATGACATTAAGAGTCTTGCGAAGATATTTTCAAAATACTTAGAAAAATCTAAAGTATTTTGAAAATATTCCGATAATATAAGTGAAAAAAGAAAATACCATACTCATTTAAAGGAGGTGGACATCGCAAAATACGAAAATGGATATCAAAGCATCATGCCGGTGGGTGCGATTTCACAGATCCGGTACATGCCGCAGCGTGAAAAACGTCAGCAGCAGGAACAAAAGAAGGAGCATCCGTTCCAAGTGATTTTTCAGGCAAAGCTGAATGATCTTCCGGTAGGAGAAACAACGGGGTTCCAGGTCTATTGTTGAAAGGAGGAACATATTGACAAACCCGAAAACAGAATATGAAGAAAGGCGCCGTGTTGATACAGATATGTACGATGCGGCGCTTTTCGTTGTCCGGTGTCTGCTGTCATAAAGAAAAGACTTTGTGAATGAACATAGTCTTGTGTATTTGCGCTACTGGATGTATAATGAGCGAAAGTGGGTCATTATGCGTTACTGGGAGCAGAGCGAACCATGCCGCATGGCACTCACACTGAACACACCCGAAATGAAAAGGAGAGACATCATGAGCAAAGTAAGAACGAGATTTGCCCCAAGCCCGACCGGAAGGATGCATGTAGGTAATCTGCGTACCGCATTGTATACCTATCTGATCGCAAAGCACGAGGGCGGCGATTTTATATTGAGAATAGAGGATACTGATCAGGAACGTTTCTATGAGGAAGCGCTGGATATCATTTACCGCACACTGGAAAAGACCGGACTCAAGCATGACGAGGGGCCCGATAAGGACGGCGGTGTCGGACCGTATGTACAGAGCGAGCGCTGCAAGAGCGGTCTGTATATGGAATATGCGAAAAAACTGATCGAAAAAGGAGCGGCTTACTACTGCTTCTGCGACAAGGAGCGTATCGATTCCCTGCGCCGTGAGGTAGCAGGCAAGGAGATCATGATGTACGACAAGCACTGTCTGCATCTGTCCAAGGAGGAAGTGGAGGCAAATCTGGCAGCCGGAAAGCCGTTTGTCATCCGCGCGAACATGCCGACCGAGGGTACGACGACGTTTCATGATGAGATCTACGGTGATATTTCCGCCCCCAATGAGGAGCTGGATGATATGATCCTGATCAAATCTGACGGATATCCGACCTATAATTTTGCAAATGTTGTGGACGACCATCTCATGGGTATTACACACGTGATCCGTGGGTGCGAGTATCTGTCATCAGCACCGAAATATACGATTCTGTACAAGGCATTCGGATGGGAGGAGCCGAAATATATCCACTGTCCGCTGATCGTCAACGAGGAGCACCAGAAGCTGTCCAAGCGCAGCGGACACAGCTCTTATGAGGATCTGATTGAGCAGGGCTTTTTATCCGAGGCAGTCGTGAACTTTGTGGCACTGCTGGGCTGGAGTCCGAGTGACAACCGTGAGATCTTTACACTGGATGAACTGGTAGAGGCATTTGATTATAAGCATATCAGCAAATCTCCGGCAGTGTTTGACATGGTCAAGCTGAAATGGATGAACGGTGAATACTTTAAGGCGATGGACGAGGATCGTTTTTATGAGATGGCAGAGCCTGTGATCCGCGAGGTGGTCACAAAGGACTATGATCTGAAGAAGATCGCCCACATGGTAAAGACGCGTATCGAAATCCTGCCGGACATCAAGGAGCATATCGATTTCTTTGAGGCTGTGCCGGACTATGATGTAGCGATGTATACGCACAAGAAAATGAAGACAAACGCACAGACTTCACTGGAAGTGCTGAACGATATCCTGCCCCGCCTGAAGGAGCAGACAGACTACAGCAATGATGCATTGTATGCGATGCTCAGCGCTTATGTCGCAGAAAAAGGCGTGAAAAACGGTTATGTGATGTGGCCGATCCGTACAGCGGTATCCGGCAAGCAGATGACTCCGGGCGGAGCAACAGAGCTGATGGAGGTACTCGGCAAGGACGAGACGATCGCCCGCATCGAGGCTGCGATCGCCAAGCTGGAGCAGGCGCAGGTATAAAATAAGGGGGAATTGCAATATGAGAAAAACAAACCAAAGAAAACATATCTGGTGGAACTGTCTGCTGGCGCTCGTGCTGGTGGTGAGCATGCTGCCGGTGATGCCGGTAGAGCAGGCGAAGGCTGCAACGACGGAGGATGTTACAATTAGTGTAACATATGGACAGACGGAGGCGCGGAATCTGTGTACTGCGATCAACGGTGTCCGCCAGAGCGTGAATCGGCAAAATGAGGCGGCGATCGCATCCGGTACGGCTATCAGGCTGCAGGATCTGACATATGATTATAAGCTGGAAGAAACAGCGATGCAGCGTGCGGCAGAGGTCGCGCTGAACTACAGTGCAAAGACAGACGAGGCGCTGAGTGGTCTGGTATCGAATGCAGCAGGTGTGTGCAGCGGCTGGAGCAGCACGCCGACATCCGACGAATACAAGAAAATGATAAGCAGTGGTTATCAGTCGGTAGGTGTCGGACATGTCGTATATAACGGACATGATTACTGGGTAGCACTGTATTCAACCGCTCCGGCAAGCTCATCTTATGTAGGAGCGTATGATGGGGCAACTACCAGAACCGTTTCTTCCGTATCTGTGAAAAGCTATGGTTTGTCGGTCACATTGCCGTCAACCTTGTCTCTGGATGTAGGTGACACGTACGATCTTGGCAGTTGCAAAGCCACGATTCAGACGGATGGTCATTATCCGTTGGGAGAGAGCTGTCCGATCGAGGGCGATATGAGCGTGGCATCGAGCAATACATCAGTTGTCACTTATGATGGCAGATCTCTGGCAGCGCAGGGAGCAGGTACGTCGAATATTACGATTACCTGTGCCGGAAAAACATATGGTTCCATGAAGGTCACAGTGACCAAGCCGACCCTCGCAAATGCGACGATTGCGGCGATTCCCGATCAGAATTATACCGGACGCGCGATCACCCCGACTGTGACCGTGACGCTCAGCGGCACGACACTCGTGCTGAACCGCGATTATACGGTTGCTTATAGAAATAACACAAACATCGGAACGGCAGTCGTGACTGTGAATGGCAAGGGAAACTATGCTGGATCTTCAAAGACGGCTTCCTTCCGGATCGTGACACCGACTGTGGCAAATGCAACGATCGCAACGATCGCGAATCAGACGTATACCGGTTATGCGATCTGTCCGGCACTCACGGTATATGTAAACAGTACCGTTTTGCGTGAGGGTACGGACTATACGGTGTCCTATACGAATAATGTAAATATAGGTACTGCGACTGTTACGATCACAGGCATTGGCAGCTACACCGGTACAAAAACCGCGAATTTCCGTATTACGGGACCAAATCTGAATGCAGCGACGATCGCAGCGATTCCGGATCAGCTCTATACCGGAAATGAGATCCGGCCTTCACTCACTGTGACGGTAAACAATATGACGTTGATACAGAATGTCGATTACACGGTCAGCTACCGGAATAACCGCAATGAGGGTACGGCGACTGTGACCATAACCGGAAAGGGCAACTACAGCGGAACCAAGACGACAACATTCCGTATTTTGTCGAAAAATATCAGCAATGCGACGGTCAGCAGTATCGATACACAGCGTTACACCGGAAAGGATATCTGTCCGTCTGTGACGGTACAGATCGCTTCAGTGGTTCTCGTGAGAAACGTAGATTATACACTGACTTATCGGGATAACCGAAGCCCCGGAACGGCAAGTATCACAATCACAGGTGCGGGTTCCTATACTGGCACTAAGACTATCACCTTCAAGATCGCACAGCCGAGCCTGTCCTCCGCAACCGTAAGAGTATCAGGCACGCCGACCTATAACGGCGACGAAAAGATGCCGCGCGTGATGGTAAGACTGGGCAGCAGGACACTTCAGGAGGATGAGGACTATGAGGTAGATTACCGGAATAACGTAAAGCCCGGTAAAGCAACTGTCGTGATCTACGGTCTGGGTGATTACAGCGGATCGAAAAAGGCATATTTTGTGATCCGTCCCGGAAAGCCTTCCTGGGTATCCGCAAAGGCAAATGGCAGTGCCGCTGTGCTGACATGGAAGCGTGACCGCAATGTGAACGGCTATGAGGTATATCGTTCCAGAAGTGCATCCTCCGGCTACAGCCGTCTTGGATCATTGAATAAAAATACAAGTACCAAGTGTCAGAACGTGAAGTTGTCCAAAGGTACCTATTATTATAAGCTACGCAGCTATGTTCAGGTAAACGGCAGGAAGTATTACAGTGCCTACAGCAAGGTGCGCAAAGTTACAATCAGATAATTGTGATCAAATAATTACAAATAAACCATTGACAACCCCAGATAACGATGATATAATAATCAACGTTCGTGAGACGAACGACATTTATAAATATCGTTATTTGCGGGTGTAGTTCAATGGTAGAACACCAGCCTTCCAAGCTGGATACGTGGGTTCGATTCCCATCACCCGCTTTTTTCATACCCAAAATCCGAGAGAAGCGAAAAGGAGACGATGGATGAAGACAGCGATTGTAACAGATTCAAATTGTGGAATCTCACAGGAAAAAGCAAAAAAGTATGGCATCTTTGTGTTGCCGATGCCGTTTTATGTAGACGATGAGCTGTATTTTGAAGGCTGTACGATGTCGCATGAGGAGTTCTATCTCCGTCAGCAGGCAGGTTCAAAGATCTACAGCTCGCAGCCCTCTCCGGCTGATGTGATGGAGCTGTGGGACCGGGTACTTGAGGAGCACGACGAGCTGCTCTACATCCCAATGTCCAGCGGGTTGAGCGGATCATGTGCGACGGCACAGGCGATGGCGCAGGATTATGACGGCAGGGTGCTGGTAGCGGATATCGGCCGTGTGACTGTGACGCAGAAGGCGGCTGTACTGGAAGCCAGAAAACGTGTGCTGGCAGGAGAGACTGCAGCGCAGATCTTAAAGGAACTGACCTATGCAAAGGATGATTGTCAGATTTTCCTTACAGTAGAGGATCTGAAGTATCTCAGACAGGGTGGGCGTATCTCTGCATCTTCTGCGGTGCTTGGCAATCTGTTAAATATCAAGCCGATTTTATCATTGGCAGGTGAAAAGGTAGAGGCAGTCGGAAAGGTGCGTGGCGATAAGCTGGCACGCAAAAAGATCATACAATGTCTGGACGAATGTCTTGTCAACAAATTCCACAGTGATGACCTGAGTGAGTTTTATCTGGCAGCAGCGGCGAGTATGTCCAAAGAGGATGCGCTTGCATGGAAAATGCAGTTGGAGGATCATTTTGATGTGCGGTGCAGTATGTCACCGATTCCGCTCAGTCTTGGCTGCCATCTGGGACACGGTACTTATGGTGCGGCATTGATTAAGCGAATGAAATAAATATAATTAGAAACAGGGGGAACAAATTATGCAGTGGACGAGAAGTCAGTTGAAGGAACGGGCGAAGTTCAGCCTGAAGTCATTTTACTGGAAATCTGTGCTGGTGGCATTTATCTTATCATTGGTATCGGGTGGATTCAGTACGAACAACAGAGGCTCCGATTCCGGGGAGTCAGTCAATATTACCGGAAACGAATTTGTAGATGGAATCGGCGGCAGATTCACGGCGCAGGCGATGGCAATCATTGGACTGGGATTGGCGATTCTTGTGGTAGCAGTGCTGTTGGGATTGCTGATCAGTGTATTTGTGATTAACCCGTTACAGGTCGGATGTAAAAAATATTTCCTTGATGCCAGCGAGGGTAAGGCGGATCTCTCTAATATGGGATTCTGTTTTAAGAACGGTTACATGAATGTGGTCGGCGTGCAGTTTCTGACAGGATTATATATCTTTTTGTGGTCATTGCTGCTCATCATTCCGGGAATCATCAAGTCCTATTCTTACCGGATGATTCCGTACATTATGGCGGAAGATCCGTATATGAGCTTTTCGGAAGCAAAGCGGCTGTCGCAGGACATGATGGACGGTGAGAAGTGGGATACCTTTGTGCTGGATCTGTCGTTTATCCTGTGGTCATTACTCGCTGTGATTACATTTAATATCGCAGGTATTTTCTGGGTAGAGCCGTATATACAGTTCACAGATGCCGAGCTGTATAAGGTATTGCGTACAAAGATGCAGGGAAGCTACACCGCAGATGATTATTATACCGATAACGGTTATACGAATAATAGTTATACGGATAGCAGCTACAATAATTATAATTAAAAATACCTGCCAGGGCAGGCAGAGACCCCGAAGCCGGACATCGGTCTCGGGGTTCTTTGCATTTTATTTTGGAAAGGAAAAAGAACATGAAAGAAGTATCAAATTGCGATTCATGCATCAACTTTGTCTATGACGATGAGGACGAGTGCTACGTGTGCGACATGAATCTGGATGAGGACGATATGGTGCGGTTTCTGACCGGAACGTTTGATAATTGTCCATATTACCAGTTGGATAACGAGTATCTGATCGTGCGCCATCAGATGTAGGGGAGGAAGGGCGTTACGTTGACTTTCACGGTCTTTTCAGATACACTATACATGGCTGACTATGCTATTTGCAAGCAGAGAACTATAAAACCACACATATTTGGGAGGAAAAATGAACAACAAAAGAAGACTTTTCGTAGCTGGAGCATGTCTGGCTGCGGCTTTAGTATGTATTCCGATAGAGACTGTGTATGCGAAGCCACAGGAGACCGCAGCGGATGCGCAGGAGATCACGACAGATGTACAGGAGATCATGGCGGCTGTGCAGGCAGTCACACCGGATACGCAGGCGGTAACAGCAGATACGCAGGCGGTTACGGCGGATGTGCCGGTGCTGGAAACTGTATCTGCGGCATATGATTCCGTGACGCTGGGCTGGACACCGGTTGAGGGTGCGGTCAGCTACAAGCTGCAGCGCAGCACGAACAAAAAGACGGCAAAGACACTCACACGCATCAAAGCCGGAAATACGCTGCAATATACGGCAGGAGAATTATACAGTGCAAAAAAATACTATTTTCGCGTGATCGCGACTTGTCAGAACGGTGAGACAAAAACATCTGAATGGTACATGGTAAAACCGATGATGGACGCACCTGCGACGGTCAGTCTGGAGCATCTGGGCTTTGGACAGATACAGATGTCATGGGAGGCTGTGGCAGGAGCGGGCGAATACCGGATCTATCGCAGCGCGACGGAGACCGGTGGATATAAAAGGCTCGCGGATGTGACCACGGCATCGTATACGGATACCGTGGAGACAGGGTCAACCTACTATTACAAGGTCGTAGGCTTGCGGGTCAATCCGAACGGAAAACGTGTGCGCGGAACGGTATCGCCTGCGTATAAGATCGAGGTGTCATCGGATATTCCGCAGATTTTGTCTGCGACAGGTACGACCTACAGCATGACCATACAGTGGAACAGTGTCGATCATGCGGATGAATATGTCGTTTACCGCAGTACGAAAAAGGGAAGCGGCTATAAACAGGTCACTTCAACCACGAATACGACATGGACAGATTCCGGCGTGACGGCGGGCACAAGATATTATTATAAGGTGGCTGCCGGTCACAGGATCGACGAAACGATGAAATACGGAGCACGGTCGGCTGCGGTCACGGCGTGGACAGCGCCTCCCGCACCGGAAGGACTGACAGCAACACAGTCGGCAGGCGGTATTGATCTGAAGTGGACAGCGTCCAAAGGGGCGAAAACGTATAAGGTTTATCGTGCGGCCGCAAAGAGCAGTTCATATACATTGCTGGCGGATAACGTAAAGAAAGCGGCGTATACGGATGTCTCTATCACTGCGGGCGAGGATTATTCCTATTATGTCGTAGCGGTGAGAGATACACTGACCGGCGGCAGGAGCGCGTCGGCGGCTGTCCATATCGAGGAGATCAAGGTCAACACACGCACGCTGTTTTTAGGGCCGGGTGTGACGGCAGTCTTAGAGGAGCAGAGTGCGCTGCCGGGAACGGTCGGATTTCAGAGTGAAGATCCGTCGATCGCGACTGTTGACGCAAACGGAACGGTAACAGGCGTTGCGCCGGGAAAGACACAGATACAGGTGACTGTTGGGGTTGTCAGCACAAGTGTGACGGTCACAGTCACGGATTGCCCGGTCAACGGCATTGATGTGTCCAAGTGGCAGCAGGCGATCGACTGGAAAACCGTAAAGGCATCCGGCATCAAGTTTGCGATGCTGCGTCTCGCGCACGGAACATCAAAGGATATCCAGTTTGAGAACTATTATGCGGGTGCGACTGAGCAGGGTATTCCGGTCGGTATCTATTGCTATACGACGGCAAAATCCGTTGCGGAGGGCAAAAAAGAGGCACAGAAGCTCCTTGAGATGCTGGACGGAAAGGAATTGACCTATCCGATCGCGCTCGATCTGGAGGACAATTTACAGATAAAAAATATGAACAAGGAGCAGCGTACAAAGCTGGTTCTGGAATATAAAAAGATTATAGAAGATGCCGGGTATCAGTTCATCGTATATGCGAATCTGAACTGGCTGAATAATTACATCGATCAGACACAGCTTGAGGACAATGATGTGGATATCTGGATCGCACGGTATTGCAGCCAGAGCCTCGGTCATCGTTATACCGGCGGCGGAAACGTGCAGATCTGGCAGTATTCAAGCACGGGTCAGATCGATGGTATTTTAGATGCTTATGGCGGATATATTAACGTAGATTTGGATGTGTGTTATGGAGAATACTGATCAACTGACAGAGAGAAAAGCCAGACAGCCGGTCGGCGTGTTTGACTCCGGCGTAGGCGGCATCAGTGTCCTGCGGGAGCTGATAAAGGTCATGCCCAACGAAGATTATATCTATCTGGGAGATTCAAAAAATGCACCCTACGGAACGAAATCACTCGAACAGGTGCGGGAGCTGTCCTTTCACAATGCGCAGGTGCTGTTAGAGCAGGGTGCAAAAGGGCTTGTGGTGGCGTGTAACACGGCGACAAGCGCAGCCGTGCGGCTTATGCGCGGCATGTATCCGGGGCTGCCGATCGTCGGCATTGAGCCGGCATTAAAGCCTGCAGCGCTGCAAAAGGAGCATCCACATGTACTTGTCATGGCGACGCCGATGACGGTGCAGCAGGAAAAGTTCCGGCAGCTCATGGCGCGCTACGAGGATCGGGCACAGATCTATCCGTTGCCGTGTCCCGGGCTTATGGAATTCGTCGAGGCGGGGGATCTGGAGAGTGAGCGGCTGTATGACTTTTTGCGTGAGCTGCTGACACCGTATCTGACAAAGCCGCTCGATTCAGTTGTGCTGGGCTGTACGCATTATCCGTTTGCCAGAAAGGTGATCCAGCAGATCGTCGGCGAAAACGTGACGATTTTTGACGGCGGAGCGGGTACGGCGCGCGAAATGCGCCGCAGGCTGGCGGCGGCAGGACTGCTCAGCCCGTCCGAAACAGCCGGAACAGTGACATTTGAGAACAGTCTGGCAACAGAGGAAGAACTGGAATTATGCCAGAGACTGCTGCATATGGATATTTGATGGAGCGATAAAAATGATGGAAAAAACGAGAAAAACGATATGGAAAAAATTATGTGCGGGACTGCTCACGGCAGCGTTGACCGGAACGGTACTGCCGCCGGTATATGCGTCTGCGGGAACAGATACCGGTCATGTGCCGACGGGCGGATTGATGGAATTTGTCGAGGAGCCGGTTGTCCGCGTCGTGTCGGATGGCACGAATGAAGCAGGAACGGACGCCAATACGCTGCGCAGCATCCGGCAGGAGCTGCGGGTATATGAGTGGGACTGCTACAGCAGCGATTATTATTACAGTAAACTCACAGAGTCTGAGCAGCGCCTGTACGAGCAGATGGATGCTGCCTGCGGAGAACTGTTGACGTCCGGTTCTCTTGCGGCAGAGAAATACGAGGTCAACCGCAACGGCAAAAAGGTCGTGTGCCGTGGAACAAAAATGATCAGCACGCTCGGACTGGGCAGTGAGCAGGTCAAAAAGGTGTATGAGTTATTTATCTATGCCAATCCGCAATATTACTTTTTGTCAAACAGCCGTTATGTAAAGACCGGAGCGGTCGCGCTGGGGATCTATGATACCTTTGCAACGGGCAGCGCCCGCGCGGCGGCAACCGATAAAGTCTATGCGCGCATCAAGGCGATGCAGCAGAAGATCCATACGGGCGGCACAGTCTACGAGACTGAATCGCAGATCCATGAGCTGATCTGTGATGAGATAGACTATCTGTCGGCTGCCAATGCCACGAAGGATACGTCCGATCCGTATTATACACAGACGATCTACGGTGCATTGACGACCGGAAAAACCGTGTGTGCAGGCTATACAAAGCTCTATGAGCTGCTGTGCAACTATTTTGGGATTGATTGTATCGCAGTGGTGAGTGCGGATCACGCATGGAATCTCGTGCGCTATGGTGAGCACTGGTACATAGTAGATGCAACATGGGATGATTCCTATAATAGAAGTGCCTATTTTCACATTTCAGAGCGGCAGATGTATGCAACAGATCAGGATAACAGCCATATTGCCAACTCGCTGTATATAGGGCTGATGCCGACGGCGGATATCCGTTTTTCCGATAGTCTCAAATCTGTTTACGGGCTGGAGCAGCCCAAGGTCGAGGTCACGGATACCGCAGACGGGTTGACGATCACGATGGACAGTACACAGGGGGAAGTGTACTATACATTGGATGGCACAACACCCACATCAGGGGATCTGTATGAGCAGCCGATTGAGCTGCGGGATGCAGGAGACTACGTTGTGACTGCGGTTACGATGCAGGATGGCAGGCTCGCCAGTGCGTATGAGATCTTTCCGGTGCGCATTGCAGATGGGGAGGTGCGTGTCCGCTCGGCGAAAAATCTGGAGGGAAAACAGGTGCGCGTGCTGTTTCGGGCATTGGGCAGTTATGCCGGATATGAGGTGAGTTATGCGTCCAAGCGGGATTTCAGCAACCAGAAATCCGCAAAGCTCACAACAGCGGCGGCGCGGATCAAAAAGCTGGCGCTGGGAAAGACCTATTATGTCCGCGTGAGAGGGTATCGGACAGATGCATACGGCAATTATTATTATACACCGTACTCAAAGGCGAAAAAGGTACAGGTCGTAAGATAACAGGTATGTTGGGGGACATCGACCCGGCAGAGAGAATCCGCTGCTGTGGCACAAAAGTGCTCTGGAAGGAGCTTTTCGGGGATTTTTACAAGCCGATGTTAGTGCTGTTTGCGAGACTGGAAAACGCGGCAGCTGAAGAAAGGGGAATAAAAGGGCATTGGAGATGCATAGGCAGGCGGCGGTATTTGCATTTACTGAAAGTGGAAAACAGACGGCGGAACGGATCGCACAGGCATTGCGGCAGCAGGGAACCGCCGTCTGCTGTTTTGTCCCCAGACGATTGGAAACAGACGGATTTGCAGGCTTTGAGGAGCTGTCGCAGACAGTCGGGGAGCAGACCGCACAGGCGGATGCTCTGATTTTTGTCGGGGCGGCTGGAATCGCCGTGCGTGCTGTCGCACCTTATGTTGAGAGCAAACTGACCGATCCGGCAGTTCTCGTGGCAGATGAGGGGGCGCAGTATGTGATCCCGATACTCAGCGGGCATGCAGGCGGGGCGAATGAGCTGGCATTGTATGTGGCGCAGGAGCTTGCGGCACTTCCGGTTATCACGACGGCGACAGACGTCCGGGATCAGTTTTCGGTAGATACCTATGCCAGACAGCGGCATCTGGCGATCGTGGAAAAAGACGAGATCAAGCATCTGTCGGGGGCGCTGCTTGAGGGAAAACCGGTCGGGGCACTTACGCCGGAGTGCGGGTTTGTCATCACGCCGCATCCGCAGGGGCAACCGTTTTCCCATACGCTGCATCTTGTGCCACAGGATCTTGTGCTTGGAATGGGCTGCCGCAGCGGTATGCCGCAGGAGCGGCTCTATGAGTTTGTGGAGACTGTGTTTGCGCGGCAGGACTGGTCACTGTACCGCATACGGGCAATGGCTTCGATCGATGTCAAGCGCACGGAGCCGGGACTGATTGCACTGGCAAAGCGGCTGCGGGTGCCGTTTCTGACTTATCCGGCGCAGGAACTGTGTGCACAAAAAGGCACGTTTACAGCGTCGGATTTTGTGTGCCGCACGGTAGGCGTGGACAATGTCTGCGAGCGGAGCGCGCTTTGCGCGGCGGTCTGTGAGGGCTGGATTCCGCAGAATGCCCGGTTTGAGCAGTATGTACGGCTGTCCAAGCAGGCGCAGGACGGCATGACGCTCGCGGTTGTCGGGCTGTGTGAAAAATAAGATAAAAAATTTTAAATATTTTTGATCCAAGTGTAGTTATTTTCGGGGGCTGATTCGTTATAGTATTATATACAGATTTTTTTGGAATTTTTTGGAAGTTCCTTGTAACGAACAGGAACAAAGAGAGTCTGTATATACGAAAAGGCATCCGGGGAAAAGCGACCGGGAGGATCATTTCGCGTGAGAAGAGAGGAAACAGACATGGAAGAGAAGAAGGAAGTATTAGAACAGAAAAGAGCAGCTGAGCAGACTGTTACAGCGTCTGCGGAATCCGGAAAAAGAGCGTCCGGAAAGAAGAACGGGCTGGCAAGACATGTAGCGTTTGTGCTGGTAGCGGTTCTGCTGGTAGGAGGCGTAGGTACATCAATCGGCATGAGTGCATGGATGATGGATACGCAGGCAAGACAGAATGCAAAGGTGAGCCAGTTCATCGATGATGAGCGTGCGCGTCAGGCAGAGGAAGCAGAACAGGAGAGCACCTATCAGGAGGATGGCTACAAGGTCATGGACCAGTATGAGATCCGCAGTACCACGCAGATCTCCGATGCCTATTTGAACAATGATCCGTCGGGACTGAGCGACGAGGACAAGGAAACCTACGATATGGCAAAGAAGGTTCTCGACGAGATCATCAAGGATGGAATGAGTGATTACGAGAAGGAACTGGCAATCTATGACTGGATGGTAGACAACATCGGTCAGGGCAGCGGACATACGATCAGTATGCCGGGGCAGAATGCCGAGGCATATACGCCTCATGATGTGCTGCTGGATCGCACTGCGGTATGTGTCGGATATGCGACGACGTTCCGCCTGCTTGCTAATATGGAGGGTATGGAAGTACATATCGTACATAATGACTATCATTCATGGGATATGGTAAAGCTTGATGACGGCGAGTGGTATCAGTTGGATATCTATTCTGATGCAAACGGTTCTAAATACCGCAATTTTAATATGACAGACGAGCAGGCGCGCAACGGTCATGACTGGGATGCTTCCGCATTGCCGGAGGCAAAGGGTACGAAGTATTCGTATGCAGTGCAGAGTGCGGTAGAGGTGAAAGATCTGTTTGAAATTCCGGCAAAGGTGTGTAAGGTATTGGAGAAGGCAAAGAGTAAGAGCCTGTTCTTCAAGTTCCCGAATAAGCTGACTGACAAGGATCTGGCGCTGGCAGACCAGATGATGCAGCTGATGCAGCAGGCAATGTATTCGATACCGGGCGGTGACAGCAAGGATCTGAGTGCTGCATGGGTGGATGATGGAGAAGACAGCTATGTACTGGCGATCTATGTATCCGATTACTCCGGAAACGGCGGCAGCTCTTCGCTTGGAGATGCAGACCCGCAGAAGGTGACAGAGATGACGAATAAAATCAATGAGCTGTTTGGCAGTCAGGTTATGGATCCGAATGATGCGACAGGTGATGGTGCAGCCGTGCCGATGACGGATGAGATGACTGCAAATACTACCGGTGAGATGGCAACAGAAGTTGTCAATACATCGGATGGAGCAGCAGCAGAGGAATCGGCAACGGAGGTAATTGGCGGAATTGACAGGTAAAAAGGGGAACGATATGAAGGACTTATTTAAAAATATCACACGGAACGTGCTGCTTTTATGCAGCATGCTTCTGTTGGCAGCCGCTCTGACCGGCTGTGGAGGAACAAAGGATGCAGATCAGGCGGATGCACAGGCAGAAGTTGATATGGATGCACTGTGTAAAAATATGCTGGCGGCAGATACAACGCTGCCGGAGATGGTGACTGTCACGGATAAGGACGATCAGGCGGAATTGAATTTCGGATCTTTTTCCGATTTTTCATATGACAGGGTGGCAGCTTACTTCTATGCCTATGCAAAGGAGGGCGGTTCGGAGGAGATCGCAGTCGTAGAGCTGAAGGATGCGCAGGATGCAGCCGCACTCATGAATACGATGCAGGATCATTTAAAGGATCGCAGGGGTGCGCTCGAATCGTATGCGCCGGATCAGCTCACATTGATCGACCACGCGGTGATCAAGCAGAACGGACGTTATGTAGCAATGATTATTTCGCCCAAGAGCGGACTCGTCCAGCAGGCATTTGTAGTCGATTAACCGGGCAGAATTGAGGTAGGGACGATGGTATTTAGCAGCATATTTTTTTTATGTGTATTTTTACCGATCGTAGTAGTGATTTATTATGGATTGCCGAAGCAGCTACGCAATTTGTGGCTGCTTCTGGCAAGCCTTTTTTTCTATGCATGGGGAGAACCGCGATACATTCTCATCATGCTTTTTTCTACGGTCTTTGATTATTTCAACGGAAGGGCGATCGCCTATGCCACCGAAAAAGGAAAGCACGATACGTGGGGACGGGCGGTGCTTGTGCTGTCTGTGGTAGGAAATCTCGCGATTTTATGCTTTTTTAAATATACGGACTTTGTGCTGGAGACGGTGAACCGGCTGGCAGGTACACAGATCGGGCTTTTACAGCTCGCCTTGCCGATCGGTATCTCATTTTATACATTCCAGACGATGTCTTACACGATCGATGTGTACCGTGGGGAGACTCCGGCGCAGAAAAACATGATTTCGTTTGGCATGTATGTGTGCCTGTTTCCGCAGTTGATTGCCGGACCGATCGTGCGTTATCAGGATGTGCAGCGCGAGGTGGATGTCCGCACGGAGACAGCCACGGATATGACACACGGTTTGCAGCGTTTTCTGGTCGGGCTTGGCAAAAAGGTGCTGCTCGCGAACCAGATCGGTGTGCTCTGGGACTATATCAAGGGGCTTGGCAGCGCGGATATGAGTATGGCGCTGGCGTGGCTGGGTGCGTTGGCATTTACGTTTCAGATCTATTTCGATTTTTCCGGTTATTCGGACATGGCGATCGGGCTCGGAGAGATGTTCGGTTTTCATTTTCCGGAGAACTTTGACCATCCGTATGAGTCGAAAAGCATTACGGAGTTCTGGCGCAGATGGCATATGACGCTCGGCACATGGTTCCGTGAATACGTGTACATACCGCTCGGCGGCAACCGCAAGGGGCTTGCGAGACAGGTGTGCAACCTGTTTGTTGTATGGTTTTTGACCGGACTGTGGCACGGTGCGGGATGGAATTTTATCCTGTGGGGATTATATTATTTTGTATTGCTTGTTTTGGAGAAATTTGTGCTCCGGCGGATCGCGCCGCGCGTTCCGGCATGGTTACAGCACCTTTATACGATGTTTTTCGTAGTTGTCGGCTGGGTGATCTTTGCCTGCGACGACATGACGCTGCTCGGCAGCTATTTCAAGGCGCTGTTTGGAATCGGTGTGCCACTCGGAAATGCGTTGGCGGCTTATGAGTGGGATATTCTGGCGCCATTTTTGATTATACTCACGCTGGCAGCCACGACAATTCCGGTGCGCATTGCAAAGCAGATCGTGGAGCCAAAGCGCCGCGGCTCGTTCCTCATGGTTTATTCCGTGATCCTGCTGTTTTTGTCGCTGGCATTTCTCGTGAGTGGAAGCTATAATCCGTTTTTATATTTCCGGTTTTAGAGGGGCGGATGCAGCTCCCGCAAGGATATGTAAACTGAGGCGGCGGTCATTTTTTCATGAGGTCGCAGCTCCCGCAAGAATGTTTATGTTGTTTCTCGGCTTGGCGGCGGGTGCACCAGTATCCCGGTCAGGCTGCTCCGATTGCCCAGCGGTGTCTCGCTCTGTTTTGCCAAGTACCGCTGGCTCTGTCTACAAGCTCGCACTTCGCCGGACAAACGTCGCATCTGACGGGAACTGCTGCACCCGCCGCCAGTAGCCATATGTTACGCAATGCGAAAATATTCATAGCGTAAAGCGGCATGTGAGCACAAGCATACCATCTGTTATAGATGCAGCGCGCGCAAAGTCATGTCTGATTTTGCTGCCTTTGCGCGATGGAGAGGAGACTCCAAATTGTGGAAGCCTATTTTGAATCAGGTCGAAGCATTTACTGCTGAGACCGTAAGAACATGATTCAGGTGTGCAAAAATTCCATTGCGAAGCAATTTTGAATGAATTTTTGCATCTTGGAACTGCAAGTTCCAAGGGAGGCTCAGCGGAATGGGTCGTGCAATGAAAGCAAAACAGACATGCTTGCGGGAGCTGCGTCCTCATGGCATAGTAACCATCTTACGCCTGTATGATCTCCTCCAGCCGGAATGAATAGATCAGCTTCTCCTTGACCGGCTTGCCGGTCGCCGCCGCCAGCGCACGTGCATACAGATCCATCTGCGTCTGATAGCGATCTAATAACTGCGATGCCTCGCGCACCGCATCCGTCTTATAATCGAGCAGCACAAGTCCGTCCGCTTCCTCAAAATACAGGTCAATAATACCCTGTACGAGTACGAGCTGCTCACTGTGGATCTGCGGATCGGTCTCACACGCCGGAAGTCCCATGACAAACGGCTGCTCCCGATACAAAAAGCCAGCATTATGCGCCTGCATAATTCTTTTTGCCAGATCTGTCTGTAAAAAATGAACGATCTGGCGGACATTGATGAGCGCCGCCGCATCTGTCTGCAGCCGCCCGTTTTCACAGAGTGCATCCCGCTGTCGGGTGATCTCCGCCGTCAGCTCCGCGCCCTGTGCACGCGCATCACTAAACAGCGCCTCCAACGCACCATAATCCAGACACTCCATCATCCGGTGCATTGCCGTACCACGCAGCGCGCCCCGATGCGGTGCATCCGCTGCCGCAGCTTTCCCTGCTTCATTTATGCGTGCAAACCGCGGCACATACACCTCGGGCTCCGCCTCGTCCTTCGCATACCAGACGAGCGCTTCCTCATCCCCCGGCTCTAAAATCATATTCCGGCGCTTGATCTCCGACACGGACATCTTCGTCCGCAGCATCACCTCATCCTCATAGGGATAACTGCTGTGCAGCCGCTCATCGATCGCCGCATACACATCCGGATCTACCGTTTCGAGCTGTTCGATCAACTGCTCTTTTTCAATGTACTGCTGCGCCTCATGCAGCTGTGTGTGCATGACAAACTGTGCGGACTCATACGTCTCGATCGACAGATGCTCCGGATGGCGATACGCGCCCGGCATGATCCAGTCAAGGTAACAGCCTGCCTCCCGCCGATCCAGAAACGATGCATCCTGCTCCGACTCCAACTCGTACCGCAGCAACGCGGTTTCCAGTCCCTTGAGCGTACCGGTCAATATGAGCTGCTCCTTCGCACGGGTCAGTGCCACATACAGCACGCGCAGCTCCTCGCCGATATTATCTCCGGCGATATGTGCGGCGATCATTTCTTTTAACAGCGTCGTGCGCTTGCGGTGGCGTTTGCCCTCCGAGCAGGTGAGCCCGACTCCGTAGGTACTGTCGAGAATCATCGTATCCTCGCTGTCCTTTTTGTTAAACCTGCGCCCGAGCCCGCTCACAAACACGATCGGAAACTCGAGTCCCTTACTCTTATGGATGCTCATAATGCGCACGACATTTTCATGTTCTCCGGTCACATCCGCCTCGCCGTAATCGACCTCGTATTTCTGCAGCTGCTCCATATACCGGATAAACAAAAACAATCCCTGATAGCTCATGCGCTCAAAGCCTGCTGCATGCTGCAACAGCATCTCCACGTTTGCCAGCCGCCGCTCTCCCGCAGGCAGCGCGCGCACCAGATTCAGATAGCCGCTCTCCCGCAGAATCTCATCGAGCAGGTCATGGACACTCAGATGCCTCGCCATCTCCCGATATGTCTCAAACCGCTGCAAAAAGCTGCTGCACTTCTTCCGCAGCAGCGGATCGTCACCTTTCATGGCATACGCCGTGACATGGTCATAGAAAAATGCTGCCTGCCCCACGAGCCGGATCTTTGCGAGCTGTGCATCCGTAAAACTAAAAAACATACTGCGCATGACTGCCGCAAGCGGAATGTCCTGCAGCGGATTGTCAATCACATGGCAGAGACCGAGCACCGTCTGTACCTCCGAGGTGCCGAAATATCCGGTCTGCGACATCTGATGGGAAGGAATCCCACGCGCCGCGAGCTGCTCTGCGAGTTCATCCCCCCACGAGCCGGGGGAACGCAGCAGGATCACAATATCCGAATAGCACACGGGACGAAAACCGCCCGCTCCATCCGAGATCTGCCGGCCTGCCACCACGCGCCCGATCTCCTCCGCGATCATCGCTGCCTCCAGCTCCTTCGCATTGTCCGCGCCCGACTCATCGAGCAACTCTGCGGCACTGTCTGCGAGCAGAATGCGTGTCCGGTAGGCATCCCCGTCCTGAGGCTGTGGAAATGACGCACCCGGATAAAGTGCCGCATCCCTGTCATACTCAACACCGCCGACATCACGTTTCATGATCCGGTAAAACAGGTCATTGACGCTCTCCAACACCTCCGGACGGCTGCGGAAGTTCTGTTTGAGACAGATCTTGCGGCAGCGCGATTCTGACTCCGTATATGTGTCATATTTTTCCATAAACAGCTCCGGTCTCGCCAGACGGAACCGGTAGATGCTCTGTTTGACATCCCCGACCATAAAACGGTTATCTGTACCGTTGCCGCCCGACACGGCAGACAGAATCGTCTCCTGCACATAATTGGAATCCTGATACTCGTCGATCATGACTTCCTCAAACATGGACTGGAATTCCCGTGCGACCTCCGTCGGCTCCTTCGTTTCCTCGTCGATCAGAATGCGCAGCGCCATATGCTCAATATCGGAGAAATCCAGCAGACCCCGTTCCTGTTTTTTTGTTCTGTATGCATTTGCATAATCTATTGTCAGCTTTGACAATACCGTGATCGAGCGTCCGGTCTCTGCCAGATCGTCCAACTGTGCGCGCAGGGTTCTCCCGAAATATTTCTTATGGAGCTTTTGCAGGTCATCCTTCACCTGTGTGCGCAGCGATTTGACCAGCTCCTGAATCCCCTTATCGCCGTCAAAGCCGCGCCGCGTTCCCAGTCTGCCAAAATCGACCGCATCAATCGCCTGTCCGAGCGCATCATAATCTGTGATGTCATCGAGCCGCTGCATCTGTTCTATGACGTAGCGGATATTATCCAGATACATATCCGGTCCGCCCGGCTCCTCACACAGACGGCTCGCCAGTATGAGCTGGGCACGCTCGCCGGAGAGCACCGCATGCACATACCGCATCAGATCCTGCAGCCAGTTGTCCCCAGACGCCAGCGCCTCCGGTGTCAGAGCCTGCGGCTCATACGGCTCACACAGGCTTTGCAGCCACTCCTCCTGCCACGGATAACTCGTTGAAAATGTATAGAGGTTCTGTACCATCTGCGCCAGCGGCGCGTCACTTTTTGCAGTTGCATAATTATCTGCAAAACGGATAAACTCCGCATCCGCCTCGTCATACCAGCGTTCCAGCACCTCCGTCAGCACATCCTCCGCCAGCAGTGACAGTTCGCCCGGATCACCGACGCGGAATCCCGGCTCCAAATCGATACACTGAAAATAATTTTTGACCACATACAGGCAAAAGCTGTCGATCGTCGTGATCTGCGCATGATGCACAAGCGTATACTGGCGGTTCAGATACGCATTGCCGGGATCAAGTGCCATCCGCTCCTCGATCGCCTTCGCGACACGCTCCCGCATCTCTGCCGCAGCCGCTTTCGTAAAGGTCACGACGAGCAGGCGGTCGATATCCACCGGATGCTCACCGCCCAGTACCTTTTGTATGATACGCTCGACGAGCACCGCAGTCTTGCCGCTGCCGGCTGCCGCCGAAACGAGCAGATTGCAGCCGCGCAGATCAATGACCTGCTGCTGCTGCTCGGTCCATGATACGCCCATCGTCAGTTCTCCTCCTTTTCCTGTTCCAATGCCTGCTGCATCCGGTCAAAGATCTCATCCTCCGCACCGACCCGGTCAAGCCTGCGGTAGCTGCAGCCGTCCAACCGCTCGTCAAACCCGCAGATACTGCGATAGCTGCACCACGTACATGCATTTTTGCCTTTCAGCTCATAGGGTGATGCCGCGATCTCACCTGCAAGCATCCGCTTTCCAAGTCCCATAATCGTCTGATTCACATATTCGCTCATCGCCTGAAACTGCTCCGTGTCATAGACCTTGGATGCCTTTGACAGATCTCCGCTCTTTGTCCGTGCAACCGGAATAACATCCGAGCGATCCGTAAACTCGGTATCCATTGCACCGTAAACCTCAGGATCTGCATTCACGATACCGTCTAAACGCAGCCGCTCAAACACGCCCTGCCAGATCTGCTGCTCATCAGTCTCGCCCTCCGTCTGGATCACCGGCTCATCCACATGGTAATAGAAAATACCCGCCGGCAATATCTCCCCCGTGTGGGGACGTTTACGCAGCAGCTCCATCGCCGCATTCAGATAGACGACAAGCTGTAGCTGCAAGCCGTGATACATGGACAGCAGCGAAAACTTCGTCTGTCCCGATTTATAATCGATAATCTTCACATAGGTATCCGCGCCGTTGTCCATCACATCAACGCGGTCGATCCTGCCGCGCAGGCGCATCCGTTCTTCTTCATTTAAAACGAACTCCGCTGCGTCTAAGCGTTCCGCCATTCCGAATCCGATCTCATAGGCAGCCGGCAGGAAACGCCCTTTTCGCACCTGTCTGGTCAGCGTATCTACCGTCTGATGCAGCAGATGCTCGATGCGGGTCACCAGATAGCGATTTTTTGCAGATGCATAAAGTGCATCGTTGCGCGTCTGTGCCATCGCTGTCTGCATCGCATCGTCGCCGAGCCTGCGGCGCACATCCTCCGGCGCATTGAACCAGTCATAATCGCTGGCAGCCAGACCGCGCGCATAATGTTCCAGTGCCGAGTGCACGAGATTACCGAAATCAACCGCCTCAAAGGTATGTTCCTCCCTCGGCTGCAGCTGCAAGCCATATGTCAGAAAATGCTCATACGCACACGCCGCAAAGCGCTCCAGCCGCGTCACACTGTTTTCCAGTACCGTCCCATACAGCATACGGCTCACATCCGCGGGCAGCGGTTTCTGTCCGTAACGATAAAACGCAGCCGACAGCAGCCGTGCGAGCGGCTCCTGCCACTGTTCCTGTCTGCCGTACCACGCAAACAGCGCGCGCCACTCCGGCGATGCCTCTCCGCTTTTTGCATCCTCGAGCCCTTCCGTCAGCAGCCGGAACGCCACGCTGGGCGTTTGGATTCCAGACATCAGATCCGCAGACGGCAATGTAGCGTCCGTGACCGTAAGCCCCGGAAACATCCGAAGCAGCATGCCAATGAGATAAGACCTCCGTCTGGATACCCCGTCCGCGCCGCGTCCCGCAAAGGTCAGATACAGCCGTTCGGAAGGCTTTGTCATGTTCAGATATAGGTAAAAGCGTTGGATAAATGCCCGCTCACGCGCCGTCGGTGCCAGCTCATAGTGTGCCTGTGCCAGCATCTGCCGCTCCGGCTGGCTGAGAATTCCGCCCTCATTTGCGACGCGCGGAATCACACCGTCATTGACTCCGAGGAAAAACAGTACCTTGATATGATCCAGCCGCGTCCGCTCGATGTCTCCAATGAGCACCTGATCCGAGCCCGGTGGGATCACGGCTACCTCTGCGCCCTCAAAGCCCGCCTCTAAGACATCTGCATATTCAGCCAGCGGTAACTGTTCCTCTCCAAGCAGTCCGACAAGCTTGTCAAACAGCTCCATTAAAATGCGCCAGATCCGTCCCTCCGGATCTCCGTCCGAGAGTCTCCACGCGGTCATCACATCATAGAGCGCCTGCGTGCGCACTTTTACCGTTGCACCCTCCGCTGTCATGGCAGCCAGATACAGATCGAGCACTTCCATCAGACGCTCCCGTATCTCATTGAGCTGCTGCAATTCTTCCGCGGTCAGCCACTTCGGGCAATACGTCCACAGCTTCTGCCACTGCTGCCAGCCGCAGATCCCACATGCAAGCACATAGTTTTCGAGCAGATCCGCCTGCCGCGGCTCGATCGGCAGCAAGCCGGACTTGACCACACGCATCATGCTCTCATACGATAAACCGCGCGAAAGTCCTTCCGTTTTTGCCAGCTCCAGCAGCCCCCGCACACATTCCATCAACGGATGGAACAGGATCGGTCTCGTCTGATCCAGAAAGTACGGAATCTCATACTCCGAAAATACCTGCGGCACGTAGGACGCATACAGCTCCACCTCACCCGATACGATCGCGATCTCACGGTAGCGCAGGCCGCCCCGGATCAGCCGCCTGATCTCCTGTGCCGCATAGCGCAGCTCGTCCAGCGGCTTTGCAAAACCGAGTATATGCATCTGCTCCTGTCCGTCCATTTCGCCCGCATACGGCATCTGGCGCAGCCGGAACAGATTTTGTTCTAAGTGATACAACAACGGCGCATCGGCAAACCGGCACTGCTCCCCGCCGTTTAACACAACCGGCTCACAGACCTCCACCTGTGTGCGCACCGCGATATCTAATAAGGTGTGGATTGTTTTTCTGGACAGGTAAAACAACTGCTCCACATCACTTGCCGCGAAAAAATCCTCCCGTGCATCGATCGTGAGTGCCACATAGCAGTCCTCCACAACCGGAAATA
>CALBJL010000094.1 GCA_937893485.1 uncultured bacterium | reverse complement strand
CATACATTCCATTCCGATCCCAATGAATTTCATTCCAAGTGCCTCTGCCAGCGGTTCCATCGTATTGATATCCGGAAATCCCAGTCCTCTCTCCCAACGACTGACCGCCTTGTCCGTCACCCCGATAATCTCTGCCAGCTCCGCCTGTGTTTTGTTCTGACTTTTTCTTCTTTCTAAAATAAATGCACCGAATGTTTTTGCATCCATTGCAATATCCTCCTATCCATGATCTTATCCCGATTACGATTTCAAATTACGATCTTACATTCATATCCTGATTTTTATCGCAATTACTACCTATGGTATGCATGATTTGGAGATTTGGAGGATTTTGTCAATCGACGATTTGTTTACCTTGCATTAGAGCACGGTTTTTAAGCCATTGGCTTCTCTAAAATACGAACTACCTCTCCATCGTCCAACTCTAGGAAAAACGGCATGCCCGGTTTTCCATCCGTATAGGTGTCCAGATATTTTTGAAATATTTTCTTGTCTTTTGTTAGCACACGAATATCTTCGTCTGTTCCACCAAACTCCCTCGTCCAATCCAAAAAGGAATATTCGGTCTGCGCCGTTAATCTTACATTTTCCGTTTCTTCATCTTCATTATACAGATAATAACCATCCAGCATATCATCATCCGTATGTTTGTAGCTTGCAAAACGGTCACTGTCCTCGGAGCTGATGTATTCCACCGGATCGATCACGAGTATGTCCCCTTTGATCGCTCTGATATAGGCACATACCTCAGTCGCATCCGCCTGCGCATGTTCCATAGCCTCACGGTTTTCTATCTCCTCTTTTCCGCACCCGACGAGCCCAAAAATCAAGATACCTATGATAACCACCATCCATGTTTTCTTCATGCTGTCCCCTCCTTTACCAAATCCAATGTTTATATATTTTTTCTATCTCAGTTCTTTCGATGCTGTCTCCGGCTAAAATATAAATACTGTTTCCGTATTCCCCATATGCCCAGAACGTCTCATCCTGATACCAGTATACCAGAACCGTCATCCCGTTGATTCCCATGCGATCCATGTGATCATAGCTCATATCAAAAATCATTTTCTCATTTGTAATGATCTTCTGGTTGTAGATCAGATGTTGGTTCGCTTTGCTGTATTCCAGAACTGATGATGTGTCTGTATGGTTTTCATCTGTCAATTCATAACCATTCGGAATATACCCCGGACGCAAAATCGTATCTGTCAGATCTCCCTCTTTGATCGCATACGGCTCATACGAATAAATGCCTATCTTTCCGTCAAATATCGTTTTTATCGTGTGAAAAAGCTGCGCCTGATATGCTTTCACACTCATCGGCACAGTGAGTGCTCCCAGAAACATTATAAGTACGATCACAGCTACTCTCTGTGTGATTTTTTTGACCAGCTTAGCAGCAGTCATATATTTTTCTTTTTGTATCAACCGGTTCATAGCCTTCACGGACTTATTTGAAAAAACATAATTTCCGTCAACACCTTCTTCCAGTCGCTGCATGATCGCCGCATCCACAATCGGCATTTTTTCGTAAAGCCATTCATCTGTTACCTGCATGTGACATCCCCCTTTCCTGCTTTTGCCTGCTCATTAGGCATTTGCGAAACTAACTTAAAATGTATTGCCCGGCGACAGTTGCAATAGTATCCCGATCAGGCTACTCCCGCAACTCATTTTCAATCAGGCGCTTTCCCCGCGCCAGCCGCTGCCGGACTGTTCCCTCGCGGATGTTGCATATCTTCGCGATCTCTGCATTTTCCAGATGTGCGGAATATTTCAGCAAAAAGATATCCCTGTACTTCAGTGGCAGATTTTTTAAAATATTGAGCACATCATAGTCCTCCTCCGGTGCCATATAAGTGAGCGGCTCCTCACTATCCGGAAGTTCATCCATATAGATTTCCCGATGATACAGTTTGTTTCTTTTGCGATAAAGATCAATCGCCGCATGCTTCGCAATAGTGATCAAATACCGCTTGGTGGCGGTCTCCTCCGGCTGTCCGATCTGTTCCATATGCTTTGCCACCCGCACAAACGCCTCCTGCACCGCATCTTCCGCGAGCTGATAATCATGCAGGATATCCACCGCTACTTTCAGCATCAGATACCGGTATGTTTCGTAAAGAATCACAAATTTTCGCTTTTCCTCCGGTCCATCCACTATCATAAGTATTATCATGTGCGTTCCTCACTTTTGTTGCTTTTCTGTATATTCTCATGAATTATAACGAACACACCCCTTCTTTTTGTTACATTAGAATAAGATTTTCCTATCAAACCTACAGAACCTGCCACCGGCAGCTTTTTCGGATGCATGGCAACAAAAAACAGGTGCAAGTCATATTTCTATCACTTGCACCTGCCTTTGTGCATATTCATTTTCAATATTGTTCTAAGAACTGTTTCATGGTGAGAATCTCCGGTGTTTCTACATCCATTACCAGAAAATCTTTATCACCAGTCAAAAATACATCGATACCTTCCATGATTGCTGTCGCAAGTATCGGCAGATCTTTCGCATCCCGTATCTGTGGAAATTCATTTAAGTCCAGTTCTCTCGGCGTATAGACCAGTTCAAAAGGTAATTCCAGAAAAAAACAATCTAAAAACTTTCGTTTTGCAGGAAATTTTCGTTCCGTTACCAGCCGAAGCTCTTCAATTACATAATCACACACCACAATCTGGTGACTCTCGGTTAAGCGCCTTGCCAGTTCTCTGGTCTGTGCAGAAGGGAAAAAGATCATTGAAATAAAAATGTTTGTGTCAAGCATTACCCGCAAATCAACGCCCCCTTACTTCCTTCCGAATCTCCTTCATGTACTCCTGCATGTCCGCTTCCGTTTCAAATCCTGCTCTCTGCGCCTCCCCTGCAAAAGCTTCTTCTGCACGCTTAAATGCTAGCATTGCCGAATTTTCAAAATAGAATCTTCCATTCTCCTCCAGAATGACAATTTTGTCGCCAGCTCGCAATTTTAGCTTATTCCGAACATTTATCGGAATGGTAATCTGTCCTTTACTGGATATTTTTGCTACTTCCATCATCATCATCCTTTCATTGACTGCCTGATTTTCTTTACTTTCTTTACATTTTTATTATACGCAATCAATGGATAAATATCAATTATCAATTAACCATTCAGCTTCCACTCCGCCGACGCAGTCTGCAGCTTTACAAGCCTTGCATACAGTCCGTCACGGCGCATCAGTTGTTCATGTGTTCCACTCTCTGCGACAACACCGCCGTCCAGCACGACGATCTGATCCGCGTTTTCTACGGTCCGCATCCTGTGTGCGATCACAAGCACCGTCTTGCCTTTGATCAGCCCGCAGCCGCCTCCAATATATTTTTTGCCAGCTCGTATGGATTTTTTCCCGTCATTTCAGATTCCTCCGCTTTCTCAACACCGCAAAGGCTATGAGACATATAATGACGGATAACAGCGAACCGCCCGGCGCTGCCAGCCCCATCGGATATAAGTTATCCGGAAAATACAAAGATGCAAAATAAGCACCGGGAATACGCACACATATAATCGACAATATCGTGTATAGAAACGAAATGCCCGACATGCCATACGCGCAGAAATATCCGCTAAAGCAAAAATGGATACCGGCAATCGCACAATCCCAGATGTACGATCTGATATACTGCTCTCCCAGCGTAACAACCATCGCGTCCTCAGTAAACAGACCTACCACATCCGCACCGATAAACTGTGTGACAACACCGATGACCAGTCCGAACCCGACCGCCATACAGATCGCGTAACGCAGCGTGGCTGCTGCCCGCTCATGCTTACCGGCACCGATATTTTGTGCCGAGAGCGCTGATACCGTAGACAGCATGGTCGAAGGCACCAGAAATACGAGACTGATGAGCTTTTCCACGATTCCGACTGCCGCAGCGTCACTTAAGCCCCTGCGGTTTGCGATCACCGTGATCAGAATAAATGAAATCTGGACAAATCCGTCCTGTAATGCCACCGGCACGCCGATCGTCAAAATCTGCCGGATCGTCGACATCTGCGGTTTGAAATCTGTTCTGCACAGCGTGATACCGATCTTTTTCCTGATCACAACCCAAAGTGCCACAATGACACTGAGCGTCTGCGATAAGGTCGTTCCGAGTGCTGCTCCGGCGGCACCCAGATGCAGTCCGCCGATAAACACATAATCCAACAGGATATTCACGCCGCAGGCGATCGCAATAAAATACATCGGGCTTTTGGAATCGCCCAGCCCCCGGAAAATCGAGCTGATGATATTATATGCCGTGATAAACGGTATTCCGATAAAACAGATCGTCAGGTATGTAATCGTTCCTGCAACTGCCTCCTGTGGTGTCGACATGACCGCCACAATCGGTCTTACAAGCAACAGCAGCAATACCGTCAACGCAACCGATACGCCCATAAACAGGCTGATCGTATTCCCCACGGTGAGCGATGCGCGCTTCAATTCTTTGGCTCCGACTGCCCTTCCGATCGTGACCGTCGAGCCCATCGCCAGACCAACGATCATGACTGTGACCATATGCATGACCTGACTGCCGATCGAAACCGCGGTAATACAATCAGCTCCGTAAAACTGCCCTACAATAAACAAATCCGCCATTCCGTACAGCGTTTGTAAAAAGTACGAAAGCAGATACGGCAGTGAGAAATATACAATATTTTTGAACACACTGCCTGTTGTTAAATCTCGTTCCATTTGTTCTTCACCCCTGCTCCGGGCGACCCAAAGCAGACGATCCTCCCTTTCTGACTAGCAGATTATCTCGGATTCTTTACTTTATCTCCGACAAACCAATAGTCACACATCTGCCCGCCACTAGCTAATGTCTGTTTCCTGTGCAATTTAAAATGCATCAGCTTTGCTGTCAGATAATCAATGTCGCACATAACCGGCAGCACCTCCTCATATCCCTCTCTTCGCGCGAACGTATTGAGCGGACACTGCGTAAAATGATAATAGAATCCGTCCTTATGCTTGTTCTCATCAAAATTAAAATCCCATGACACAGCCTTGTACTGAGGATGCTCCTCCAGCCATGCAACATCCTTCTCCACCATCGCACGAAATCGTTTTATGCCGCTTTCCTTATTTCCATTGACCATCAATCCTGTCAACTTTAAAGCCGGAATTGACATCATCTCCATCGTGATCATTCTCAGGTCCTGGATCGATATTCTGCCGTCCGCAGCTTTCCACAACGCCAGAAAAACCAGACAGGAATAGATATTTGATGCCATCGGATTATCGGCACCGGCATCATCAATGCGTATCACGATACACCACATCCGTTTTTTTCACCAGCTCCTTTGTATACTCTTTCCCATATCGCCGTTTCAGGCTCTTCTTTATAAAAGGCATCATCATTCGAAAATACTTATCGCTATACTGCATCATAAAAAATTCCTCCCTTGTTTGTGTTGAAATTGATTTGCCAGCCACATTGATTAGGCATTGCTAACTAATTTGATTATAACACATTTTCCGCTGAAACCATATATAAAATACCACATTCAGCACGATTCCGAATATA
>CALBJL010000093.1 GCA_937893485.1 uncultured bacterium | reverse complement strand
GTTGTTTTGCCAACGCCGCCTTTCTGGTTGGCGATGGCGATGATTTGTGTGTTCATGACTTCACCTCATTTCTGATTGTTGCTGTTGTTTCTGGAAATAGAAAAAGCCGCCACTTCAAAATCGTAAAGTGACGGCCCTTTCTAACGCCGGAATCTCTGAAATAAAAAAAGCACCCAGTTATTTGTTACTGAGTGCCTGCATTAGAATCGTATTTAATTGTTCAGATTTGGTCAGATTATGCCAAACTCTCCAGCGAAAAATCCGGTGTCTGAGAGTGCCAAAATCACCCTCAAAAATACCCCCGAAATTGCTCTCTGGTTGTCCTATTTTTTAACCACTAAGGCCGTTTTTTGACCCCATTTTTGCCGGTTGTCCTATATTTAACCACTAAAAATTGGGTGAAAACGGCTCTCGTTAAGTCAAATCAAGTCAAACTATATCAGCCCGTTTAGGTACAAGAAAACCCCGGAAAACCTTGATTTTCCGGGGTTTTTGAACCATTTTGATATAGTCTGAGCAGTCGATTATCGCTTGCTGAACTGCGGAGCGCGACGAGCTGCTTTGAGACCGTACTTCTTACGCTCTTTCATACGAGGATCACGTGTTAAGAATCCTGCCTTCTTGAGCACGGGACGATACTCGCTGTCTACTTGAAGCAGTGCACGGGCAATACCATGACGGATAGCTCCTGCCTGTCCTGTGTATCCGCCACCCTTTACAGTAACGGTTACATCGAACTTCTCGTTAGTCTCGGTCGCAGCGAAAGGCTGACGAACGATAACCTTTAATGTCTCTAATCCAAAATAATCATCGATGTCTCTCTTGTTGATGGTGATCTTACCAGTACCAGGTGCTAAATAAACTCTGGCTACTGAACTTTTTCTTCTACCTGTTCCATAAAATTTTGCGTTAGCCACTTGTTTTTACCTCCCTCGATTAAAATGTCAAAGTCTCAGGCTTCTGAGCTGCATGCTTGTGATCAGGACCTGCGTATACGAATAACTTCTTATACATCTCACGTCCTAACGGTCCCTTGGGTAACATACCCTTTACTGCGTGCTCGATGACTCTCTCGGGATGCTTTGCTAACATCTCCTTTAAGGTAGTCTCTTTCATTCCACCTACATACTCTGAATGTCTGTAGTAAATCTTCTGATCCAGCTTCTTACCGGTAACAGCGATCTTCTCTGCATTGACAACGATTACATAATCACCGCAGTCCATGTGAGGTGTGAAAATCGGCTTATTCTTTCCTCTTAAAACTTTTGCAATCTCTGATGATAAACGACCTAATGTCATTCCTGTAGCGTCAACAACATACCATTTACGATCAATGGTAGCCGGGCTTGCCATAAATGTGTTCATGGTTTTTCCTCCTGAATAATTTTAACGGTAGAAGTCGGAATGGAAATGTCCGAAACCATTCAGCATACTTCTGTTATTGTATAGCAAAAATATTCTGCCGGGGCTTTGGCACAATATTTCTAAACTACATCAGCCTTTACATTTTACTACGCGTTTTTGCCACTGTCAACTGATTTTTTGGATTTTTCCACGACACTCAATTTGCATGATAAATTTGTTATACTTACTAATCTTGTAACTTAAATATACAACCATCTGATATGGATATACCAATATTTTCATCTGTTAATTTTAGCTCTGATGAATTGTTTTGCATAAATTTTAATGATTTACTATCAATTATTTCAAATTGATAGGTACTTTTTTTATCGTATGTTTCTGCCAAAAGAGTATTATTTTTTATTTTATAAGTTCCTACGATAAAAGTAGACGATAAAATATCATAGATACTGGAAAAAGTTCCATTATTTTTATCTAATACTATTCTAGGAATCAGCACATCGTCCCGTGTCTCAACATCCATGATATAACTTTGGACTCCGTTAGAATCATCTGTAAATTTTAATTCAACGTCAGCTTTTTGAATATTGGAACAACCTACAAGAAATAGTCCAGATAATACGATTAAAAGTACTATATATTGTATTTTCTTCATAAAATCAGCCTCCTTTTAATCTTCACAGTATTCTTGGCTTCCGCACATAGAATATTTAACCGTTGCCCTCACTTATTTCATCTACTGTTTTGTGGATTCACCTATATAACGGACGGACACAGAAAAAGGGACACTTTTTTGAATTATTTTTTTGTAATACCAGCAGCAATTTTTATCAGCTCGTCCACATGAAGCGCTCCATAGACAGAAACGGAAGCTCCATCACGTTCAAAGCACACATAGTTCAAACCATCTTTTATGAAGAAATATCCTGTTACTCCGCCTATATCCAAGGATTCTATGTCTGCGTTTTCCGCATCAACATAGGTTCGTGTGTCTGACTGACTAAGTTGAATGTTAAAGTAGTCAAAATTACCCATTTCGTATTTATAAATAATAAATTCCGGCAGTTCAACCGTATTCTGCAATTCTGCCCCGTCAGGAAGATAGGTAGGCTGATAGCTCTGCAAGTCAGCCTGTGTGTGTTCTCCGTCGCTTTGAAGTTCAAAGATACTGTAGTTTTCAAATATTTCGACTACCCACGCGATCACCTTTTTCCTAAACTGCGCGTTAGCTGCCATAGCTGTTGAGAACGACAGCGTTAGAGTAATTGTTGCAACTGCTATAGCTTTACCGAGCCGCCTGAACGCAATATGCGCGCGGCTTTTTCCCGCACTACTTACAGCAGAATCTTCTTTTAACTCCGTGCGCAAATAATCTTTCATGGCAATTTTACAGGCATGATCCAGAGAAGCATCTGAAATCATTTGCTCTGAGTGAAGCCCTATGCTTGAAGAAAGCAGTTCCCGGTAAAAGCAGAATCGTCCCTTTGCATTTTCCATTTGGAAGAACTTTTCCGTTTCTTCCAGCGAAAGCCGGAAACAGTATCTACTAAATAGCAAAGCAATTCCCTGATATGGCAAGTGCAAAATCTTTTTGCTCAATTCTCGGATCTGTGCTTTCGGCAAATCTACGCAGGAACAGTCGTCATTATCGGCGGCAGCGTGGACTTCTATATCCTTTTCAAAGCTGACACTTGCCGCCTCGCGCAGCATAGCCTGCCAATTCATATCCATATCGTCACCTCTCCTCATACAGTTTTCGGAGCTTCTTAACAAGCCTCTGCCCGCGCTTTTTTGCGGCATCCTCCGAAAGGTTCAGTAGTTCACCAATCTCTCTATAGCCCATTTCCAATGTATAGCGGAGGTAGATAAAATGCCGTTCGTCGGAATCAAGGTGATCTATTACCTCAGTCAGCCTATGTACATCTGCATTGTGAATACATTCATCTGCAATATCGTCCGTGCCCTCGTCCAAAATGTTGTCCCAGTAATCAATGTGAACACTCTGTCGTAATTGACGCAGCATATCAATAGAAGCGTTTTTCACTATGGTAACGCAGAAAGCGGTCATTTGGGGACAGGGTAAATCAGAAATTTTCTCGATGTTGTCCATAATTTTTACAAATGCGGTAGACACAACATCTTCTGCTACTTCCTCTGATTTCACAATATTAAACGAAATGCGCCGGAAGTGGATACGATGCTCATGAAATATCCGCTCTACCAGCGCACGTTGTTCATCATTTAAAACACTAAATAGGAGTATCATCATATAGGTTCCTCACTGCCAGCCCCTATGGTCGTCCATTCTAAACAGGTAAATTTATGCTTGCGCATTAGGATCAAGTATGACATCAACGCCATCCTCTCCGATCTAGTCTATACAAGGATTCTCGGCAAATTCAATCCCGATCATCGTCAGTCCGTGTGCCGGTGCGGTCGGTCCTGCCGCGCTGCGCACACAGGCATCCAGAATCGCGGGCATCTGCTGCGGTTCTTTGAGTCCACTGCCGATCTCGATCAGTGTTCCGGCGATGATGCGCACCATATTATATAAAAATCCTGCGCCGGTCACCCGGATGCAGACCAGATCTCCCTGTTTTTCCACGTGACAGTCATAGACCGTGCGAACCGTTGTCTCTGCCTGCGAGTGTGCGGCACAAAAGCTCGCAAAATCATGTGTGCCGACCAGATATGCTGCCGCCTCACGCATCCGCGCGACATCCAGCCTGCGGTAATAAAAATAAGAATCCCTGCGCTCCGTAGGCAGCGGAAACTCCCGGTTTAAGATCCGGTATTCATAGGTTTTCCTGCTGTCGCAGTGGCGCGGATGGAAATCCGGTGCCACCTCCGCCGATGACTGTACGACAATATCATCCGGCAGGCGCTGATTCAATGCATAGCAGATCTTATCCGCCGGAATGCGTGTATCGGTATCAAATACCGCAACATTGCCGAGCGAATGCACACCGGAATCCGTGCGGCTCGCGCCCGTGACGGTGATCGGTTCACCAAGCAATGAGCTGAGCGCCTGATTTAACACGCCCTCTACCGTCGCCACGCCGGGCTGTAGCTGCCATCCGCAGTAGTCCGTTCCGTCATACGCGACACGCAGCATCACGCGCTTCATAACAGTACCCTCATCGCAATCAGCAGCGCCAGATACGCAAGCAGGATCAGATAAGCAATGCGGTCGATGCCCTGATAACATAACGGTTTCATTTTTGTACGTCCCTCACCGCCACGGTAACAGCGCGCCTCCATCGCGAGTGCGAGGTCATTCGCACGCCGGAAGGCAGACACAAACAGAGGAACTAACAGCGGGATCATTGCCTTTGCCCGTTGGATCACATTTCCTTCTTCAAAATTCGCCCCACGTGCCATCTGCGCTTTCATGATCTTATCCGTCTCCTCTACGAGAATCGGTATAAAACGCAGCGCAATCGACATCATCATCGCGATCTCATGCACCGGCACATGCAGCCGTCCGAGCGGCTTTAATGCCCGCTCCAGTCCGTCCGTGAGCTGGTTCGGTGTCGTCGTGAGCGTCATGAGCGAGGTTCCAAGCACCAGATACGTCAGACGGATCATCATGCGAACTGCCGCCGTGACACCCTCTTTCGTGACAGTGATCTTCCACACATGGATCAATGCCTCTCCCGGTGTCAGGAAGAGATTGAACATCGCCGTAATCACCATCAGCACGATAATCGCCCGCAAGCCCTTGATCATGTATTTGAACGGCACGCCGGAAATACGGATCACAAGCACTAAAAATGCCGTGACTACCGCCAGTCCGGGAATTCCTTTATATGCAAATACCGAGATCAGAAACACCAGCGTTCCAAACAGCTTCACGCGCGGGTCCATCCGATGGATCACCGATCCGGTCGGATAATATTGTCCTATCGTAATATCTCTCACCATAATCTGTCACCTATTCCACACTGCGCCCAAATGCCCGCAGGATCTCCCGCTTTGCCTCTGCAACGGTCGTCGCATCCCGATCCACCGGAAAGCCCTTCTCACTCAGCTCATGCATCAGATATGTCACCTGCGGCGCTGCCAGCCCGATCTGCTCTAATTCCTTGTAATGGCGGAA
>CALBJL010000092.1 GCA_937893485.1 uncultured bacterium | reverse complement strand
AGGGCTATATCAGTATCCGCGGCAGCCAGCGGAATCGCGTGGAGGATCAGGCGCAGAGCAATCTGTGCATCAAGGCATACAGTTCACGCAGGGAGGATACAGCAGACTGATGGAAGAAAAAATCGTGCGTGGTGTCGCGATTGCGGTCACGATGCTGGCAGTTTTTATCTGTTCGAGCCTGTATTACCTGCCGGCGCTACAGATCAGCGCGCAGCAGTATGTCGCAAAGCAGATGCAGCAGAGCAGAGAACAAAAACAGAGAGAAGAGATGTGGTCGACGCTGTCCGGACTGGAGTTTCTGGCTTATTCGACAGAACAGGCGATGGCGACAGCTGATGATGCGCAGACTGAGGGCGCGGGACAGCTCGGATTCTCACAGCAGCTACGGCTGGAGCTGCCGGGAGGTCTGTCACAGGATGACATAACGATCGAGAATCACTATGCGCAGCGCAAGATCAATATTGAGATTCCGGGTGCGGGGCAGGATTATCTCGTGAAATATCCGATGCTCGGCAGCAGTGACCATATCGATGATCTGACCTATTATTTTGATGCGGACGGCGGGGTTCTAGAGCTGTCTATGGAGCATGTGTATGAGCTTTCTCTTGACTGGGAACAACAATATCTGTATATTGATTTTATATCGCCGCGCGATATCTATGACCGTATCGTAGTCATCGATGCCGGACACGGCGCGGGAATGCCCGGTGCGATCGTGGATGGCGTGCAGGAGAAGGATATCGATCTGGCGATCGTGAAGGAGCTGAAGGTGTTGTTTGACCAGTCGGCGGATGAAACGCTGGGCGTTTATTATACCCGTCTGGATGACAGTGATCCGGCATTTGCAGACCGCTCGGGTCTGGCGAATGATTTACAGGCGGATCTGTTTGTCAGTGTACATAACAATTCCTATCCGGGCGATCCCTCGATTCACGGCACGGCGGTGCTTTATGATGAGAAAAAAGAGACAGGCGGCAACAGCTCCAAGCATCTGGCGGAGCTGCTGTTAGAGCAGATGACGGCGGAATTGTCGTCAAAAAGCATGGGACTGGTGCAGGGTAATGATATTTATATTATCCGTACCAGTGAGGTACCAGTGGCATTGGTGGAGGTCGGATTTATGACAAATCCGGGGGAGCTTGCCGATCTGCAGAATCCGGAGTACCAGAAAAAATGTGCGCGTGCGATCTATCAGGCGATCATGCAGGCGTTTGAGGAGGGCTATTAGCGATGGGTAGGATTATTTTTGCGACAGGAAATGCGGACAAAATGAAAGAGATACGGATGATCCTGTCAGATATCGGAATGGAGATCCTGTCGATGAAGGAGGCCGGTATTTCGGCTGATATTGTGGAGGATGGAGCGACATTTGAAGAAAATGCGATGATCAAGGCGAAAGCGATCGCAAAGCTGGCACCGGAGGATATTATACTTGCGGATGATTCCGGACTGGAGATCGACTATCTGAATAAGGAGCCGGGTGTCTATTCCGCACGTTATCTGGGTGAGGACACTTCTTATGACATCAAAAATAAAAATCTGATCGACCGGCTCGAGGGTGTACCGAAGGAGCAGCGTACCGCACGGTTCGTATGTGCGATTGCGGCAGCCCTGCCGGACGGCAGTACACGGCAGACACGCGGTACGATTGAGGGATATATCGGCTGGGAGCCTGCTGGAGAACACGGATTTGGCTATGATCCGATTTTCTATGTGGATGAATATGGCTGTTCGACGGCACAGCTGTCACCGGAGCAGAAAAATGAGATCAGCCACAGAGGAAAGGCGTTACGGAAGATGCGTGAGGAGTTAGAAAAGCTATGAGTGGAAAGAAAATATTATTGATCAGTGACACACACGGGTTTCACGAAAATCTCAAAAAGGTGGTCGAGCAGGAGACACCGTTTGACCATGTGTTACATATGGGCGATACCGAGGGCTGGGATCCGGTGATCAAGGAGATCGTCGGTGTGCCGGTCGATATGGTAGCCGGAAACTGCGACTGGGCGAGCGCGCTGCCGAGCGAGCGTACGGTGGAGATCGCGGGAGTGCCGATTTTTATGACGCATGGACATGAATATTATGTCACGACGGGGATGGAGGTGCTGTTAGACCGTGCAAGGGAATGCGGCTGCAAGGTCGTGTTATTCGGGCATACACACCGCCCGTTCCAGCAGATGTGCGATGATGTGCTGATAGCGAATCCCGGCAGTATTTCCCGCCCGAGACAGCCCGGATATGAGCCCAGTTATGGCGTGATGACGATCAGCGAATCCGGTAAAATTGAAATTGTTTTAAAATTTTTGAAAAAATAGGTTGACATTTATCTTGCTCTGTCATATAATATCAAATGCGTTGCGGTGTTGATAACACACAGCACATGCGGGTGTAGTTCAATGGTAGAACACCAGCCTTCCAAGCTGGATACGTGGGTTCGATTCCCATCACCCGCTTGCGAGTAGAGAGCTACTCAGCATGTGTCTGTAGCTCAGTTGGATAGAGCAACGGCCTTCTAAGCCGTGGGTCGGGGGTTCGAATCCCTTCAGGCACGGTTCCTATGGTGGGTATAGCGCAGTTGGTTAGCGCGCCAGATTGTGGCTCTGGAGGCCCAGGGTTCGAATCCCTGTATCCACCTTCTGAGCAATCAGTTTTGGTAGCTGGAATGCGGTGTTAGTGTCTGGCAGTTTTATGATGGGCTATCGCCAAGCGGTAAGGCACAGGACTTTGACTCCTGCATTCACCAGTTCGAATCTGGTTAGCCCAGGTTAGTGAGTAATCACACAATTAAATAGGATATGGGATACTAGCTCAGTTGGTAGAGCACTTGACTTTTAATCAAGTTGTCGGGG
>CALBJL010000091.1 GCA_937893485.1 uncultured bacterium | reverse complement strand
TTGCGGACAAACGGTTTTCAAGACCGCCTCGTTATGACCACTTCGATACCTCTCCGTGTTGCTGTTCTCGCGATCAGCGAGTATTATAATATCATCCTATTCGCAATCTGTCAATATATTATTGCATATTTTTTAAGAATAATTTTACAATTTCCAAATCTTCCGGTGTTGTGACCTTCATATTCCGGTAAGAACCCTCGATCAGACGGCTCTGTCTGCCATATGCGAGCTCCAATACCTGTGTATCATCCGTCACCGCCTGCTCACCGGATGCCACGACCCAGTCATAGGCGCTGCGGATCAGATCGTAGGAAAATGCCTGCGGTGTCTGCACCTGCCAGAGCCTCCTGCGATCCGGTGTCTCCTGTGTCCAGAGCTGTTCAGATGCCACCTTGATCGTATCCTTGACCGGCATCCCGACAACACATGCCTCATCACGCGGCACAGCATCCATCACGCGCCGCAAGAGTTTCTGATCGATACAAGGGCGCGCGCCGTCATGGATCAGCACATAGTCCACTTCCTCTAACGCATGAAGTCCTGCCTGCACTGAAAGGTACCGCTCGCTGCCGCCCGGCACAACCGCACAGACCTTTGGCAGCCCGTAGCGCTCCACAATCTGCTGCCTGCACCATTCCTCCTCACCCGCAGTCACTACAAGAACGATCTTTGCGACCGCACTCTCCTGAAACTGTTTCAGCGCATAGTATATGAGCGGGCGGTCTTCGATCATGAGATACTGCTTTGGTGTGTCCATATGCATACGGCTGCCGCTGCCTGCTGCCAGCACGACTGCTCCATATACGTGTTCCTCCATCTACCGTTCCCCCAGCTTCAGATTCGGGATCGCATTGAGATCGAGTCCATCCCGCTTTCCCGCCAAATATTCATAATAAGCAGCAGCACCGATCATCGCCGCATTGTCCGTACAAAAGATCGGCGACGGATGGTAAAATGCCACGCCATTCCGTTCGCAGGCTGCTTCCATCGCGCTGCGCAACGTCTGATTCGATGCCACGCCTCCCGCAATCGCAAATTTATCCATGCCGCAGTCATTAATCGCCTGCATCGCATGCTGCACGAGCACATCAATCACCGCCTGCTGGAACGATGCCGCCACATCCGCCTGCACAACCGTTTCTCCCTTCATCTGTGCGCCGTTCAGATAGTTTAATACGGCTGACTTCAAACCGCTGAACGAAAAATCATACGGTCCATCCGCCACTTTGGGCTGCGGAAAATGAATCGCCTGCGGATTGCCCTCATGCGATACCTTTTCGATTTTTGGTCCGCCCGGATAACCGAGCCCGATCGCACGCGCCACCTTATCAAATGCTTCCCCAGCTGCATCATCGCGCGTTCTGCCGAGGATCTCATACCGACCATAGTCCACGACCTTGACAAGATGCGTGTGTCCGCCGGATACGACCAGACATAAAAACGGCGGCTCAAGCTGTTTATTTTCTATATAATTGGCGCTGATATGCCCCTCGATATGATGCACACCGATAAGCGGCAGTTTTTTTGCATAGGCGATCGCCTTCGCCTCCGCCACTCCGACGAGCAGCGCACCAACGAGTCCCGGCCCGTATGTGACCGCGATCGCATCCATATCATCCAGCGTCATATGCGCATCCTCCAGCGCCTGCGTGATCACCTGATTGATCTTCTCTATATGTTTTCTCGACGCAATCTCCGGCACGACACCGCCATACAGCGTATGTAATGCAATCTGTGACGAAATGACGTTTGAGCGCACATCTCTCCCGTCAACGACAACTGCTGCCGCCGTCTCATCACAGGAGCTCTCAATCGCCAGTATTTTTGCGCCTGTTGTCTTGTCTGTCATGGATTAGTCTTCGCCTCCATCTACCTTTGCAAAGCCTAAGATCTTCCACTCGCCCTGCTCGTCCTTGCGCAGTAAAAACTTCTGATAGGTGCGCGTAAATTCCTTGTTTCCCTCTTTTACAAAATAAGACACCTGTGCGGTCGCACCGGAATCTCCCTTGATATCGATGTATTCTACTTCGTTAGAGCTGCACACGTTCGTCTGGATCATGACCTTTTTATCTTTTCTGAACACAGAGAGCTCCTGCATCAGACTAAGCTGCTGGGTATCCTCCGGATTCAGCGATTTCAATTCCTCATCATAAAGCTCCCTCATCTGCTGTCCGAGCGTCTGGATCTCCTGATCAGTCAGCTCCTCACCCTGTGATCCGTACAGCAGCAGAATGTACCGGTTATACAGCTTGAGTACCTCTCGCGGCGTCTTTGGATAGTCCGCCGCAATATTTTTGTGCATCAGTTCGTCTTTTTCTGTAATCTCGGTCGTATCCTCTGCCGGCTTTGGTGTCCGGTAAGCCACAAATGCAAACATGCCTACGATCAATACCGCTGCCATCACGAGCACTACAATGCCCATACGTTTCTTTGTCATGCTTCATCCTCCTCAAAAACAAGTTCGATTGTTCTGCCATCTTTTCCAAGCGACGCCTCCGGAAAGATACTGCGCACCTTATCCATATAATCTTCCGCATGTACAAGGGACGGACTAAAATGCGTCAGCCACATCTGCTGTACCTGTGCATCCCTTGCGACCCGCGCCGCCTCGTAAAAAGTCATATGCTTGTACTGTTTCGCCTTTTCCAACTTATCCGCCTCCGCATACATGCCCTCACAGATCAAAAGATCCGCGTGTCTGGCTGCTTCTACCAGAGATTTCGTCGGGCGCGTATCCGTGCAATAAGTCAGCTTGATCCCTTTTCGCGCAGCTCCCATAACCAGATCCGGTGTATATTCCACCCCCTCATATTCGACGGTCTCACCGTGCTGCAAGCGCCCCCAATACTGGCGCGGAATCGGCAGCTTCATCGCCTCCTCCACACGGAATTTGCCTGCCCGCCTGATCTCGATCGTATAGCCATAGCACAGCACGTTATGATTCACGCGGAATGCATCAATCTCATATCCATTGATCGAGAAATGCTGCGTAGCGCCGTCGATTTCCCGATAACGGATCTCAAACGGCAGCTCCGGTGCAATCGTGCGCAGCGCATTTACGACGCGATCAAGCCCCTTCGGGCCGATGATCGTGAGCGGTTCTGTCCGCTCGGCATTGCCCATCGTGAGCAGCATACCGGGCAATCCGCTGATATGATCCGCATGATAATGTGTAAAACACATAATATCAATCGGTTTCGCACTGAGTCCCGCCTTTTTCATCGCTATCTGTGTGCCCTCACCGCAATCGATGAGCAGACTGCTGCCGTTATATCTCATCATAAGCGCAGTCAGCCAGCGATAAGGCAAAGGCATCATTCCGCCGGTTCCAAGCAAGCATACATCTAACATTTCTATTAAGATCCCTCTCTATAATAATTCCGTTGTCGGATAACAGCTCGGAGCGATCAAAAAATCCTTTGTCCATGCCCGCAGGCATTCCGGACAAATGTTCATTTCCTCCGTCGTTCCGTCCCGATCCGATAAATACCCCCAGTGCTTCACAATATGCAGATAGTCCTCGTATTGCTCCCCGCTTTGTCTGAGATATTTCCCACAACAGTTACATTTCAGTTTTTCATGTTCCTTCATTGCCAGTCCTCCTATTGTATCCCATGATTTCATCATTTCAGAATCATTATAAGGATAACCGGTATTCTTCTCTATAGGGAACTACTGGTTACTGTTCAGACTGGCATACCATCACATAGGCATCCTCTGCCGGTTTCTCGTAAAAATTCTTCCGCGTCCCGAGCGCACAAAATCCCATCCGCTCATACAGCCGGATCGCCGCCTCATTCGACACGCGCACCTCCAGCACGATGCGCCTGATCCCAAGCGATGCCAGCCGCTCCTTCAGTTCGGTCAACAGCGCACGCGCGATGCCCTTTCTTCTGACAGCCGGAGCGACCGCGACATTGGTGATCTCGCCCTCATCCGAGGTACAATAGACTCCCACATATCCGAGCAGCGTATCCCCTTCACACGCAACCAGAAACAGCACATCCTCCCGCGGCAGCGTATCCGCAAAACCTTCCGCAGACCACGGCATGGAAAAAATCTGTGCTTCCAGCGCTGCTACGGCTGCGATATCTGCCGCCTGCATCTGACGGATCATCATACGCCCTGATCTCCCGGCAGGCGTTTTTCTTTTTCCTGCCGTTCGCGTTCCGCCTGTGACAGCCGCAGATAATCCGGCTGGTGCGCCTGCGCCGATACTGTTTTTCCCTCGCGCACATAGGTGAGCGCCAGCGCTGCCACCGCTCCCGCACGCTGTTTATTCAGATGCGCCGGTGCGAACGTATACGGCACCTGTACCTGTTCTTCCAGATACGGGCGGAATACCGGCACGCCGTCTCCCAAAAAAATCACCGCACGCCCGAGCGCGTTGATACGTTCCACAATCTGTGCGATATCCACCGCACACTGCGCCTCGATCACATGCATCTGTCCATCGATAAATTCGTAGAGCCCCGTATAGGTCTGGTTTCTGCGCGCATCCATAAGCGGGCAGACCATATCTGCCGCTCCCCACAGATTATAGGCGAGCCCATCGACCGTAGGCACTTCCACGAGCGGCTTGTCCAATGCCAGCCCCAGCCCTTTTGCCGTGGCAGATCCGATGCGCAGTCCGGTAAAAGAACCGGGGCCCTTTGCAATCGCAATCGCATCGACTGACTGCAGATCGAGATTGATCATGGATGCGACGGTATCGAGCATCGGAAGCAGCGTCTGCGAATGCGTTTTTTTATAATTTACGGTGTACTCACCGATCAGATTGCCATCCTCCACAACAGCTACACTCGCAACGAGTCCGGAACTGTCAAGTGCTAATAGCTTCATTCTACTGTCCTTCCTTTATCTACTACCTGCTAATTTCCGACTTCCTCTAACGTGATCCGCCGGTAATCAAAGCCTTTTTCGAGATCCTTTTCGATCAGGATCTGCGTCCTGCGCTGCGGCAAAATCTCACCGATCAGCTCTGCCCACTCCACGAGACACACGCTATCTCCGTAAAAATAGTCCTCGTAGCCGATCTCCTCCATTTCTTCCACATCCCCGATCCGGTACACATCAAAATGATAGAACGGCAGTCTGCCCTCCTCATACACCTGAACAATCGTAAATGTCGGACTGTTGATCGGCTCTGTGATACCCAGCCCGTCAGCCAGCCCCTGCGCAAACACGG
>CALBJL010000090.1 GCA_937893485.1 uncultured bacterium | reverse complement strand
CTCGTGGAAGCCTTTGCTGAACACGAGTTAGGTTTTTCCGAGGCTCATCGGAATGAACCGTGCAATAAAGCAAATCAGATGCACTTGCGGGAGCTGCGCATGCCAGATATGGTGCTCACATGTCTCAAAAATATCATATACATAATTTCGCAAACGCCTATTTTCTATTTGTCTAACAACCGATACTCATGCCGCCATCTACCGCAATGATCTGCCCGGTCACATAACGCGCCGCATCGGACGCGAGAAACGCAACGACATCCGCGACTTCCTCCGGCTCACCGATCCGCCCGAACGGAATGTGATCAGTCACCGCTGCTTTCGCACTGTCTGTCATCGCATCGACCATATCTGTCGCGATAAATCCCGGCGCAACCGCATTGACCGTGATCTGCCTGCTCGCCAGCTCTCTCGCCACACTTTTTGTGAGCCCGATCACGCCTGCCTTACTCGCTGCATAATTCGCCTGCCCTGCATTCCCAAGCAATCCCGACACCGATGCGATATTGATGATCCGTCCGCTCCGCTGTTTTAAAAACTGTCTGCCCGCATGGCGGATCGTGTGGAACGCTCCTTTCAGGTTCGTGTCGATCACGGCATCAAAATCTGCTTCACTCATCCGCATCAGCAATCCGTCCCGCGTGATGCCTGCATTATTGACCAACACATCCAGCCTGCCATAATCGGCTGTGATCCGTGCGATCAGCTCCCCACATGCATCAAAATCACTCACATCACACTGCAGTGCCACCGCATCGTTTCCGGCTGCCACGATCTGTGTGACGACCTCCTGTGCCCGCTGCGCCGAGCCGTTATAATTGACAACCACAAAATAGCCATCAGCCGCCAGTCTCTTTGCGACTGCTGCCCCGATACCGCGGGATGCTCCGGTCACGAGCGCAATCCTTTTATCCGACATATGCTTTCATATCCTCCAGTTTATCGATTGATACACTTGTTACATCGCGGTTGATTTTTCGCAAAAATCCGGTCAGTGATTTTCCAGGTCCGATCTCCACAAATTCATCCGCCCCATCCGCGATCAGACGCTCCACCGTCTGCTGCCAGCAGACCGGATGGCACACCTGCAATGCCAGCAGGCAGCGGATTTTTTCCGGCTCGGTTACATAATCGGCAGTCACATTTGACAGATAGCCAATCTTTGGTTCTGCGATCACTGTTTTTTCCAAAGCCTTTGCCAGCTTTTGTCCCGCCTCCTGCAATAACGGTGAGTGAAACGGCCCGCTGACTTTCAGTGGTATGACACGCTTTGCCCCAGCTTCTTTGCACGCTGCGGATGCACGGCCGACCGCACCTGTTTCTCCGGTAATGACGGTCTGTCCCGGACAGTTATAATTTGCCACAAATACTTCTCCGAATGTATCTTCACAGACCTCCCTGATCGTCTCTGCATCCAGACCGAGCACAGCCGCCATCGCACCGCCTGCCGGCACCGCGTTTTGCATATAAGCACCGCGCTTTTTGATCAGCGCGAACACATCCTCCGGTGCCATGACTTCTGCCGCTAAAATTGCTCCATACTCGCCAAGGCTGAGCCCTGCCGCCGCTTCCGCCGTGACTCCCTGTTCGTTTAATACTGCCAGTATTGCCGCCTCTGTGGTCAGCATCGCGATCTGTGTATATGCGGTCTGATTCAGCCTGCCGCTCCCGTCATCCTCAAAACACAGCTTTGCGACATCGAGCTTTGCGGTCTCGGATGCTGCTTCATATACCTGCTCTGCGGTCTGGAAATTGTCATAAAAATCTTTTCCCATTCCGATATACTGTGATCCCTGTCCGGGGAACATAAATACTCTCTTTGCCATATTTGCTCCTTTTTTCAACATATTTATCCGGTGACTATGAGACTGTTACATGAGGTCGCAGTTCCCGCAAGCATGTCTGTTTTGCTTGTGCGCACATACTGCTTTACACTATAACTGTTTTCACGTTGCGTAATATAGGACTGTCTGGCTGCGGTCACAATAGTTTCCCAATCAGGCTGCTCCGATTGCCCAGCGGTGTCTCGCTTTGTTTTGCCAAATACCACCGACTCCATCTGCAAGCTCGCACTTCGCCGGACAAACGTCGCATCTGATGGGAACTACTGCACCCGCAGCCATTCACAACAGTAGCAACGCGAGCATAGCATGTCTGAATTTGCTGCCTTTGCACGATGGAGATGAGACTTGTAACTCGTGGAAGCCTTTGCTGAACACGAGTTAGTGTCTACCAAGGCTCATCGGAATGAGTCGTGCAATGAAAGCAAATCAGATATGCTCGCGGGAGCTGCGGTTTCATGTAAAAATCATAAGCTACATGCAGAACCTCTGTCCCAGCAGCTCCCGCGCCCCCGTAACAATCTCCGTGATGATCTCCTCACATGTATCTGTCCCATGAATCAGCCCTGCGATCTGACCTGCCATCACACTGCCATGCACAACATCACCATCTACAACTGCCCTGCGCAGCGCGCCTAACGTCATCTGCTCCAATGTTTCCAACGATGCGCCCTCCTGCTCCATCCGCAGATACTCGCGTGTCATCTGGTTCCGCAGCACCCGGATCGGATGCCCGGTACTGCGTCCGGTGACCTCCGAATCAATATCCTTTGCTTTTATCACGCGCTCTTTGTACGCCTCATGTACGATCGATTCCTTCGCAACGACGAAGCGTGTACCCATCTGCACACCGGCTGCACCGAGCATGAGTGCTGCTGCAAATCCGCGTGCATCCGCGATACCGCCTGCCGCGATCACCGGAATCTGCACCGCATCCACAACCTGTGGCACAAGCGTCATCGTTGTTGCCTGCCCGATATGTCCACCGGACTCTGTTCCCTCCGCGACAACCGCATCCGCTCCTGCGCGCTCCATCATACGTGCCATCGCAACACTCGCAACCACCGGAATCACCTTTGTGCCGTTTTCTTTCCAGCGCTCCATATATTTACCGGGATTGCCCGCTCCGGTCGTGATCACGGAAATGTGCTCGCGCGTCAGAAGATCTGCGATCTCATCCGCCTGCGGATTCATCAGCATCAGATTCACACCGAACGGTTGATCCGTATGTACCTTCATCTGTCTGATCTGCTGCTCAACCCACTGTACATCCGCACCGCCGACTCCGATCAGTCCCAGACCTCCGGCATTGGACACCGCACTCGCCAGTTCCCATGTAGCGACCCACGCCATACCGCCCTGAATGATCGGATAACGGATACCGAGCAGTTCATTTATCATCCCTGTCATTTTTATCACCCTTACGCTTCCACACCTTTTTTGTTGATATAGTCAATCACATCCTGTACGGTAGTGATCTGCTCAAGATCCTCTGATGGAATTTCTACGTCAAATGCTTCCTCAAATGCCATCACCATCTCAAACAAATCCAGTGAATCCGCATTCAGATCCTCCTTGAATTTCGATGCCGGCTGTACCGCTCCCGCATTGATTCCCAACTGCTCCGCAATGATTTTCTGTACCTTCTCAAACATGTGTGTGTCCTCGCTTTCTTTTTTCAACTATTTTTTTATCGTTCCCAATAGTTTGCAACTCAAATATTTGTATTATCAAATCATTTGGCTATCAAACTATCGCATAGTATAGTTCTTTTCATTTGTGTTGTCAACAATTTTTTTCAACTATTTGAAATTGCGGGTAACAGTTCAGCCATGGCTTAAAAAACGAGGACATCTTGCTTGCATAAATGGGATCGTTTTACGAGCCATGGCTGAACTGTTATAAATTGTGATCCCTGCGAAACTTTTCCCAACACACAAAAAAGAACCCTAAGGAGAATCTGATTGATCAGCTTCTCCTCAGGGTCCGTACAAAACTACCTCATTATGCTATTTCTACAATACTATT
>CALBJL010000089.1 GCA_937893485.1 uncultured bacterium | reverse complement strand
AGCGCTGGAGGTTGCCTATTTGTAATAGGCGAAAACCCTTGAAACATGGGCGTTAGCGCAATTTGATACGCGCGTTACAAAGCGTTATAGAAGCAAAATCTGATTGATAAAATAACATGGTTACAAAGGGACAAATTGTACACATAATAAATAACATGTCCCTTTGCAGTATTTTCAATGGTTTGCACGCTTTTTTCGGTAAATATTTGCGTATTATCAAAGGGACAAAATACAAGGTTAAAAATAACCCAAAATAGATAAAAAATTATGCTGTTTCGGTAAGCATATTATTATCTTCTGAATGGGATGATTCCGTCTTTTTCAGATGGCGATTGTATTTCATTTGCACCAGCATTAAGATTTCTTCGCGATCGGTACAATCTAATGCTTGAAATTGTTTTAGTAAAAGCAACTCGTCATCTCGTAAATCCGAGGAATTAACAATCTCGGATTTTGGAATATCTCCCAACAAAATGTAGTCTGTTGTACAGTTCAAAACTTTCGCAAGCTGGATGACCGATGTAGCAGAGGGAAGTGACTTCCCTGTTTCGATTTCGCTGAGATTTCCGGTGGAAATACCTGTTGCATCTTTTATTTGCGCACCTGTAATTTTCATAGCTTTTCTACGTTCTTTAATTCGATTTCCAATCATATTGTTCATGAAAACTCCAATCTACCTAAATTTTTCAAGAAAAACTCGGAAATCCGATTGACAAAACTCGGAAATTAGAGTATTCTTGTTTTAGGTTAGAAATAAACCAAACAAGAAAATAACATATCTACTCGGATTTCACAACCGAAACGGTCGTTCGACCAAGATAGATCGTCCTCCGGATCAGGAGAATAGTTACATATAAAGAGCCATCAGCGGGCACTGACAGCTCTTTAGAAATAACCTAGCGGAATGTTAAATGCTGGCTGACAGCAATCAATCCTCCGCTGAGGTCTACCAAATGGTAGGTCGTGTCGTATTTTGCACTATAAGCTTCATAAACTGACTCGACCAGACCATTGTCGGTTGTTGACTGGGAAATCAGTTCCCAGTCGATGGACTCACCACCGAGTCCGGTTGTAAAAAGTGGTTGCATTAGAATACGCTCCTTTCGTCGCGCGGTGAGTATCTAATGCAGAACATTTGCTGCGTGAGTTGGCGCTCCCACAGCACTATTCTAACACAAAAATGTTCATATGAAAATCATTATTTTTGTCACAAAAGGTTAGGAGGTGTGTTTTGAAACAGGAATTAGATCTTTTAGAGGAGCTTTTGACGCTGGAGGAGAATAAGAAAAAACAGGATATTTTGTCGGCTGAAGAAAGAAAACAGGTAGAGGCACGGATTGATGCATTGATCAGAATAGCAAAAATCGTGAGTTCTGCAAAAAAGAAACTTCCTGCCAATAAGCAGGAGGGATTGCAGTATGTGGCAGAGCGCTTGTTGAATGAATCGGCATCCGCTCATTTAAAAGAGGATGCCGATGGCAGAATCGAAATGACAGTTCTTGATAGTATTTACGAACCAAAGATATTGGCAAGAATGCAGATGCAGAAGGTTGGCGAGTGTTTGTTCATTACTGCCGTTGACTTCTGCTAATGACTTTGTATTCTGCTGTGCGATCCGGAAGTAATGTGTATGATACCTCCAGCCTTTCAGCAACAGATCCGCTAGGAGTCAGAATATCATATGTTGCCTGATAACTGTCTTTTTCCGAATCGGATTTTGACGCAATGACAAAGTCAATTTGTGTGTTTGAAGGGATGAGAGTTTCAACGTAGCTTCTCAGGTTGCTGCCACAGGAGCATTCATAGAAAAAATCTCGTTCAGACATGTAATGGTGTTTCATAGTGTAATCTCCTTTCAGTAGTGGTTTAAGGAGATTATAGCATATAAGGGAGGTATGCGTAGATGAAGAATGGAAAATTGCCGACACTGGCACAAAAGAAGCTGCTACGGGCAAAAGGTTTGGATCCGGATGCGTGGCTGGTGGTCAAAAATACGAGCAGGAGCATCGAGGTGGTCAGCCGGATCGCGTTGAAGAAGCAGCGGATCATGGGAACAAAGCCGAGAACAAGGGTGTTACAAAGTGATTGAAAAATTTTTTATAAAATGGGTTGACTTTTTTTAGGATCTTATGACTATTATAATCCACCAAATAATTGGAGGTATTGAAGATGGCAGTTGCCTTAGCACTTATAAAAGCACTGGCGGGATGTGGTTGGATCATTATATTAGCAGCCAGTGTTGGTATCGCATTAACAGCCAATGATAAGGACAAAGTAAGAACTGCATTGTTGTGGTGCATTTTGTGTGAACTTTGTTTTATATCGGCAAAGATGTAAGGGAGGTGGATGACAGACGAATGAGCAACAGGGTGTATTCCAGCACGGGAAAAAAGATCAAGAAGGGGCTGGTGGACAAGGATCTGAG
>CALBJL010000088.1 GCA_937893485.1 uncultured bacterium | reverse complement strand
GCGGTACTTGGCAAAACAAAGCGAGACACCGTCGGGCAATCGGAGCAGCCTGATCGGGCTACTGCTGTGACTGCCGCCAGCCAACATGTTGAAAAAGAGTTTCACTAACACCTGCAAAAAGACTAAGATAAGGAGAAGTATTTTATGACTAAAAAAGAAGTCATGGAGATCAAGCGCCGCTTGAAAAAAGAGGGCTGCACATTCACCCGCATGTGCGGCTGTTATGTGGACGCAGAGAAAAATAAGGTTGTCGATTTCGGGCAGACCTTTTTGAATCTGGAGGACGAAGAATTTTACAAGTATCTGGAGATCGCAAAAAAAGTGCTCTCCGGCAATATCGGGAACAACCTGCTGACACTGGATATTCCGTTAGAGGAGGAAGCCGCCGGCGGCAGACAGCAGTTTCTCATGGGGCTGCGCGAGAGCAAGCTGAAAAATGAGGAGCTGATCGACCGCTTTTACGATCTGGTCATCGACAGCTACGACTATGCCGGAAACTATCTGATCTTAGTTTTCCACGATGCGTATGATGTCATGACACGCACCACCGACAATAACAAGCTCGACGAGTCCGAGGAAGTCTACGAATATCTGCTGTGTGCGATCTGTCCGGTGTCCCTGTCCAAGCCGGGACTCGGCTACCGCGCGGACGAAAACCGCATCGGACCGCGTATCCGCGACTGGGTGGTTGGTGTTCCGGATACCGGATTTGTATTCCCCGCTTTTAACGACCGCACGACCGATATCCACTCGCTGCTGTTCTACACGCGCGATACCAAGGAGCCGCATTCCGAATTTATGGAAAACGGTCTCGGCTGCGGCAGCAAGCGCACCGCTACCGAGCAGAAAAACCTGTTCTCCCATATCGTAAAGCACGCGCTCGGCGATGACGACGAAAACAGTAACGAAGTGCTGCTTGATTTGCAACAGAAAATGAGCGATTACATGGAAGAACAGGATGTGCTGTTTGACGAGGAAACCGGCGTGATCCTTGAGGGTGATGAGCTCGAAAAGCTCATGAGTGATACCGGAATCTCAGACGATGCTGCCTCCTCAATCAAGGAAGCCTACACCGAAAAATTCAGTAACCAGATGCCCGAGGTCGCACATCTGATCGACCAGAAAACGCTCGAAGCCAACGCGCGCGTCCGCGAAGAGGAGGCGCTGCGCGCCGAAGTCGAGGAACTCAAGCAGCAGGTGGCGCTGCACCATGCCGACAATGCGGATGATGCCGATGATGGGATCAAGACGTATGACGTCATCCTGCGCGTGAAGCCCGAAAAAGTACCGCAGATCAAATCCCAGATGATCGACGGGCAGAAATGCCTCGTGATCCCGATGGATGAAAACGAACATGCCGCTGTCAACGGTGTGAATACGACAGTTTAATATGGAGATGAAAAAAGTGCGCCGGAGCTAATCACCGGTGCACTTTTTATGCTTCTTTTTAACGATTCTGAATGGAATACGTCGGTACAATATCCTGAATGTAGGAACGGATATCGTCCGGCTCGTTTTCCACATATTCTTTCAACTGCTGTAGCTGTGCCAGAAATTTTTCTTCATCCAGCTCAATCGGTTTTCCGATATGTATGAGCTGGTTTTCCGTGCTTTGCAGTCCTTCCTCCTCCATCAGCATCTCCTCATAGAGCTTTTCACCGGGGCGAAGTCCTGTAAACTCGATCATAATGTCTTTGTTCGGCTTGTGTCCGGATAAGAGAATCAGATTTTTCGCCAGATCCAGAATCTTGACCGGCTCGCCCATATCGAGCACAAAGATCTCTCCACCCTTTGCATACGCACCCGCCTGCAGCACGAGCGATACCGCCTCGGGAATCGTCATGAAATAGCGGATGATGTCAGGATGCGTGACCGTGACCGGTCCTCCCTGTTCAATCTGCTTTTGAAAGAGGGGGATCACGCTTCCGTTACTCCCTAGCACATTTCCGAACCGTACCGCCACAAACTCGGTCGCTGAGCGGTTGTTGTATGTCTGGATAATCATTTCGCACACGCGCTTGCTCGCACCCATAATGTTTGTCGGATTGACCGCCTTGTCCGTCGAGATCATGACAAACCGCCGGACATGATGCTTATCCGCCGCCTGCACGACCTTCCATGTACCCAGCACATTGTTTTTCACCGCCTCATTCGGGCTGTCCTCCATGAGCGGCACATGCTTGTGGGCTGCCGCATGGTAGACTATATCCGGATGATACATCGCAAAAATATCATCCATACGCTTGGTATTGCGCACCGATGCAATGAGCACAACCAGATTCAGCTGTGGATATTTCATTTTGAGTTCCTGCTGGATGCTGTACGCATTATTCTCATAAATATCGATAATGATAAGCTGTTTCGGCTGGTGCTGTGCCACCTGACGGCACAACTCACTGCCGATCGATCCACCGCCTCCGGTGATCAGTATGACCTGCCCCGACACATATCCCATGATCGAATCCAGATCTACCTTTACCGGATCGCGCCCCAGCAGGTCATTTGCATCGACTTCCTTCAGGTTGCTGATGCTGACTTCACCGTTTACCAGCTGGTAAATACCGGGCAGACGTTTCAGCTCGCAGCCAGTCTCCTTGCAGATGTCTACGATGTCCCTGATCTCCTTTGCAGAAGCGGACGGCAACGCAATCATGATCTCATCGACCTCAAGCGCAGCCGCACATTCCTGTATATCCGCCCGCGTTCCGATCACGCGGATACCGTGGATAAACGTTCCCTGCTTTCCGGGATTGTCATCGATCACACCGACGACATTTTTATTGACATGACGGCTGTTTAAAATCTCCTTGATCAGCGAGCTGCCAGCCGCGCCCGCACCGATAATCAACACATTCTTTCTCGCGCTCCGGTCGCCGCCGACTCTGCCATACAGCGCCCGCAGTCCGCGGTAAGAAAAACGTCCGCAGATCGTAAAGGTAAGCAGAAATACACCGTACAGCATATAAAAGCTGCGCGGCAGCGGAAACGCCTGCTCCCTGTGGTTGAGCAGGATAATCACCGTATTGACCACCGCATCGACGACACACGCCGAGATCATATACATCATTTCGGTAAGCCCCGCATACGTCCACAGGCTGCTATACAATCGAAAAACACCGAAGATCACGACCGTCGCAAACATGCTGATCCATATCGTTTCCCACAGAACCGTCAGGTACTGCGGCGGCACGTTATTCGGATGAAAATCAAACCGCAGCAGCAGAGCACAATAGCTCGCCAGTGCGACAGACGCAATATCATAACAGATCAGATATATACGCCTTATGAGTATTTTCGCATTCATTTGTATCTCCAAACATTCTATATCTCTATTTCCATAACGCCTTAATGATGCCGCAGATACGCACGAGATCCTCATCGGTCATTTTCGTATCGCTCGGCAGACAGACACCGCGTGAGAAAATCGTACCGGAAACGGAATCGTCCGCCCCCATCTCTGCATTGGTCACATGGAACGCCTCGCGTCCGGCCGCATGACCTTCTGCGTCCACACCTACGAAATCACAGGCAGCAAACACCGGCTGCAAATGCATCGGTTTCCACACCGGACGGCTCTCCACATTGTCTGCCTCCAGCGCTAAAATAATATCCATCGGCTTCACCGGACACTCCGGTGCCAGCTGGATCGCCGTGAGCCAGCAGTTGCTCGTGTGCACATCTGCCACCGGCATGAAAGAAACACCGGGCAGCGCCCCCAGCTCTTTTTTATAATATTCGTAAATATACTGCTTTTTCGCAATCCGCCGGTCCAATACCTTGAGCTGTCCTCTGCCGATACCCGCCACGATATTGCTCATGCGGAAATTGTAGCCGATCTCTGTATGCTGATACCAGCGTGCGGCATCGCGTGACTGTGTTGACCAGAAACGCACCTTTGCGATGCGCTCCTCTGCCCGCTCCTCGTCCTCCAGATTGCAGAATAACATACCTCCGCCGGAAGTGGTAATAATCTTATTTCCATTAAAGGAAAAAATTCCGTAATCGCCGAATGTGCCGATACATTTCGGTCTGCCGCCCGTACATGCTCCGGTGTAGGTCGTTCCGAGTCCCTCTGCCGCATCCTCAACGAGCGGCACGCCGTACTCCCGGCAGATCTCAACGATCTCGTCCAGATTCGCAGCCAGACCATACAGATGCACGACAATGACTGCCTTCGGCAGCCGTCCCATCGCCTGATATTTTTCCATTCCGGCTCGCAGTGCTGCCGGATTCATATTCCATGTCTCATAGTCACTGTCGATAAACACCGGCTCTGCCCCTACATACGTCACCGGATTCGCAGATGCCGAAAAGGTGAGCGACTGCGTAAATACGACATCCCCGGCTCCGATGCCGAGTGCCATCAGCGCCATATGGATCGCGGCAGTGCCGGAGCTGAGCGCCGCCCCCTGTCTGGCTCCGATCTTTTCGCCTAGTTCTACCTCAAAACCCGTAACATTTTCTCCGAGCGGGGCGATAAAGTTTTTCTCAAATGCTTCCTCTATGTACTGCTTTTCATACCCTTCCTCTGACATGTGGGGAGAGGCAAGAAAAATACGCTCTTTCATTTTTATTCCTCCTTTGTTCCCATAAATTCTTCCATCGTGGCATTTCCGTCCTGATTGATGCCGGAACGGTGCAGTACCTTTCCGACGGTCATCAGTATAATTTTCAGATCCAGCAGGAACGATTCTTTTTCTACATATTCTACATCATACGCAAATTTCTGTTCCCACGAGATCGCATTTCTGCCGTTGACCTGTGCCCATCCGGTCAGCCCCGGACGCACATCGTGCCGGTGTTTCTGGCGTTCATTGTAACGCGGCAGATATCTCACGAGCAGTGGTCTCGGACCGACGATGCTCATATCACCTTTAAAAATATTCCACAGCTCCGGCAGCTCATCCAGACTCGTCGCCCGCAGCTTTTTGCCGAACTCCGTCAGCCGGTATTCATCCGGGAGCAATTCCCCGTCCGCATTCCGCGCATCCGTCATACTGCGAAATTTATACATTTCAAAAATTCTCCCGTTCCTTCCCGGACGCTGCTGTGAAAAGATCACCGGACTGCCCAGCCTGCGTCTGACCAGCACCGCCAGCACCAGATATACTGGGGACAGCACGAGCAGCGCGAGCCCCGACAAAAGCAGGTCAATGATTCTTTTTATCACGCGGTCATAGATCATGTATGCAAACCCTCCCTGTCAGACGCGCTTCATCGCGTGTCTGCACATGCTCCTCAAACATTGTCAGCATCTCGACAACCAGCTGCCTCTCCCGGTCACTGCAGGATGCAAGACTCACGACTTTATGCCTGCTCCCTGCGATCAGATAATCGGTGGACACGTGAAAAAGCCTTGCCAAAGCAATACAGCTATCGATGGAAGGATACGTCTGTCCGCATTCCCATGACTGCACGCTGGAACGACTGACATGTACGCGCTGTGCCAGCTCTGCCTGTGTCATTCCACACGCTTCACGCAATTTGCGGATACGCCTTGCTGCCCTCTTTTTCGCCATGCTTTTTCCTCCCATTTGTGGCTGCCGGCCGCTATCGGATCATCACACCCGCTGCTATCTGTGATAGATCTTATTCTCCGACTCGTACTTTGCCTCACAGGTCAGATACATGCCAAGACGCTTGAACGTCTTTTCGTCAACCGGTGACAGCAGAACCGATGAATGCGCATTCAGCCCCTGCAGCTTTTTGAGCTGTGACAAGGCGAGCTTGGCATTCGGATCGGATGCCGCAGATGTCGATAACGCAATCAGTATCTCATCCGTATGCAGACGGGGATTGCGGCTGCCTAAATAGTCCGTCTTGAGTGTCTGGATCGGCTCGATCGCTTTCGGGGATACGAGATGGATCTCATGATCGATGCCACCCAGCACCTTTAAAGTATTTAACAGTACGGCTGCCGATGCGCCGAGCAGATCGGTCGTCTTGCCGGTAACGATCGTGCCATCCTCCAGCTCGATCGCTGCTGCCGGATGTCCGGTCTCCTTTTCCAGCTTCAATGCCGCCGCTGCTACCGCACAGTCGTCTACAGTCAGTCCCGCCTGCTTCATCAGAAGCTCCAGCTTGTACAGAGTCTCTTTTTTTCCGGTTCCCCGCTTGCAGTCACACAGACCGTGATAATATCTGCGGATGATCTCGCGGTAGGATGCCTCCCTGCACACCTCATCATCTGTGATACAGTTGCCGATCATATTCACACCCATATCGGTTGGTGACTTGTATGGGCTCTCGCCCTGAATCTGCTCAAAAATCGCATGTAATACCGGAAAGATCTCCACATCACGGTTGTAGTTGACCGTCGTCTCCCCGTATGCCTCCAGATGAAACGGATCGATCATATTCACATCATTTAAGTCTGCCGTTGCCGCCTCATAAGCGATGTTGATCGGGTGCTTGAGCGGTAAATTCCAGATCGGGAATGTCTCAAATTTTGCGTACCCTGCCTTGATCCCACGCTTGTGCTCGTGATAGAGCTGTGACAGGCAGGTCGCCATCTTTCCGCTTCCGGGTCCCGGTGCCGTGATGACAACTAACGGTCTGGCTGTCTCTATATAGTCATTTTTTCCGTATCCCTCGTCGCTGACGATCATCGGGATGTCGCTCGGATAGCCCGGGATTTTATAATGGTGATAGGTGCGGATACCCAGATCATGCAGACGCTCGCCGAACTGGTCAGCGGCAGGCTGCCCCGCATATTTTGTGATGCAGACACTGCCCACATACATGCCGACCCCACGGAAGGCATCAATCAGTCTGAGTACATCCATATCATAGGTAATGCCAAAGTCCCCGCGGATCTTATTTCCCTCGATATCCTCCGCGCTGATAACGACAACGATCTCCGCCTGATCCTTTAACTCTAACAGCATGTGCAGCTTTGAATCCGGCTGAAATCCCGGCAGCACTCTGGAGGCATGGTAGTCGTCAAACAGCTTTCCTCCGAATTCCAGATACAGTTTATTGTCAAACTGTCTGATCCGCTCCAAAATGTGCTCGGATTGCATCTTTAAATATTTGTCATTATCAAATCCCATTTTCATCTGTGTACACCTTTTCCCCTTTTTCGTAGTTTTCTATTTTCTCTGCTGTGTTATTACCACTCTCTATTATACCAAAGCACTCAAAGAAAGCAATAACTGAAAAATTACATATTTTTGTTTTGTATGGAAATACTCCATTAGTAACTATTTCATTTATCATCAGGAGGTTTTCACATGTCAACAGAACAGACAATCAAACTCTTGCAGGAGGTAAACTCCGGCACACAGATGGCAGTCGACTCGATCGACGAGATTCTGGAAAAGGTCAGGGACAAAAAACTCGCCGATATCCTGTCCAAATCCAAAGCAGATCACGAGCAGCTGGGCGACGAGACACACGCCCTGCTGCAAAACTACGACGATCCGCCGAAAGACCCCGGCATGATCGCAAAAAGCATGTCGTGGTTAAAGACCAATACCAAGCTCATGATGGACGAGAGCGACCGCACGGTTGCCGACCTGATCACCGACGGCTGCAACATGGGGATCAAGACGATCTATAAACACATGAACGACTACAAAGATGCCGGAGAAAATGTAAAAAAGATGGCAAAGGAGCTCATCCGCCTGGAGGAAGATCTCAGGCAGGCGCTTGGAGTCTATCTGTAAATGCAGCGTTTGATACCGTGATTTTATCACGCAATCAACTGGCGCAAATAGCGTCCAAAGGCAGTTGCCATTCCCGGACCACCGGTTTATAATCTATCATAGACTGGTTACGCGTAGGGAAGGAGCTTTTATTTATGCTGATACAAATTCTGACAGGCATACACAATCTGACGACACTGCTGTTTGGCATTTATATGTCCGCGTTTTTTCTCGGAGTCAGGCAGAATGTCAAAAATACATGCACCCTGTTATTATTTTCCATCTGTGACGGAGCCTGCTACATGATCTGTTTTTTTGCTCTGGGCGGGTTCACATCCAATCGGCTCTATCCGCTCCTCGTCCACCTGCCTTTGGCGCTGTTTTTGATTCTATATTACCGTTATCCGGTCATTTCTTCGTTTGTATCGGTATTTTCTGCCTATCTGTGCTGTCAGATCAGCAACTGGATCGGTCTGTTTGTGCTGGATCTGACAAACAATCCGGCGTGGTATTTCGCCGCGCGTATCCTGACCACACTGCTCACCTTTTTCCTTCTCTGCAAATATGTCTGCCGGACGACAGCCGCCGTATTTGCCAAAGAAAAACGGGAGCTGTGTATCATCGGATTCCTTCCGTTTGTATACTATATTTTTGACTATTCCGTGACGAAATTTTCTTCCCTGCTGTACTCCGGAAACAAGGCGATCGTGGAATTTATGGGCTTTGCATTCTGTATCGCCTATCTGGTTTTCCTGTTTGTCTATTTTCAGGAATATGAACAGCAGCAGGAGATCCGCCAATACAACAACCTTATGGAAATGCAGCTGACATCGCTGCAAAAAGAGATTGAACAAATGAATGCGAGCAGGCAGACGCTGTCCATTCTCCGGCACGACATGCGCCACCATCTGGGTATTCTGCGGTCTTTTTTGCAGAACGGCAATGTCGACAAGGCGCTCCTCTATATTCAGGACATTGATGAGGCCTATGACAAAACAGTTGTGACAGTGTACTCAAAAAACGAAATGATCAATTCCGTCCTATCCATCTACGAGGCACGCTGCCACAAAAAAGGTATTTCGCTCTGCTGCGATATTGCAGTTGCCGAGACGCTGCCCTGTCCGGAGATCGCTTTCTGCGCAATTTTATCCAATGCGCTTGAAAATGCGATGCACGCGCTGAGCGCTCTGGATACACCGCGCAAATGGGCGGCGCTGTCCATCTCCAGCAAAGGCGGCCACCTGCTGCTGCGTCTGGAAAATCCGGTTGTCAAAGCACCCGTTTTCGTAGACGGAATTCCCGCCACCTCCAGACAAGGGCATGGCATTGGTGTAAAAAGTATTGTATACTATGTAGAGCAGTTAAACGGACAATGTCAGTTTTCTGCCTCAAACGGCACATTTATGGTGCGGATCATTATCTGAACCGGCTGACAGACAGTTTTGGGAGGTTTTACATATATGAAAATAGCAATCTGTGATGATGAAATGATCAGTCTGGATCGTGCGTGCATGATGCTGGAAAACTGGGCGTCGCTGCGCAGCATTCCGCTGGAGATCCAACGCTTTACAAATGGTGACGACCTGCTGACTGCCCTGCAGTCAGGCTGTCCGGATCTGGTCTTTTTAGATGTGGTCATGCCACTGTTCAACGGCATTGATACCGCAAGGGAGCTGCGCACCGCAAACGAAACACTTCCAATCATTTTTCTGACCTCCTCAAGGGAATTTGCAGTCGATTCCTATGAGGTGAAAGCGCTCAACTACCTGATTAAACCGGTTTCAAAGGAGCATCTGTTTGCCGTGCTGGATGATTTTATACAGAAAATACAAAAAACCGGGGAGGTCTTTATGGCACAGACCCCGCTGGGTTTTTGTAAAATCAATATCGCGGATGTAGACTATCTGGAGGCGCAGAACAAACAGGTACTGGTTCATCTGTCCAATGGCACGACCTTACAGATCCGTAAGCAGTTTACCAGATGTGAGGAAGTCTTTACCGGGGAAAGGGGCTTTTTCCGATGCCACCGCAGCTATATCGTCAACATGAAACGGATCGAGCAGTTTTCAAAGGACACGATTATGACCGACAATCAGGTCGAGCTGCCGATCTCCCGAAACAGCTACATGGCATTCAAGGAAGCCTACTTCAACTATATGTTCGACTCCGATACACTCTAGTCCATGTTCAGTTTTTGTGCTTTTGCGATTGACACATCGACCAGGCTGTACGGAATAAGCATCGCCTGCAGGGCATGGTAAATATCGGATTTTCCGGGCCATACGGTCTGCTTACATTCATTTTTTTCATTGAGCTGGTGAAACCATGAGCCGCAGGTGTGATCGAGCACAACCTCATCCAGATAGCGCATGTATTCGCTATAATCTTTCGCATATTTTTCATTTTCTGTCACGCGGTACAGCACTGCCGATGTGTTGATCGCCTCTGCCAGTGTCCAGTGCATTCTGTCATGCACGACCGGACTGCCGTTCCAGTCTATCGTATACACGATTCCACGCGCACCATCCACGTTCCACGCATCTGCCACGGCACGGTTGTACAGCCGCTCTGCCATGCGGATATAAGGCGCTGCATCCGCGCTGTCTGCGCCATATGTTGAGACCGCCCACTGCGTGATCAGCCGCGCCCACTCGATCCCGTGTCCGGGTGTAGCCCCGTAAGGCTTGAACGGATCGTCCGGTGTCTGACGGTTTTTCTCCAGATCCGGCTCCCATGCTGATGAAAAATGCTCCGGTATGCGGTCATGATTTGCCTGCGCCCAGCCGATCACGCGGTCAATGATCCTGCCCGCACGCCTGCGGTAAGTCTCATCGCCGATCGCATCCGCCACGGCGAGAAATGCCTCTACCGTGTGCATATTGGCATTGAGTCCGCGGTAGTCGTCCAGCTCGGTAAACGATGTATTCCACGTATCACACGACAAGCCCTCGGCTTCGTTCCAGAATTTTGTATCGTATAGCGCCAGTGCATCGTCCAGCAGTTCTTTCGCGCCGTCGCGTCCGGCGAGCAGCGCACTTGTGGCTGCCAGTATGACAAAAGCATGTGCGTAACACTGCTTTCCGGGAACAACCGCCCCCTCGCTGGTCAGCCCGGCATACCAGCCGCCATGCTCCTTATCCTTTAATTCGCCCCGCAGACCTTTGATCGCAGCATCCGCGAGTTCACCGCTGCCGGCATATCCCAGCATGGTTCCGATGCTGTACACATGTGCCATACGGCTCGTGATCCATGTCTCCCGGTTGCGCTCCTTCCACGGTGTGCCGTCATCCCCCAAATAATAGGACGAACCGCCCGGCGACGGAAAACGGTGTCCGAACGCCAGCAGCGCCTGCGCGTTGTCGGCTAAAAACTGGTGGTTCTCCGCTGTGTCGATGGTGTATTTTTCATTCGCGTTCTGATCCGTACTCATATGTCCTTCTCCTTCTTTGTGGTTAAAATTATGAACATTTTCTATTAGGTCGCAGTTCCCGCAAGCATATCTGTTTTGCTTTCATTGCACGAACCATTCCGATGAGCCTCC
>CALBJL010000087.1 GCA_937893485.1 uncultured bacterium | reverse complement strand
CGCAGGAAATCCGTCCATTTTTGAAAATAAATGATTCATTTAAGAAGATTGTAATTACATCTGATACACCAAAACCTTTTTATAATGATCGGGGTATTTTAATCATGAATGTATATGATTTTTTATTGAACGTAGATTCATTGGAATTATAAAAAATAACTGGTAAACCGGAAACCGAAAAGCAGCAGATAATCAGAATTATGGTGCGCCCAAAATCACGGAGCTGCTGCATAAACAGGAGGAGCATATCGCTGAAAAGACAGTTGATAATTATATGCGCCAAATGGGGGGGAAAGGTACCGCACTTTATATTACACTCTCGAATGAGCTAACGGCAGCCGTACAAAAAAAGTGTTTTCACCGGAACCGCTGCGTGCATAGATCTCGCCGTGGTGCGCGCGCACGATCGTGTCTGCGATTGAGAGCCCCAGACCGTAGCTGCTACAGTCGCTGTGTGACTGGTCAACGCGGTAAAAGCGCTTAAAGATCGCCGTCTGTTCTTTCGCACTCAGCGGCTTTCCGGCAGTCGTCACGGACAGCAGGCAACTGTGGTGCGCCGTCTCCAGCTTTACACGGATCTGTGATGCGGGCAGGGCATATTTGTCCGCATTGTCAAACAGGATGTCGATGACCTGTGTAAGCTGTGTGGAGCTGCCGTTGACATGTACCTGTTCAGCCAGCTCCTGCTGCAGTGTCAGCCCGTGCTCAAAGTAGATCGGCTCATACAGACATAACTGCTGTTCGACTAATTCGGTAAAGTTCAGATCCACCGCATCGCTGTGCAGCATGCCGCGGTCAGCGCGTGAGAGATCAAGCAAGCCTTCAATCAGCGTGCGCATACGGGTGGCGGTTTCGAGAATATTGTCAGAGAAACGCTGCTTTTGTGTCTCGTCAAAGTCGGGGGAGCGCAGTAGCTGGGCGTTGGTCAAAATGATAGTGAGCGGTGTTTTCAGCTCGTGTGAGGCATCTGCGATAAACTGCTTTTGATCCTCCCATGCGTTTTCTACCGGGCGGACTGCCCAGCGGGCGAACAGGACGCTGATCGCAAAAAAGGCAGCGAATGAAAAAAAACCGATGAACAGGCAGTTACGCGCGAGCGAGGCGAGAATCACCTGTGAGCCGGAAATATCCAAAAAGACATAAGTCTCACCAAACCGGTCATTATGCACTTGCAAAAAACGTAACTGCTGGTCGGATAATACGCCGGTTTTCATTGTAAGATCCTCCGTACCTGCCGCGGCACCGGAGGGCGGAAACGGGGCATCGGTGTCTGAAAAGGCGGATGCTCTGGCGGTCTTGGCAGCACGGATCAGTGCGGAATAGTCCGTGTCATCCGAAAGTGAAAAACGGACATTTTCAGTTGCCGTGATCTCTCCCTGTGTATTCAGATGCAGGATCAGGTAAGACTGGCGCAGATCCTCCGGAGGGCGGTCAGCTGACTGTCCGGTCTGCGGCGGGTCGAGTGCCAGCCTCCGCATGAGCTCCAGATCGTTCCGCGAGAGGTTGTGTCCGGTGCTGTAGATAATCGTACACAGGATGGCGATGAGAATCAGCGAGATCACAGTCAGATTCATACAGATAAATTTGCGTCTGAGTTTTTTAATCAAGAGTCAGTCACCTCCAGATGATAGCCGAGCCTGCGGATCGCCACGATCGAGAGATCGGAGTGGATCGCAGTCAGTTTTTTGCGCAGAAATCCGATGTAGACCTCTACATGGTTTTCTACTGCGTTCGAGTCATAGCCCCACACGTGGGAGAGGATCGTCTCCTTTGACAGATTCCGGGTGGGGTTTTGCAGCAATAGGCGCATGATCTCAAATTCTTTTGCGGACAGCCGGATCGATGCATCCTGACAGGCGAGTGTGCCTGAGGCGAGATCGAGAACCGTACTGCCAAAGCTCAGTTCATCGACCTGTGCGCCCTGCCGTCTCAGCAGTGCGTTGACGCAGGCGAGCAGCTCCCTCGTGTCAAACGGCTTCGTCAGATAATAATCTGCACCCGCGTCCAGCCCCTCGATGCGGTCTTCCAGCGCAGAACGCGCGGTCAGCATGAGAATCGGTGTGCCGCATTTCCCGCGCCGCATCTCTTTGGCGACCTGATAGCCATCCATACCGGGCAGCATGACATCGAGAATCACCAGATCGTAGATGCCAAGCAGTGCATAGGCAAGCCCGTTTTTGCCGTCGTAGACGGCATCCACCTCAAAATGTTTGGATTCCAGCAGTGTCTTTAACGACTCCGCAAGTGTTTTTTCGTCTTCGATAATCAGTAGTTTCATAGCTGTATTATAGTAAAAAATTAGCAAAAAGGCAACTCGGTGAGCCACAACTGTGACGTTTTTGTGAATTCGCACCAAATCACATCTTTTTTCAGTTTCATTTCAGCAAGGACAGTTACAATCAGTGCAGATCAGAAAAAAAACTGGAGTAACAGTTCAGCCATCACCAACAGAAATGTGTGAGTCATGCTTGCATGAATGAGCACATTTTGACGGTGATGAGGTGAGCGCCCGATTATGAGCAAAGTTAACTGCGTAGCAGTGGAAAAACGCCGTTAGGCGTCTTTGCGAATGGCGCGGGCTGAACTGTAACAAGCTGGGTATAGAAGGGGAGTGAGAAACATGGATGAAGCAAACTATCGCCACGAGTGGAAGCATATCATCAACAATGCCGATAAAATAGCGATCCGCCAGCGCCTGCGGGCGGTTGCACAGGTCGATGCCAATGCGGCGGGCGGCAGATATCTGATCCGCAGCCTGTATTTTGATAATATTTCAGACAAGGCACTGCGGGAGAAGCTCGATGGCGTGAACCGGAGGGAAAAGTTTCGCATCCGTTATTACAACGGCAATACGGATCAGATCCATCTGGAAAAAAAGAGCAAATGGAACGGGCTCGGCACAAAGGACCGCGTGCTGATCACGGCGGATGAGGCGCAGCGGATTGTAGAAGGGGATCTCTCGTGGATGATGGAGTCACAGCGACCGCTTGTGCAGGAGCTGTATGTCAAAATGAACAGTCAGGGCTTACGGCCGAAAACGATCGTTGATTACACGCGCGAGCCGTTTGTGTACGCACCGGGAAATGTGCGGGTGACACTGGACGATCATGTCCGCACCGGACTGCTGTGTACGGATTTTCTGAATCCTGACTGCATTACGATTCCGGCGGGCGCAGGCGAGACGATCCTCGAGGTCAAATGGGATGCGTATCTGCCGTCAGTCATCCGGGATGCGGTGCAGCTTGGCAGCCGGCAGCTCAGTGCATTTTCAAAATATGCCACATGCCGTATGTATGGATAATCAAAAATATAAAGGAGAACGAACAACATGACATTTAATGATATTTTCAAATCAAGCTTTTTAGAGAACGTGACGAGCGTGAGCCTGTTGGATATGACTATGGCGCTGCTGCTCGCATTTGCATTGGGACTGTTTATTTATTTTGTATATAAAAAGACATTTGCCGGAGTGATGTATTCCTCCAGCTTTGGCGTGACACTGATCGCGCTCACGATGATTACAACGCTCGTGATCCTAGCAGTGACGAGTAACGTCGTTCTGTCACTCGGTATGGTCGGCGCGCTCTCTATCGTGCGTTTCCGTACCGCAATCAAGGAGCCGCTCGACATTGCATTTTTGTTCTGGTCGATCGCGGTCGGCATCGTTCTGGCGGCGGGACTGATCCCGTTAGCGGTATTTGGCAGTGCCGTGATCGGCGTTGTACTGCTCATATTTGTCAATAAAAAATCACACACCAACCCGTATATTGTCGTGCTCCAGTGCGAGGATCACGCGAGCGAGGTGCGTGCAAGGGAGTATCTGGATCAGAAAACAAAGCGCTGCGTGGTCAAAAGCAAATCGGCGCAAAAGGGATTGATTGAGCTGAATCTGGAGATCCGTTTACGGGATGACAACACAGATTTTATCAATGAACTGGCGGATCTGCCGCAGGTAAAGAGTGCGGTGCTCGTCAGCTACAACGGAGACTACATGGGATAGCAGAAAGGATAACGTATGTCAACGCATAAAAATATCGATAGGATCTGCATAGCAGCGCTGGTGATCGCGATGATCGTGACGGTCATTTTTATGCATGCAGATACCGCGGGTGTTATCACCGCATCCGCATTGTGCGGCTATGAGAGCCGGTTGTTTGATACCTCAAAGGTACACAGCATCGACATTGTGATGGATGACTGGGAAGGATTTTTAGAGACCTGCGAGGATGAGGAATACACGGACTGTACCGTTGTCATTGACGGGGATTCCTATAAAAATGTCGCGATCCGTGCAAAGGGAAATACATCGCTGAGCACGGTTTCCCAGCTGGGCAGCGACCGCTACAGCCTAAAGGTTGAGTTCGATCATTACAATTCGGCAGAAAATTATTACGGACTCGATAAACTGTGCCTGAATAATATCATTCAGGATACGACTTACATGAAGGATTATCTGTCCTATCAGCTTATGGCGCAGATGGGCGTGTCTTCGCCGCTGTGCAGCTATGCCTATCTCACGGTCAATGGCGAGGAATGGGGACTGTTTCTGGCGGTCGAGGATGTGGAGGACGCATTTTTAGAGCGCAATTACGGCAGTGATCACGGCGAATTATACAAACCGGACAGCCAGAGCTTTGGAGCCGGACGCGGAAATGGCAAGGACTTCAACATGGATGATTTTGATCCGGAAGATTTTAAACCGGAAAATTTCAATCCGGAAGATTTTGACCCGTCACAGATGGCGCAGGAGGCAGACGATTCAAACCGTCCGCAGCCACCGCAAAATGATGACCAGAGCAGTGAGGCATCAGAAGATGGCAGCAGTGATGACCGCCCGCAGCCGCCGGATGGAACACAGGATGGCGATACAACTGGCGATCGTCCGCAGCAGCCCGACGGGGCACCACAGGGAATGGGTGGCGGTATGCCGGGACAGGACGGAGATAACCACGGGACGGGCGGAGACGATCACGGACCGGGAGGCGGCGGTATGTCGATGGGCAGCGATGATGTCAAGCTGCAATATATCGATGATGATACCGACAGCTATGCCAACATTTTTGACAATGCCAAGACGGACATTACAAAGGCGGATAAAAAGCGCCTGATCGCCTCACTGAAATCGCTCAGTGAGGGAACTGACATTGAGGATGTGGTCGATACAGATGAGGTGATCCGTTACTTTGTCGTACACAATTTCCTGTGCAACGGCGACAGCTACACCGGATCGATGATCCACAATTATTATCTGTATGAGGAGGACGGACAACTGTCGATGATCCCATGGGATTACAATCTGGCGTTTGGTACGTTCCAGTCCTCGGATGCGACCGCAGAGGTCAATACACCGATCGATACACCGGTTTCCGGCGGCTCGATGGATGACCGTCCGATGCTGTCATGGATCTTTGCGGATGATATGTATACACAGCTATATCACCAGTATTTCAGCGAGTTTTTAGACAGCGTGGACTTTGATACACTCATAGAGACGACAAAAGAGCTGATTGCTCCTTATGTCGAGAAAGATCCGACAAAATTTTATACCTATGAGGAATTTGAGCAGGGTGTCGAGGCGCTGAAAACTTTCTGCAAACTGCGCACGGAGAGCATCGAGGGACAGCTCGACGGCACGATCCCTTCTACGACTGACGGACAGTCGCAGGATGACTCGAATCTCATTGATGCATCATCACTTACACTGTCTGATATGGGAACGATGAATAATGGGGCGCCGGGTGGAAGGTTATGACACATTTTCTATTCTGTAAAAAACGGACAAAATACAATTTGAATCATCATATCATGCGTGCTAAGATATAGGTGTAGAGGTTGTAGCTGCCTGAAATTATGAACAGCTACGGGTTTTAAATGTAATGTACAAACACAAAAAAATGGAGGTATTTTACAATGAAAAAACTAATCAACAGCGTAGAAACAGTAGAAGATGAAATGATTCAGGGCTTGGTAAAAGCATATCCGAAGTATCTGAAAAAGATTGATGGACATAATGTAGTTGTCCGTGCGAACAAGAAAGAAGGAAAAGTAGCTTTGATCAGCGGCGGCGGCAGCGGACATGAGCCTGCACATGCAGGATATGTCGGCGAAGGTATGCTCGATGCAGCAGTAGCCGGAGCGGTATATACTTCACCGGCTTCCGATGCGATTTTAGAGGGTATCAAAGCGATCGCTACCGATGCAGGTGTCCTCATGGTTATCAAAAACTATACCGGCGATGTCATGAATTTTGAGATGGCTGCTGAGATGGCAGAGATGGAAGGCATCAAGGTAAAACAGGTCGTTGTAAATGACGACGTTGCAGTAAAAGACAGCTTATATACCGTTGGACGACGCGGCGTGGCAGGTACTGTATTTGTACACAAGATTGCCGGTGCGCTGGCAGAGACCGGTGCGAGCCTTGACGATGTACAGGCAGTTGCACAGAAGGTGATCGACAATGTCCGCACCATGGGCGCAGCGATCCTTCCGAGTACGATTCCGGCAGCAGGAAAGCCCGGATTCGAGCTGGCAGACGATGAGATGGAAGTAGGTATCGGTATCCACGGCGAGCCGGGTACACATCGCGAGAAGATGATGACCGCGAACGAGATCACTGATCATTTATTAGATAAGATTCTGGCAGATATCGATTACAGTGGCAGCGAAGTGGCAGTTATGGTCAATGGAGCAGGCTCTACACCGCTCATGGAGCTCTACATCATTAACAACCGTGTTGCAGATGTGCTCGCAGAAAAAGGCATCAAGGTCGTAGAGACATTTGTCGGAGAATATATGACCTCTATCGATATGGCAGGCTTTTCTATTTCTGTGCTTAAGCTGGATGACCAGCTCAAGGAGCTGCTGGCAGCAAAGGCAGATACACCTGCATTAAAGGCATAAATCAATCTAGGTATAACGAGGTGACTGGAATATGACAGACCGAAAAAAAGTAGTTGAGATCCTGCTTGCGATGGCAAAGGTACTCGAGGAGAATAAGGAATATCTGACAGATCTGGATAATGTGATCGGCGATGGAGATCACGGTATCAATATGGCACGCGGATTTGCAGAGGTGGAAAAACAGGCGGATGCGTTGGAACAGAAGGATATCGGAAATATCTTAAAAACTGTCGGCATGACGCTTGTCTCAAAAGTAGGAGGCAGCTCCGGACCGCTGTACGGAACCGCATTTATGAAAGCCGGCATGGTGATCGGTGCCAAGGATGAGATTGACATCAGCGATTTCCTGAGTGGACTGGAAACCGGTATCGAGGGTGTGAAGGCACGCGGACGGTCTACGACCGGAGAAAAAACGATGTTAGATGCGATGGTGCCGGCACTTGAGGCGATGAAGGAAAAACAGGCAGCAGGCGCTGATACGTCAGAAATTCTGGCAGCAGGAGCAGCCGCAGCCGAGGAGGGCGTGGAGGCGACGAAACCGCTGATCGCCACTAAGGGACGCGCCAGCTATCTTGGTGAGCGCAGTATCGGACATCAGGATCCCGGGGCTACATCATTTACACTGATGCTGAAAGAGATCGCAAAGGCATATTAAAAGGAGGCAGCATGGTAGGAATCGTAGTGGTATCCCACAGTGAAAGACTGGCGGAGAGTATTGTGGATCTGACGAAAATGATGGCTGACGGCGCGCATATTGCAGCAGCCGGAGGTCTGGAGGACGGCAGCTTTGGAACGAGCTATGAGCGGATCAAGGCGGCGATTGATCAGGTCTATTCCGAGGATGGTGTGGTCGTGCTCATGGATATGGGCAGTGCGGTCATGACGACGGAGATGGTGCTGGATGAATATGACAGCGCGAAGGTACGCATGGCAGATGCACCGGTCGTAGAGAGCGCGGTAGCCGCGTCAGTCAGTGCGATGTGCGGCAGTGATCTGGAGGCGATTCTTGAGGAGATCGAGGACGTCAAGAACACACCGAAATTCTAATCAGAGGTTTATTGAAAAGGGCTGTGCCGGGTTTGGCGCAGTCCTTTGTATGATAGGAATTTCCTATTACACCAAATGTTTTGGGGGTATGCAATACACACAAAAACAGCGTCGAAAAATATACTATTTTGTCGAAAATGGTGTAGCAGGCTTGCTTTTTGGGGTAAAAAGCGATATAATAATAGACAGTTAAAGTGAGTCCATATAGTAGCCGGGAGAGTAGAGTAGGGCGTGATGGATAGCAGAAATGCTATTTGTTTGTGCATGCTCTTTTTTTATTCTTTTAAATCAGAGAAAATGGCAGTTCCCTAGAATATTATAGACAACCCACCGTATATTTAAAGGAGGATGTGATGAAGCAGCAGTTATATGATGCACTGTCAGACAATCCGATCATCATGGCGATCAAGGACGAAACAGGACTAAAGGCGTGTCTGAACATACGGGACGCAACAGTCGTGTTTGTACTCTACGGAGAGGTAGCGACGATTGCTGACATCACAGAGCAGCTCAAGGCAGCCGGCAAGCAGGTGATGGTGCATATGGATCTGATCACGGGTCTGAGTGCACGGGAGGAGGCAGTAGATTTTATCGCGAAGTACACGAAAGCGGACGGTATTATATCTACGAGATTTGAGCAGATCAAGCGCGGAAAACAGCTTGATCTAAGCACGATCTTCCGGATCTTTGTGATCGACTCAAAGGCAATCTCAAATCTAAACAGGCATATTAGTGATTATGCCGACATCGTTGAGATTCTGCCGGGGCTTATGCCGAAGATCATACGGCAGATGAAAAAACAGTTGAATGTTCCGGTGATTGCGGGTGGTCTGATCGCAGACAAAGAGGATGTGATACAGGCGCTGGACGCAGGGGCAGTGGCGATCTCAACGACGAATGAGAGTGTATGGAATATGTAAGGTAACAGGTAGTATAGGGTATCAGGAACGGACGTAAACATGGAATTTTGCATGAGACCGGTAAGGCGGCGCAGATAGGAGGGAAACGAATATGTGTTATGCTACAAAACGTAAAATTGCAGATTGTGTCAAGCAGCTGATGAAGAAGAAGGACATCCGTAAGATCACGATTCAGGATATTATGGATGCAACCAATATGAGCCGCCAGAGCTTCTATTATCATTTCAAGGATATTTATGATGTATTGGAGTGGATCACACAATATGATTTTACCGATCGCATTAGCTGTGAAGAGGATCAGACAATGGAAGAGTGGGCATTGCATGTATTGCACGTGCTTGAGCAGGAGCGCCCGTTTTTTGAGCGCGTGGTTAACCAGATCGAATGGCCCAAGCTGGTGCCGATGATCAACGGACCAATCGAGGAGCAGATGCGCACGATTTTACAGCGCAATCATCTCGCAAGTATTGACCGGCAGGCGTTTGATTTCTGCGTACACTTTGTGACCAACTCTTATTGCTATTATATGCTCGATTATATGTATCACAGAAAGCATAAGACAGACGGGCAGATGCGTGCAGAGGTGAACAGCCTGCTCATGCTCGTGGCAGCCCAGCCGCTGTTTTGTCCTGTGGATGTTCCGCAGGTGCAGTCGAGAATGGTCGGATAGTACCTCGTATTTAATATCATATTTATAAAATAAAAGCTCCGTGGAAACGATCTCCACGGAGCCTTCTTTATACTTCCTTCATTTATACGGCTGCAATATCCTTTGTAGCGATGATATCAACGCCGGTATCGGCTGCGTTTGCTACGATCACATCACCGATCTTGATCGGAGCTTCGACTGTCACGTGCTCGATGCTTGCCATGATATCCATGATCTTTTCCTTGGGAATATCATGTGCAGTCTTTACAGACACCATAGGGATCGCGCCGCCTGTCACATAGACAGAGCTGGTTACGATACGTGTCGGATGTGTGACTTCCTTGCGGGCGTAGTCATCGCCGCGCTTACAGGTATTTCCGGTGACGCTTGTCACTTCACCGTTATCCATTTCTACTGTCAGCAGACAGCCCATCGGACAACCGATGCAGGTCAGATTTCTTTTCTCCATGATTTACGCCTCCTCAATCTTTACAGTAATCTTCTCTAATCCGTCAAATCCGGCAAGCTGTTCTTTCTTCAGCTTGATCTCCTCCATCTCGCCGGGAGCCATGATCTGGCGTTTGCGGTGGATGATGCGCTCGTCATTCAGATAAGCAGAGACATAACAGTTTTTATATACAGCGCCAACACGGAAACGGACGATCTGTTCGTCAGCCATGCGGTTGACATGGATCTTTTTCGGTACAGTATAACGGACACCGTCCACTGCCACGATCGGGATCTCCTTGCCCATCTCGCCGAGCGAGCAGCCTGCTTTGACATAGCTTGCAGCGTTGCGGCCGGCTGTAGCAGCCTCCTCGGATACGAAGTCTACGAGGTCATGCACGTGAAGTACATTACCGCAGGCAAATACGCCCTCTACGCTGGTTTCGAGACTCTCATTTACGATCGGTCCGGAGGTCACGGGCTCCATGTCTACACCGATGCTGCGGGAGATCTCGTTCTCGGGGATCAGACCGCAGGAGAGCAGCAGTGTATCACAGGTGTATTCCTCCTCGGTGCCGGGAATCGGTTTGCCCTTGTTGTCCACGGCTGCGAGTGTGATACTCTTCAGACGCTCTTTGCCTTTGATGTCTACAACGGTGTGGCTGAGCTTCAGCGGGATACCAAAGTCATCCAGACACTGCACAATGTTTCGCTTTAGTCCGCCGGAGTAGGGCATCAGCTCTGCGACTACCTTTACCTTCGCACCTTCTAAGGTCATACGTCTTGCCATGATCAGACCGATGTCGCCGGAGCCTAAGATCACGACTTCACGACCGGGCATAAAGCCCTCGATATTGACCAGACGCTGCGCGGTTCCGGCAGAATAGATGCCGGCAGGGCGGTAGCCGGGGATGTTTAAAGCACCGCGGGAACGCTCACGGCAGCCCATTGCTAAAATAATGGATTTTGCCTGAATGTGGAACAATCCGTCTGTGCGGTTCATGGCTGTGATCTCCTTGTTCGGAGTGATATCCATGACCATTGTGTTTAATTTATATTCAATTTTTAATTCTTTTACCTGATCGATAAAGCGCTGTGCATATTCCGGACCGGTCAGCTCTTCCTTGAATGTGTGGAGACCAAAGCCGTTATGGATGCACTGGTTTAAGATCCCCCCGAGCTGTGTATCGCGCTCTAAAATCAGAATACTGTCAACACCTTCTTTTTTAGCAGCCGCTGCAGCCGCTAAGCCGGCAGGACCACCGCCGATGATTACAATATCATATGAACTCATAGTTATGCCTCCTCAATGCTTTTCTTGCTGTAGCCAACGACCATCTTGGATGAGCCACCGTTTTTGGTGATCTCTAACTGGGAGATACCCAGCTCGCGGGAGATGATCTCCATCGTTCTCGGAGAACAGAAGCCTGCCTGGCATCTTCCCATTCCTGCACGTGTTCTGCGCTTCACACCATCGAGTGACTTGGCACCTAACGGGCGGTTGATGGCATCTATGATCTCACCCTCGGTGATCATTTCGCATCGGCAGATAATATTGCCATATGCGGGCTGTTCCTTGATCAGCTTCTCGTAGTCCTCCTCAGAGAGTGACTTGGGATCGAGGACACCCTTACGTGTGCCGTTAAAATCAGGATTCTTTTCCGGCTGTAACAGGTCTGCAACGATACCTGCCACCTTGACACCGATTGCAGGAGAGCTGGTAAGTCCCGGAGACTCGATACCTGCTGCATCTACAAAGAACGGTGCATCTTCGAGCTCTTTGATAATAAATTCATGGTGATCCTCATGGGCACGGTTGCCGGAAAATGAGGTGATGACCTGACGGACAGGAACAGTCGGTACGGATTTGGTAGCGGCTGAGATCACGTGTGCGAGACCCTGAGCAGTCGTATTGGTAGCTTCGCGGTCATCGTGGTCGTCTGCGGTCGGTCCGATCAGTGTATTTCCATGAACGGTAGGAGTGACGAGGATACCTTTGCCGTATTTGCCGGGTAGCTGGAAGATCGTGTTGCTGACGAGACCGCCGGTTGTCTTATCTAACAGGCAGTACTCACCGCGTCGGGGAGTGATGTGGATCTTGTCCCCGCTCACCATATTGTGGAAGATGTCGGCATTGACACCTGCGGCATTGACAACGACCTTTGTGAGAATATCGCCGTTGTTCGTAGCGAGCAGCCAGCCCTTGTCCGTCTTTGTGATCTTGCGAACTGCGGTGTTGAAACGGAATTCTACACCGTTGGTATAGGCATTCTCAGCCATGGCGATGTTCAGTCCGAACGGACATACGATACCGCCGGTCGGGCAGTGGATCGCAGCGATCGCCTCGTCAGAGAGGTTCGGCTCCATCTCGTGAAGTTCTTCTTTCTCGATGATCCGGCAGCCCGGAACACCGTTTTTCTCAGCGTGTGCATACAGTGCTTCGAGATTCGGACGATCCTCTTCGGAGAAGCATAAGATCAGGGAACCGTTACGCTTGAAAGAGAAGTCCAGCTCTTTGGACAGCGGCTCCATGAGTTCGTTTCCTTTGACATTCAATTCTGCCATCAGTGTGCCGGGCGCACAATCGATACCGGAATGGACGATCGCGCTGTTTGCCTTCGATGTACCTGCGCAGACATCTTCTTCCTTGTCTACCACACAGATGTTCAATTTGTAACGGGATAATTCCCGCGCACTGGCGCTTCCGGTCACGCCTGCGCCGATAATTACTACGTCATACATAATTTTCCCTCCTGAAAAAAAGCCGCGCTGAGGAAGATACCGTTTCCGGTATCTCCTAGCACGGCTCTCATCTCTTGCTAGTTATTTAATTTTTGAAAACCCTTAAATATCCGATTACCAAGGAATGATGTTGAATAAACCAACTGCTAATAATCCGCCGATGATAGGTCCGACTACCGGAATCCATCCATAATCAAAGCGGGAAGATCCTTTGCCACTGATCGGTAATACAGCGTGTGCAAGACGAGGACCTAAGTCTCTTGCAGGGTTGATTGCGTATCCGGTCAGACCGCCGAGTGACATACCGATGGAAACGATCAGACCCATAACGTACAGGTTTCCGATACCGCCGGCTGCATCTACATTGCCAAAGCCCTTGATTGCAAATACGAGTACGAATGTACCGATAATCTCGCTGAGCAGGTTCAATCCGGTATTCGGGATAGAAGGACCGGTAGAGAATACGCCGAGCTTGGAAGCGGGATCTTCTGTAGCATCAAACTGACCCTTAAACAGGATGTATACACAACATGCACCGAGGAAAGCACCAACAAACTGGGCGATGATGTATCCGGGTACCATGCTCCATGACATACTGCCTTCAGCAGCAAGTGCGATGGTAAGAGCGGGGTTGAAGTGTGCGCCGGAAGCTGCTCCGAAGATACAAGCGGGCACCATAACGGCAAGACCCCATGCAAATGTGATCTGGACAGATCCGCCACCTTTCATACCTGATTTGTTTAAATTTACGTTAGCAACAACGCCATCTCCTAAAAGGACTAACATAAAGGTTCCAATTAACTCTGCTATATAAGGTAACATAAAATTTCCTCCTGTCAATATATATTTGCTTTATCGCATAATGTCGGACATTAGTCTTCCTTTGCCCAGTTGAAAGAGTAAGCAACTGCTTTCTTCCACATCTTTATCTTCTTTGCTGAATCATCAGAAGAAATCTCCGGTGTAAATGTACGATCGATCGCCCAGTTCTGGATAACGTCCTCTTTGCTCTTCCAGTAGCCAACTGCCAGACCTGCCAGATAAGCAGCACCCATAGCGGTTGTCTCTACGCATACCGGACGGTTAACCGGAGCCTGAATGATGTCTGACTGCATCTGCATCAGTAAGTTGTTAGCAGAAGCGCCGCCGTCTACCTTCAAAGCTGCCAGATCAATGCCGGAATCAGCCTTCATAGCCTGAAGAACATCGTTTACCTGATATGCCAGTGACTCGAGAGTCGCACGGATGATGTGATATTTATTCACACCACGGGTCAGACCTACGATCGTACCTCTTGCATACTGATCCCAGTAAGGAGCACCAAGACCGGTGAAAGCGGGTACAACGTAGCAGCCATTGGTATCCTTTACCTTGCGTGCCATGTACTCTGAATCCGGAGCGGAATCAATGAATTTCAACTCATCGCGCAGCCACTGGATAGAAGCACCTGCTACGAAGATAGAACCTTCTAATGCGTAGTTGACTTTTCCGTCAAGTCCCCATGCGATGGTAGTTACCAGACCGTTCTTAGAGAATACGGGCTTTTCTCCGGTATTCATCAACAGGAAGCATCCGGTTCCGTAAGTGTTCTTTGCTTCGCCTTCTGTGAAACAGGTCTGTCCAAACAGAGCAGCCTGCTGATCACCTGCAGCACCTGCGATCGGGATCGGGGCACCGAAAAATTCAGGATTTGCATTGCCGTATACGCAGCTTGAAGGCTTCGGTGTCGGCAGCATACTCTTCGGAATATTTAACTCTGCTAAGATCTCATCATCCCACTCTAAGGTGTTGATGTTAAATAACATGGTTCTTGCGGCATTGGAATAATCTGTTACATGAACTGCGCCCTTGGTCAGCTTCCAGATCAGCCATGTCTCAACTGTACCGAATAATAATTCACCCTTCTCAGCTCTCTCACGTACCCCCTCTACGTTGTCGAGAATCCATTTTACCTTGGAACCGGAGAAGTAAGCATCGATGACAAGACCGGTCTTTGAACGGAATGTGTCAGTCAATCCTTTTTCTTTTAATGAATCACAATACTCGGAAGTTCTGCGGCACTGCCATACGATTGCGTGGTATACAGGCTCACCTGTGTTTTTATCCCACACGATCGTGGTCTCGCGCTGGTTGGTGATACCGATCGCTGCAATATCCGTCGCGGTAGCATTCACGTTTGCCATAGCAGCCTTGGCAACCTCTAACTGGGTAGACCAGATCTCGTCTGCGTCATGCTCAACCCAGCCAGGCTTCGGAAAATACTGAGTAAACTCTTTCTGAGCCACACTGCACATTTCACCTTTCTCATTAAAGAGAATACAACGGTTGCTGGTTGTTCCGGCATCCAATGCCATTACGTATTTTGCCATAATAATTACCCCCTCCATTTGTTTATTTTTAAGTTATATTCAGTGTAACGGTTTTCTTTATTAGTGTCTATAGACAAAATTTGATGATTGTACAAATGATTTTTATACAGTTTTACACATTTTAAAAAATGACAAAAGAAAAAATACCGTCATATTGAAACAAATCTGTGATTGCAAATATGATAGAATATGGTACAATAAAAGAAATATGATCTGCTTGGAAATGGGTAGGTCATGTTTCGGTATATGAAGCAGAGTTATACATGTAGTAGTATAAGGAAAGTAAAATAGGAGAACATGAGAGCATTAGATAACTATAATAAGGAAAGAGACCGTAAGCTGGGCAATATGCTGGGCGCATGCATGAAGAACATGTGGATCTGTTATTGTATCATGAATATCTTTTGTTTTTTGATGGTGTGCATTTACGGACAGTACCAGAAGGGATTGTTTGGACTGTATGTGGTTCCGTTGGCAGTGACCGGGTTGTTGTGCTTCTTATATATAAAGCTGGTCGTAAAGCGGGAATACATCATTAAAAAATGGGTTGCATATCTGTTGCTGAACATTTATCTGATTCTGCTGCTGACACATCCGTCCAAGCTGATACTGCTCGACGGACTGGTATTCGGTGTGATGGCAATGTATCCGGTGTGGACAGACCGCAAATGGGTCAGGTGGCAGACGGTATTGCTCGTGGTGATGGTTCTTGTACGCCATGCGGTCTTACATTATCTGTCGATGCCGCTGCCGGTGTACTGGCAGTTGACGAATGTGGTAGGAGTGCTGGCGATCGGCTATATGCTGTATGAGAATATCGAATATGTCCACCGACAGACGATGCTGCTCGGCGATGCGACGCGCATGGATGCCGCGACGGGGCTGTATAATCACGAGTGTTTTTATGAGGAACTGGAAAACCGCATGAAGGAATATGAGCAGTGCTCCTCAAAAGAGAAGGAGGAGAACACATTCTGTCTCTTTATCGCGGATATTGATAATTTCAAAAAGGTCAATGATACCTACGGTCATGCATTCGGTGATGAGGTATTGCTCGGACTGGCAGGCTTGTTTAAAAAGTATTGTGGAAATAAGGATTTCTCCGCACGCTACGGCGGCGAGGAATTTGTCATGATCGTGGGCGAATGCCATAAAAAGGACGCGCTCACACGTGCCAATACGATCCGCAAGGAATTCAGCAACATGATATTTACCGATGCAACGGGCGCGGCACATCAGTTTACGATCAGTATGGGTGTTGCGGAATATGATAAACCGTGGGATACAGCCAGCAAGTTCTTTGATCAGTCGGATCAGGCATTGTATCAGGCAAAGAATACCGGAAAGAACAGGGTCTGCTCAGCATAATAACAGTTTATATCCGATTCCGGAGACGGAGGTATGTGGTATGGATGACAGGTATGATAACAGTCAGGCAAAAACGGATGACAGGAGAGCACAGGCGCAGGATCAGCCGACACGCTGGTACTGTGACACGGATTGCCGTGCGGCAAACCGTCCGTGCCGGGGCGAGGGCGGAAAAGATCCCACAGCGAAAAATCTTTGTCCCTATTACGAAGATATGCTGTTTTGAATTGGTGTATGGATAATCAGACAAACGCAGAAAAACAAAACATGATACAGCAAACACACACACTCCAGCAGGTGCGTATCTCGGTGCGCAACCTGGTGGAGTTTTTGATGCGCTCCGGAGACATCGACAACCGGATCAGCCATGGGATGCAGCTCAATGCGATGCAGGAGGGCACGCGCATCCATAAAAAGCTGCAGCGCGCGATGGGCAGCTCATATCAGGCGGAGGTGCCGTTGCGGCTGGATGTGGGGACGGAACGGTATGTGCTGACCATCGAGGGGCGTGCGGACGGTATCTTTGAGCGGGACGGCATCATCTGCATCGATGAGATCAAGGGCGTTTATCGCGATGTGGACGAGATGGAAGCCCCGGTGCCGGTGCATCTGGCACAGGCAAAATGTTATGCCTATATCCATGCCTTGCAGCAGGCGCTCGATCCGGTCGGTGTGCAGATGACGTACTGTGATCTCGACACGGAGCAGGTGCGGCGGTTTTATGAAAGTTATGCATTTGCGGAGTTGGAGGCGTGGTTCAATGCGCTCATGGAAGAATATCAGAAGTGGGCGGATTTTCAGTATGAATGGCGGCAGACTTCCATCGCTTCTATTAAAAGAATGGAGTTTCCGTTTGACTACCGTCCGGGTCAGCGCGAACTTGTCGCGGATGTATACCGCACGATCCTGCGGAAAAAGAATCTGTTTATTCAGGCGCCGACCGGAACCGGAAAGACGGTATCGGTACTGTTTCCGGCGGTGCGCGCGGTCGGAGAGGGATACGGCGAGAAGATTTTTTACCTGACGGCAAAGACCGTGACGGCGACCGTGGCGATGGATACATTTGCACAGTTTCGGGAAAATGGCTACCGCGGAAAGGTCGTACAGATCACCGCGAAAGAAAAATTGTGTAAATGTGAGAAACCGGAGTGCAATCCGGAAGCCTGTCCGTATGCAAAGGGACATTTTGACCGGGTCAATGACGCGGTGTTTGATCTGCTTGGTCGAGCGGATTGTTTTTCGCGCGAGGTGCTTTTAGAGCAGGCAGACCGCTATATGGTGTGTCCGTTTGAGCTGTGTCTGGATGTGTCCACGTGGAGCGATGTGATCGTCGGGGACTATAACTATGTGTTTGATCCGACAGTGTATCTCAAGCGCTTTTTCGCGGAGGGCAATAAAGGTGAGTATCTGTTTCTCGTGGATGAGGCGCACAATCTTGTTGAGCGCGGCAGGCAGATGTATTCCGAGCGGATCGTGAAGGAGGAGGTACTGGCGGTGAAGCGGGCGCTGAAATCCCTCAGCAAAAAGGTCACGCGTGCGCTTGAGCGGGTGAACCAGATCCTGCTCGCCTATAAGCGGGAGTGTGAGGACTATGAGATCTATGACCTGAACACCCATTCCATCAATGATCTGGTCTTTGCGCTGATGCGCCTTGCATCCGAGATGGAGCGCTTTTTGCAGCGCCCGCTCACGATTCCGGAGCGGGATGAGGTCATGGAGTTTTATTTTACACTGCGCAATTTCCTGAGTATCTATGATCTGGTGGATGAGCATTACGTGATCTATTCCTCCATGCAGGAGGACGGCACGTTTGCGCTCAAGCTGTACTGTGCAGACCCTTCCGCGAATCTGCAGAACTGTCTGGACAAGGCGCGCAGCACACTGTTTTTTTCGGGGACACTGCTTCCGATCGGCTACTACAAGCGGCTGCTGTCCACAGAGCCGGAAAACTATGCGGTCTATGCGCATTCGGTGTTTACGCCGGATCAGCGGCTGCTCTTTGTCGGAACGGATGTCAGCAGCAAGTATACGAGGCGTACGCCGGAGGAATATGTACGGATCGCTTCCTATATAAAGAAGATTTCGCTGGCGAAGCAGGGCAATTATATCGCGTTTTTCCCTTCCTATAAAATGATGCTTGAGGTCGAGCAGTCGTTTGAATATCTCGCGGGTGAGGCGGTGGATATCATCATCCAGCAGCAGAATATGCGGGAACAGCATCGGGAGGAGTTTTTACGGGAATTTCAGGAGGTGCGGGAGCGCTCCATGGTGGCATTCTGCGTGATGGGCGGTATTTTTGGCGAGGGCGTGGATCTGCGCGAGGATCAGCTCATCGGCGCGATCATCATCGGCACCGGTATTCCGCAGATCGGCGGTGAGTCTGAGATACTGAAAAACTATTTTGATGAGCGGGACGGAAACGGCTTTGACTATGTGTACCGTTTTCCGGGAATGAACAAGGTACAGCAGGCGGCAGGGCGCGTGATACGGACACTCTCGGATGTGGGTGTGATTGCATTGCTTGATGAGCGCTTTTTACAGAGGGACAACCGGCGCCTGTTTCCGCGGGAGTGGGAGGATTACCGGACGGTCGATCTGGAGCATGTGGACGGATTGCTGGCGGATTTTTGGCAAACAAAAGGTTGCAATCTGTGACGTTTCTGATTATTATATAGGTATCGTTGTAAAACACAGACAAACGGAGGAACAAACATGAGTAATGTGCGTCGCGTATATGCGGAGAAAAAGCCTGATTTTGCGGTAGCTGCAAAGGATCTCAAATCGGAGATCAAAAGTTATCTCGGAATCGGGACAGTGACAAACGTGCGGGTGCTGATCCGCTATGATATTGAAAACATATCGGATGAGACCTATGAGAAGGCAAAGGTGACTGTATTTTCAGAGCCGCCGGTAGATGATCTGTACGAGGAGACCTTTGATGCGAAGGGCGCAGCCGTCTTTAGCGTGGAGTATCTGCCCGGACAGTTTGACCAGCGTGCGGATTCAGCCGTACAGTGCGTGCGGCTGCTGAATGAAGAGGAGGAGCCGATCATCCGCTCAGCGACCACATATGTGATTGAAGGTGATCTGGATGCAGAGCAGCTCGAAGCGATCAAAAAGCACTGTATCAATCCGGTAGATTCGAGAGAGACCGGCATGGAAAAGCCGGATACACTCGTTCAGGATTTCCCTGAGCCGGAGGATGTGAAGATCTTTGACGGTTTCACAGCTATGGCAGAGCAGGATCTGAAGGAGCTTTACGACTCTTTGAATCTGGCGATGACCTTCAAGGATTTTCTTCATATTCAGAATTATTTCAAAAATGAGGAGCACCGCGATCCGTCCGTGACAGAGGTGCGTGTGCTCGATACTTACTGGTCAGACCACTGCCGTCACACGACATTCTCAACAGAGCTGACCGATGTATCTTTTAAAGACGGCTATTATCGTCAGCCGATGGAGGACACTTATAAAGATTACTTAGAGACCCATCAGAAGATGTATGCGGGACGCGACGACAAATTTGTATGTCTGATGGATCTGGCGCTGATGGCGATGAAGCGCCTGAAAAAAGAAGGAAAACTGGACGATCAGGAGGAATCCGATGAGATCAACGCATGTTCGATCGTCGTTCCGGTAGAGATCGACGGTGAGACGCAGGAGTGGCTGGTCAATTTCAAAAATGAGACACACAACCATCCGACCGAGATCGAGCCGTTTGGTGGTGCTGCGACCTGTCTGGGCGGTGCGATCCGTGATCCGTTGTCAGGACGTACTTATGTTTATCAGGCGATGCGTGTGACCGGTGCAGCCGATCCGACCGTATCAGTCAAAGATACGATCCCCGGCAAGCTGCCGCAGAAAAAGCTCGTGCGCGGCGCTGCACAGGGCTACAGCTCTTACGGCAACCAGATTGGACTGGCGACCGGATATGTTAAGGAGATCTATCATCCCGGATATGTTGCAAAGCGTATGGAGATCGGTGCAGTCATGGGCGCGGCACCCAGAAGTGCGGTACAGCGTCTGACCTCAGATCCCGGTGATGTGATCATCCTGCTCGGCGGACGTACCGGACGTGATGGTATCGGTGGTGCGACCGGATCTTCCAAGGCGCACAATACACAGTCTACCGCAGTCTGCGGTGCAGAGGTACAAAAAGGTAATGCGCCGACCGAGCGCAAGCTGCAGCGTATGTTCCGCAGACCGGAAGTATCCCATATGATCAAAAAATGTAACGATTTCGGTGCAGGCGGTGTGTCTGTAGCGATCGGTGAGCTGGCAGCAGGTCTGCGTGTGAATCTGGATCTTGTGCCGAAGAAATATGCAGGTCTCGACGGTACAGAGCTTGCGATCTCAGAGTCTCAGGAGCGTATGGCAGTCGTTGTTGCTCCGGAGGATGTAGCACAGTTCTTAAAATATGCCGCAGAGGAGAATCTGGAGGCAGTTGAGGTAGCGACCGTGACGAGCGAGCCGCGTCTGGTACTCACATGGAGAGACAAGGAGATCGTCAATATTTCCCGTGCGTTCCTCGATACGAATGGTGCGCATCAGGAGACAACCGTAGCAGTTGATATTCCGGAGGAATCCGAGAATTTCTTCCATAAATATGAATTACCCGCAGTCGCACAGGCACTGGAGAACGGTGATGTGAAGGGCGCATGGACAGAGACATTAAAGGATCTGTCCATGCGCCCTTCACAAGAT
>CALBJL010000086.1 GCA_937893485.1 uncultured bacterium | reverse complement strand
GTTGTTTTAAGGAATGCGTCAGGATTCCAGATTGTCTTGTAGACAGGAAGGCTGTAACTGTTGTAATACATCGAAACAACCACGTTTTTAAATACTGTGTAGCCGAGTACATTTCCGACAATTGCCGCTAAAAGTGTCACGATAACCGGCATCGACAGATAATGGCGCACCAGCTCGCCCTTTGTATAACCCGAAGCGCGCAGTGTTCCGATTGCTGATGACTCATTTGCGATAGTATTGCTTATGGTCACTGCAAAAATAAATGCGATTATAACTACAAGGATGTCAAGCAGCATACCGCCCATGGCTTTATCTGAACCCATATCGTCTGTTGCGAAATTGATAGCATGATTGCCGTATTTTGGTGTGTAGTCCTCCACCTCATTGCCGGAGAGCATCACCTGTGAGACCATCGCCTCCATAAAGCTGTCTGACTGTTCCTTTTCCTCAATATCATCAGCCGGAGCGTGATCGTATTTCCATGCGTATGAATAATGGATGCTCTTATCCAGGCGGTCAAAGCCCTCCTGTGTGACCATTGCAACATCAAATTTAATCGCGTCAAACATCATATCGGTCTTTTTCTCATGCAGTGTCGAATAATTTACATACGCGATAAGACCCGTTATTTTAAACTCTTTTCCACTTACCTTGATCGTGTCTCCAACCTTCATGCCTGCGTTGTCTGCGTGCATACGGTCAACCGCGATCTCATTCTCATTTTGTGGAAAATTTCCGTCTAAAAGGCAGGCAAGGTTGATATCTTCTGTCTTTGCATAGACACGGATCGTTCCGTCTTTTTTACCGTCGTTATTGTTGTCTTCATCCTCATTTCTATAGAAATTTTCATAAACCGTGACAGGAGTTTTCTTATTATCCTTATCATCAGAATCGTCTGTATAGCCCGGTATATCTGCTTTTTCACCGGATTCAATAGCCTCGATCAGATCACTGTCTGCCTTTTCCTTCAGCTCAAAATGACCGTCCTCCTGCTTATACCTGGTGACTCCCTC
>CALBJL010000085.1 GCA_937893485.1 uncultured bacterium | reverse complement strand
TGTACATGAAATTTTTCAAAATATGCTTCTTCTTTTGGAATCCACTTCTCACGAAACTCCTGTGCCTGCTCTTCTCCATTACGTTTGATTATATTTTCCATTTGAACATCAGGATCAATATTCATAAAAATTTTTAACTGATATGGATGATTTCCAAAATAAGGATGAAAACTGTAGGAACCCTCTATAATATTCAATTTTTTATAAGGAATCTCATACTCGTCCATAAGCTTCCTCTCCCGGCAGGAAAACGGCTGATAGATTACATTTTTCTTCGCAATAACAGGGAGCATTACTGTCTCAAAAAATCTCTCATAATCCACATTTCCGCCTACTTCCACTATCCGTTCCTGTGTGCGTTGCTCTATACGCAAAAAGAAGTCGTCCATATGAAATAGATTACAATCAAACTTTCCATAGAGATATTCCCCAAGTGTTGTTTTTCCACTTCCGCACCTTCCATCAATTCCGACCAGAACCGAAACATCTTTTTTTCATATTCTTCCAGAAGCCGTTCTATCGCACCCACTGCTGGTTGAAAGCGTTCTTTACAATGTTTTTTCAGTTCCATTGACCTGTCCTTTACCTTTTTATACTGTTTTCAACCTTGATATGCCGCCCGAACCACACCATCTGCATAAAGACGATTGACCAAAATCGGAATCAAAATCAGTTGGATCAGGATTCCCGGAATCGCATTTACAAATCCACTCATAAAGAACAGCTTCCATGTAAATTCAGCTCCCATCAGTGTGTAGATAATTGCAGAAACAAGTCCCCACACAATTCTTCCAATCAGCATTGCAGCTATCAGCACGATATATAAAGATTTCATGTCTTTGCGCATTTTATTTGACAAAAATCCTGCCACAAAACCGTAAGCGGCAAGCTCAAATGCCATGCAGACCGCATTAGGCAGCATCATCGGCATCCCATATACGATGCTTCTGAACAATGGGGTAATAAATCCGACGATCAGTCCATACGGCCAGCCTAGAATAAATCCACCCAATAATACCGGAATATGCATAGGGCAGAGCATGTTTCCCACCGCCGGAATCTGCATCGTAATAAAAGGCAGAATTAATCCGATTGCAAGAAATATTGCTGCTAAAACTGTTTTTCGCAATGTCATCTGTTTTTTCATATCTGACCTCCTGATTTCATTACTCCATATATCACAGGCTGTTGCTTTTTTCGCGAGCGACTCTTTTTTTTCAGCACGTTTTCGTAGCAATCCAGTCAATCCCCGTACCGCACACATCTCTTACAATGACATCTCCAATATAAACCGGGCTCTGTATCTTGACTGTTTTCAAAAGTTCCATCGCCTTTACAATATCTTTCTTCGGAATTCCTCCGTTCGTTTTTACAGAGCAACAACGATGTGTCCCTCCTGTCACTTTGACAATACTTGTGAGCACCCTGGTCGGATGGAGAATCTCATTCTTTCCATATTCCGCGCCTCTCGGGCAGGAATTGCCAAAAACCTGGTAATCATTCTGCTCATCGATATGCAGGTGACACCCCTTTGGACATACAATACAGATTAATTCTTTCATTTTTCGACACCTCCCTCTGCTGACACAACTGCTACTTCAAGAACCTGTTTTTTGACTTTCTTTAAAATAGCAGCCGGAAGCTTTATGTGTTCCATCTCGCCTGGTGCCATATGTTCCCTCTTATAATGCGCTATCACAGTGTCGCCGTCTTTCACGCAGATTTCCTGATCCGTCATGACAGCATTCACGCGGAAAGAAATATCAACTCCCGCCTCTGCATTTTCCACACGGATTGCCTGTGGAACGGTATAAGTCACATGATCGCCCCTTTTCAGTTCGATAACCCTTCCGTCTTTTGGTATTCTTTTTCCTGCAGCATATTCTGCCGCCGCCTTTCCTGCCCTCTGACTCTCAGCAGTTACAAAATCAACCAGATCATGTACATGTACAACATTGCCACAGCTGAATACACCCGGTTCCCGGGTTTCCATATTTTCATAAACGATTGCACCTTTGGTTGCTGTATCCAGTGGAATATCAGCTTTTCTCGTCAGCTCATTTTCCGGAATCAAACCGACAGACAGCAGTAACGTATCGCAGTCAAATACGATCTCTGTTCCGGGAATTGGCTTTCTGTCTGCACCCACTTCAGCTACCGTTACTTTTTCCACCCGGTGCAGTCCTTCAACGTTCGTTACCGTGTGTGACAGGTAAAGCGGGATATCATAATCATTCAGGCATTGAACAATATTCCGGTTCAGACCGTTGCAGAAAGGCATTAATTCGACACACGCCAACACCTTTGCCCCCTCCAATGTCATTCTTCTTGCCATAATCAGTCCAATGTCACCGCTTCCTAAGATTACAACTCTTTTTCCGACCATATAGCCTTCTATATTAATATATCTTTGTGCTGTTCCTGCTGTAAAAACACCTGACGGGCGATCACCAGGGATTGCAACAGCTCCCCTTGTACGCTCTCTGCATCCCATGGCAAGCACAACTGATCTGGCTTCCACTACGATCAGTCCATCCTCTGTATTGCATGCAGTAACACGATGTCCTTCGACCGCCAGTACCATCGTATCTAACAGAATCTCTACACCCAGCTCTTCTGCTTTATTTACAAAACGTGCCGCATACTCCGGTCCGGTCAGCTCCTCCTTAAAATAATGAAGTCCGAATCCATTATGAATGCACTGGTTTAAAATTCCTCCTGCTTCCTTGTCACGTTCCAGCACCAGAACATCTTTCGCTCCTGCTTCTTTTGCACTGCATGCCGCCGCCAAACCAGCCGGTCCACCTCCGACTACGATGACATCATATACATTCTTCATTGTGCCCCTCCTTAATTGCAGATGTAATGATAAAAGTTCCCTGTTCATCCATCAGGATATCCTTTTCATCCACGCCCAGTTCCCTTGCAAGTATCTCATGAACACGCGGACCGCAGAAGCCCCCTTGGCAGCGTCCCATACCCGCATTGCAACGACGCTTGATTGCATCCACTGTCCTTGGAATAATCGGACGATGAATCGCTTCCACGATTTCTCCTTCCGTAACAGTCTCGCAACGGCAGATAATTCTTCCATAAAGTGGATTTTCCGCAATCAGTTTTTTCTTTGCATCATCATCTAAATAACGGAACTGGATTCTCTTTCTTGTATCAATGAATTTCTCTTTCATTTCCAATTCCAGACCACATTTCCGAAGGAGCTTCTCTGCTTCCTCTGCAATCGCCGGTGCACTTGAAAGTCCCGGTGATTTAATGCCAGCCAGATTAATAAAATGTGGACACTCCGGTGATTCTTCAATCACAAAATCCGGTATCTGTGTATTCGGACGTACACCAGCATACTCGTGGATAATCTCACGGAAATCAATATCCGGTACGGATTTATATGCCTCTGTTTTCAGGTTCTCCAATGTCAGCGGATCCGTTCCCACATGATCGCCATCCGATACCTCATAGCAGTCCGGACCCACAAGCAGATTGCCATGCACGGTCGGTGTCACACAGATTCCCTTAAATCCGTGTTCATCCGGACAAGGAAAAATAACCGAATGTACTTTATTTCCCTGATTCTTATCCAGCACAAAATATTGTCCGGCAAAGTTCGTCTGATGCAGCTCATGACCACCAACCATTTCATATACCTGTGCAGACCATCCACCACCGGCATTGATGACATAGCGGGATTCATAAATACCTGACTTTGTTGTCACAACAAAATGATCTTCCTTTTTCTCAATAGCAGTCACTTCACTGTCAAGTTTTACTTCAACACCATTTCTTACTGCGGTCTCCGCCATTGCAATACAGTATTCCCACGGATTAATAATACCGGAACCTGGTGCATATAAAGCCGCCTTAATATCCGGGTTTAATCCCGGTTCTAAGCTGAGTGCCTCCTCCCGGTCTACAATACGTAACCCTTCCACACCATTGGCTACACCACGCTTATATAATTCCTGAATATAATTCAAATCATGCTCATTATCATATGCAATAATAAAAGTAGGCATTTCAATACGCTCTACATCCAGTTTTTCACAGATCTCTTTTGCAAGCTGAATTCCACGGAGATTTAATCGTGCCTCCATACTGCCGATTGGACAGTCAAAGCCTGCATGCAAAATCGCCGTATTTGCTTTTGTACATCCGTTTGCCACATCATTATAACGTTCACAAACACAGACAGACAGATTGTATCTGGAAAGCTGATATGCTGTCGCTGCCCCCACAATGCCGCATCCGACAATCAATACATCATACATTTCTTCTTCTCCTCCTCTTACCACCATTTAATCTGATCTGTTACATACTGCCGGATCTTAATAAACTCCGGTGAAGTAACATCACGTGGTCTTGGCAAATCAATTTTCAAATTTTCCTTAATGGTTGTCGGCTTATTTGATAAAATCAAAACACGTTCTGCCAGATAAACCGCTTCCTCAATATTGTGTGTGATAAATACGACTGTTGCACCTGTTTCTTTCCATAATTTTAAAACTTCATCTTCAAGATAAAATCTTAACTTTATATCCATCTGACCATAAGGCTCATCCATCAGCAGCAGATCCGGGTTCATGGCAAATGCACGTCCGATGATAATTCTTTGCTCAGTAGATACAGATAACTGGTGCGGATAGGAATTTCTGAATTCTTCCAATCCCATTAATCTGATAATATGATCGACACGCTCTTTAATCTCTTTTTCCGGCAATTTCTTTAATTCCAGACAGAAGCGCAGGTTCTGTTCCACTGTCTTCCATGGCAGTGCTGACGGCTCCTGAAACACAAATGCCAGATTGTGTTTTTTCGGATCTGCACTTTCCCCATCAATCAGAAGATCTCCTTTGGTCGGCATATAAATTCTTGTCAGGAGATTTAAGAACGTCGTCTTACCACAGCCTGTAGGACCTACGATACAGACAAATTCTCCTTTTTTTATGTTAAAGGAAATATCGTCAAGCACCCTTAAACTTCCAAAATTCTTTGTCAAATTGTGAACTTCAACCTTGTAATTATTTTCACCCATTTTGCACCTCCACTTATAATGCCAGATCTGTATTGTCAGATATTTCTTTTCTGAGGCGCAAAAACTCAGAATCCACTGTATTTCTCGGACGCGGCAGCTTAATATCATAAATTTCTTTTACATGCGCTGGACAATTTGAGAGCAACACAATTCTGTCAGCAAGATAAAGTGCCTCTTCAATATTATTAGTTACAAAAATAACCGTTCTTTTTTCCTGCTGCCAGATCCGCTGGACTTCCTCCTCCATCGCATATCTTGTCTGTGCATCCAATGCTCCGAAAGGCTCGTCCATCAGAAGAATCTCTGGATTGTTCGTGTAAGCTCTTGCGATGCTCACACGCTGCTTCATGCCACCGGAAAGCTCATTTGGATAGCTCTTTTCAAATCCCTGTAATCCAACCAGATTAATGTATTTTTGTGCAATTTCCCTGCGCTCTTTCTTTGGAACACCTTTTAATTTTGGTCCGAACTCCACGTTCTCCATAACGGTTTTCCATGGCATTAATGCACGTTTTTGGAAAACCATGCCGATACGCTCATCACTACCATTCAATGCTTCGCCATCAAGCAAAATCCTACCATCTACCGGTTTTTCGAGTCCGGCGATCATATTCAGTAAAACAGTTTTTCCACAACGCCCAGGACCTAAAATAACTAAAAATTCAGATTGATAAACGTCAATAGATACATCTATAACTGCGTCAAAAACCTTATTGTCCACAATATAACTCTGTGAAATATGCTCTAACCTTAAGCTGATTTTTTTCTCGTCCATGGGCATATAATCCTTTCTAAAAGTTGAATTACAATCGCAAGTAAATAACCTACCACGCCAATGCAGATCATGGAAAGCAAGCATAACGGATAGTCTCCGGAATCCATTCCTCTGACGATCAGGAAGCCTACACCGGACTTTCCGCCAAGCATTTCTGCTGCCAGAACAACCATCCAGCCCGCACTCGTGGAGTTACGGATACCTGCGAAGATTGCATCAAGTGCAGATGGAATAGCAATTTCAAATAACATCTGCTTTTTATTTGCATGAAAAATCGTACCGATATCCAAATATTCTTTGATGACATTGGAGATACCAGCCTGCGTATTAACAACAACAGGCATCAGTGCACCGATAAATACAATCAAGACCTTTGGAAATTCACCTGTGCCGAACCAGATCGTCATCAACGGTACCCATGCAAGAGGCGGCACCGCACGAAAAGCCGTAAAAATCGGTCCAAAAAGTGCGTTGCATTTTTTGTTCCATCCGATTAAAATACCGAAAGAGATACCGATCAGCCACGCACATCCAAGCGCGATAAACACTCGTCTTAAGCTTGCCCAGATATGACCCAGTAAACCTAGATCTTTAATCGGTCTGTCCAGAAGCTTTAAATATCTGTCCCACACTGCCGCCGGAGACGGGAATTTGGACAGTGGATTCGAGGATGCTGCCACCCATAAGAGAACCAGCAGGATAATCGCAATAACCGGGAGTATTTTGTATACACGGTTTCGGCTAATCTCTTTGCGTTCAAATTCGCTGAGGACCATTTCTTCTTTTGCTTTTTTCATTTCTTCCACCCCAGAACCTTTCCTTCAACAAGTCCAAGCAGCCATGTGAAAATGACTCCCAGTATACCAATAACTACAATACCAAGAATAATGATATCCGGTCTTGCAAAAGAACGACCTTGCTGAATCATATAACCAAGTCCCACATTCGCTGCCAGCATTTCCGCAGCTACCAGTGTAGCCCATGCATTACCAAGTGCTACACGGATACCTGCAAATGTCATTGTCATTGCTGACGGAATACCTATTTTTCTGAAAATCGTAAAATTCGAAGCGCCGCAGACCTTTGCGACATTGACCAGTGCCGGGCTTGTCTGACGGATTCCCGTGTACGCATTGATCGTACACGGAACAAACGCCGAGAAAAATACAATAAACGCTTTCGCCTGAAGTCCAAGTCCCAACCAAATAATCGTGATCGGAATCCATGATACCGGCGGGATCGGTCTTAAAATTTCAAAAATAGGTCTCATAAAGCTTTCAAAGCCTTTAAACCAGCCCATAAACAGCCCAAGAGGGACGCCAATGATGATTGCAAGAAAGAAACCTGTAAGAGCAACCTGCAGGCTGGCAAGAATATGTACACCTAATACTGCCCCATCCGGATTCGGGTCAACCCATTTATCAAAAAACAACTTTACGACTTCTGACGGTGCCGGAACATATCGGCTCGGGAGCAATCCACCCACAACCGCAAACTGCCAGATCAGTAAAAAGGCAAGGACACCTATGATGGAAAGTACCGCCAGTTGATATTTACTTTTACGTGCATCTTCCTGAACTTTTTTGATTCGCTGCTCATCTGTCAGACGACGCTCCACTCTTGTGCTGTCACTCATATCGAACGCTCCTATCTGTTACTATTTAACCATCTTCGCAATTACAGGATTTACAAGTCCCTTGTCAATGATTGTCTGTCTATCATCTTCTGAATAGTTACCAAGCGTAATAAAGAAGTCCATGGTTTCGAATAAATCATTGGAAGCCTCACTTACTTTGCCGCCGGCGCCGTTGCGGTCATCTTCTTCTGTTGTCATGACCTTTACTGCATCTGCTAAAGAAGTACACTGAAATTCGCTTATTAAACGGTCTACCACTTCTTCTGTAACAGCAACTCCTTCGTCTTCACAGGATTCCATGAAAAGGTCTTTTGCTTTCTGCATGTTCTCATCACTTTCCTGACACCACTCCCATGTTTTATAATATACCTGATATGCCGTTGCCACTAAATCTGTTTTATTCTCAAGAGCATCGCTTGTTGCACCGATACAGCTGACATTGTTTAATCCCATCTCACCAATATCTGTAACACGTACATAACCATCATCCTCTGCCTCTACTGCAAACGCATTCCATACGCACATTGCATCACCTTCACCGGTCTGGAAAGCGGTCAGGCAGGTGCCTACTGCTGTATCAACGATCTCTATACCATATTCGTCAAGATCTGTGATTCCGATACTATTCATATACTGCATGAACATGTACTGAAGCGTTGTTCCTTTATTTAAAAGAACTTTCTTTCCTCTCCACGCCTCCGGATCATCCGGCTTGGCTGCAAGGTCGCTGTCTGCCCTGACAAACAATGCTGTATTATATTCATTGTCACAAATGCCGATCATATTGATATCATAGTTCTTCATACCATTTAACATACCAGGGGCACCTACATCACAGACATCCCAGTCTGCATTTGCTTCCATCATCGCCGGACCACCTGTAAAAGACTGATATTCAACATCAATGTTTAATTCATCAAAGAACCCCATCTGATCTGCGACATACCATGGCATGGAATGTGCGGAACCTGCAAAGAAACCAATGCTTAATGTTGTTCTTTCCGAAAGTGGTGTAAGACCTAAAGTGCTTGCTCCGTCTTTAGCCGATGTCTCGGTTTCATTTGTCGCATCATCGGTGCTGTCATTACTGTTCTCTGAACTTCCGCATCCTGTCAATAAACCAAATGCAACCGTAGCTGCCATCAACATTGTAAAAATCTTTTTTCCTTTGCTCATAAAGTTACCTCCTTTGTACCTCTCCATTTTCTCAAGTAATTATCAGATTCATTTTGTGGTTATCAGAAAAATTTTTTTGCACATAAATGAATTTGTACTTTAATTCGTATTATAGCAACTTTATTTGCGTTTTCAAGTATATTTGCACAATATTTTGCCATTTTTTATGCAAACGTTTGCATGAAATTGTCATTATTTTGTGTATTTATTTCTATTTTTTAGTAATTTAGCACAATTTATAGCCTTTTTCATGTTTATGCGACTTACATATTCAAGATATTTGCCCACGTCTATTTTTCGTATTTTTTGCGTGTTTTTATCATTTTTGCTTTTATTTGCATAAATTTTATTCTTCTATTTTCCAGTGTTTTGTGTTATGATAGCGTTAAATGATATGCGTACGTTACACATGTCCGTCGTTTTATATTTAATCTGTTGGAATGTATTTCCACGAACGAATTAGAGAGGTAGCACTAATGGCTTTAAAAGATATTGCAGCCGAAGTCGGTGTTTCGATTTCCACTGTTTCACGTGTTTTAAATACAGATAATTCCTCTGCAGCCCGTCCCGAGCTTCAACGAAAAATCTGGGAAGTTGCAAAACAGCAGGGCTACAGCCCAAATCCCACCGCCAGGCGTCTCAAAGACTGCAATGATACTGTCATGGAACCGCAGTACATCAATTGCATTTACGGATGTATTCCGCAGGAAACAAAAGATGATCCGTTTTATTTCGAATTACTTAAAAGTATAGAGCATGAGGCGTTTCGTCGTAATTATCACGTAAGCTGTCCTTATATCCACACATTCGGAGACTCCTTTTTTGCACCACCGTTAATCTCCAACACCCGCTCCGATGCCCTGATTATTCTCGGTCGTTTTAATCCGGATTTATTAAAACAATTAACACCGACTTACAAAAAAATCATCAACGTCTCCCTGAATTCATTAAACGTGAACTGTGACCAGATTATCTGTAGTGGTTACAAAATGCTTTTTTCCTGTGTAGAATATTTGCACTCACTTCATCATGAAAAAATCGGTTTTATCGGAGACAATGAACAACGCTGCGAGGGTTATCGCGATGCGATCAGAACTTATCACCTTGCTGACGAGTCAAGGTATATAGTGAATGATATTGTGCTTTCAATGGAAGATGGCTATCTTGGTGCATTACGGCTTCTTGAGCAAGCCCCGGAAATCACTGCCATCTGCTGTGCAAACGATATTGTTGCAATCGGGGCTTTACGTGCCTGCAGCGAGAAAAATATCCGCGTTCCCGAAGACATTTCCATTATTGGCATCAATGATATTGAAAACGTGCAATATACAACTCCAATGCTCACGACTGTGCATGTTCCGCTAAAGGAAATGGGGCAGATGGCTGTTACGCTTCTGCTCGATCGCATCAATGGTGGACATTCCTCTTTTATCAAAGTGGAATACCCTTTCCAGATTGTGAAACGTGGGAGTTGCAGAGAGATTTCCAGACGCTCAGAATAATAAAAAAACAAAGAGCCGTTTGCGACTCTTTCGCGCTCGAACGGTATGTGAAGCATATACTTCATTTCCGCGAGTAGCCTGAAGTCCTATGGACTTCAGACTAAATTCATTAAAACCTGTCAATACCATGTTGAAAACTATCGTTATTATATCCAAAGCGAAATAAAACATTAAATCTCTACCGTATTTATGTATAGAAAAAGCGATACCACACAGATATCTCTATCATCGCGGTATCGCTGTATTTTCTTTATTATACTTTCATTGTCTTCGCCAGACTCGTCAGCAATGCTGCCATCTCCAGATTTCCAAGAACCTTCATCAAGAGTTCTGCATCTACTCCATCCGGTACAGTTACTGTATTTGCTGTCTGACCTGCATCTTCTTTCCCATTTCATGAGCAGGATGATTACAATATATTCCTATATCATTCTATGAACCGGATCTTTGCCCGTCTTAGTCGATCTCGACGATCCATCCCTCCGGTGCCTCAATGCGTCCCATCTGGATACCGGTCAGTGTATCATACAGTTTCTTTGTCACAGGTCCCATCTCGTCCATGCCGCTCGGGAAACAGATCTCCCTGCCATGGTCGTTGATCTTGCCGACCGGTGAGATCACTGCTGCGGTTCCGCACAATCCACACTCTGCGAAATCGCCCAACTCATCAAAGCGGACCTGACGATGCTCTACGGTCATGCCCAGATATTTCTCTGCTACTACCATCAGTGAACGACGGGTAATAGAAGGTAAAATACTGTCAGACTTAGGAGTTACCATCTTGCCGTCCTTTGTGATGAAGATAAAGTTGGCTCCACCGGTCTCCTCCACATAGGTTCTGCTGCCGGCATCAAGATACATGTTCTCATCAAAGCCCTTCTCATGTGCGTCCACGATCTGATACAGACTCATCGCATAGTTTAATCCAGCCTTGATATGTCCGGTTCCATGCGGTGCCGCACGGTCGTAATCACTGACACGGATCGTGATCGGCTTTGCGCCGCCCTTGAAGTAGGGTCCTACCGGTGTACAGAACATACGGAACTGATACTCCTCTGCGGGTTTTACGCCGATGACCGGTGAACTGCCGAACATGTAGGGACGGATATATAATGTAGCACCTGACCCGTAAGGGGGTACATATGCCTCGTTTGCATGTACAACTGCCTTTACTGCCTCTACGAAACGATCCTCGGGGAATACCGGCATCTCCAGACGCTCACAGGAATCCTTCATACGGCTTGCGTTCAGATCGGGGCGGAAGCATACGGTTCTGCCATCCTCTGTCGTGTATGCCTTCAGACCCTCAAAACAGGTCTGTGCGTACTGAAGCACACCGGCGCACTCGCTCAGAGTGATGGTCGCTTCATCGGTCAGCACACCGTCGTCCCATGCGCCGTTTTTATAATTTGAGACATAACGCTTGTCAGTCACCTGATAACCAAAGCCTAGATTTGACCAGTCAATGTTTTTCTTTTCCATAGCTGATTCCTCTTTTCTATTGTAATTTTATCTGAAAATAGTTTAGCCCCATATCCGGCAACTGTCAAGCGTCTGGTTTTAAAAAGTAACATTTTAAAGTGTTGGCGTATTACAAGGGCTCAGACCGCATTTCCTGTATACAGCCGGTAATATTTTCCATGCGCCTCCATGAGCTGGTCATGGCTGCCGCGCTCAATAATGCGCCCCTGCTCAAGCACCATGATACAGTCGCTGTTGCGCACGGTTGAGAGTCTGTGCGCGATGACAAATGTTGTCCTGCCCTTCATCAGACGATCCATGCCGGACTGCACGATGCGCTCGGTGCGCGTATCGATCGAGCTGGTCGCCTCATCGAGAATGAGTACCGGAGGATCTGCGACTGCCGCACGTGCGATCGCGAGAAGCTGGCGCTGTCCCTGACTGAGCGATGCGCCGTCACCGGTCAGCATCGTATCGTAGCCATGCTCAAGATGCCGGATGAATCCGTCCGCGTTCGCCAGCTTTGCCGCTGCGATCACTTCCTCATCCGTCGCATCGAGCTTGCCGTAACGGATATTTTCCATTACCGTTCCTGTAAACAGATGCGTATCCTGCAATACCATGCCAAGCGAATGGCGCAGATCCGCTTTTTTGATTTTATTGATATTGATGCCGTCATAACGGATCTTGCCGTCCTGAATATCGTAAAAACGGTTGATCAGGTTCGTGATCGTCGTCTTTCCGGCTCCGGTCGAACCGACAAATGCGATCTTCTGTCCCGGTGTCGCGTACAAGTCGACATTGTGGAGCACTATTTTGTCCGGATTATAACCAAAATCAACATCGTCAAACACCACATCGCCGGTCAGCTCACGATACTCCACGCTGCCGTCCGCCTGATGCACATGCTTCCACGCCCACAGACCGCTGCGCTCCGCGCACTCGCGGAGCTCTCCGTTTTCTTTTTTCGCATTGACGAGCGTTACATAGCCCTCGTCCGTCTCCGGCTGTTCATCTAACAGTTCAAACAGACGGTCAGCACCTGCCAATGCCATCACGACCGCGTTGAGCTGCTGGCTCACCTGATTGATCGGCATGTAAAAGCTCTTATTGAAGGTCAGAAAGCTTGCAAGTGATCCGAGCGTGAAACCAAAGGAACCGTTTAATGCCAATATACCACCGACCATTGCACACAGCACATAGCTCACATTTCCGAGCTGCGCATTGATCGGACCGAGCAGATTCACGAACTGGTTTGCGTTGTAGGCACTGTCGTAGAGCTGTTCGTTCAATTCACTGAAATCATCAATCGCCTGCTGTTCGTGACAGAATACTTTTACGACCTTCTGCCCTTCCATCATTTCCTCGATATAACCGTTTAATCTGCCGAGATCCTTCTGCTGCTGCACAAAATAACGTCCGCTGAGTCCGGTTGCTTTTTTCGTTGAAAACAGCACGATCACAACCATGACCATCGTGACAAGCGTCAGCGGAATGCTCAGCATCACCATGCTGATAAATACACTGACGATCGTTACTGCACTGTTTAAAAACTGCGGCATACTCTGCGAGATCATCTGACGCAGCGTATCGATATCGTTTGTGTACATACTCATGATATCGCCGTGCGGATGCTCGTCAAAATAGCGCACCGGCAGTGTCTCCATATGCACAAACATTTCATTACGCATATGCATAAGTGTTCCCTGTGTCACATAGACCATGACACGGTTCTGGATAAAAACTGCCACGACACCGAGCAGATAAAAACCACCCACACGTGTAATCGCATGCAACAGACCGCTAAAATCCGGCTGATCGGACAAAAGCAGCGGCTGCACATACCCATCAATCAGATCCTTGATAAACCATGTTCCCTTCACATTGCATAACACACTCGCAAAGATCGCCACGACAACAACTGCAATGTGCACCGGATAATAGCGCATCAGATAACGCATGATGCGAAGGAAGCTGCGAAACGGATGCTCGAGCTTCGGACACGGTCCCCCCGGGCCTCTGCCGCCTTTAAATTCTCTCACTTTTTCTTCTGCCATCAGTGCTCACCTGCCTTCTCATCAAAATCTCCGCTGCCCTTTGTCTGTGACTCGTAAATATCACGGTATATCTCATTTGTCTCCAATAGCCGCTCATGTGTATCAAAGCCCTGAATCCGACCGTCCTCCATCACAATAATGCGGTCTGCCTCCTGCACGGATGAGATGCGCTGCGCGATAATGAGCTTGGTCGTGCCCGGAATTTCCTGTGCAAACGCCTGCCGGATTTTTGCATCCGTCGCCGTATCGACAGCGCTCGTGCTGTCGTCTAAGATGAGTATTTTCGGCTGTTTAAGCAATGCACGCGCAATACACAGACGCTGCTTCTGACCGCCGGAGAGATTACTGCCGCCCTGTTCGAGATAGGTCTCATATTTTTGCGGCATCCGCTCGATAAATTCATCGGCACATGCGAGACGGCAGGCGCGTTTGCACGCTTCCTCGCTCGCATTCTCATCACCCCAGCGCAGATTTTCTAAAATCGTGCCGGAAAACAGCACATTTTTCTGTAAAACGACTGCCACCTCATTGCGCAGCGTATCGAGATCGTAGCTGCGCACATCTTTTCCCCCGACAAAAACCGCTCCGTCCGTCACATCGTACAGACGGCTGATCAGGTTTACAAGACTCGATTTGGAGCTTCCGGTGCCTCCGATGATACCGATCGTCTCCCCGGCATGAATCGTCAGATCGACATCCTTTAAAATCGGATGCTCCCTGTCTCCATGATAATCAAAGCTGACATGTTCAAACCGGATGCTGCCGTCAGGCACCTCATAATCAGGCTGTGTGGGATTGGTCAGCGTACTCTGCTCCTCAATGACCTCTGCCACACGCCGTCCGCTCGCCGCAGACATCGTAATCATGACAAATACCATCGAAAGCATCATCAGATTCATCAATATATTCATGCTGTAGGTCAGCATACTCATCAGGTCTCCGGTCGTGAGGCTGCTCTGTACGACCAGCTTCGCCCCGATCCACGAGATCAGCAGAATACATGCATACACAGTAAACTGCATGATCGGCGCATTTAACGAAATGAGCTTTTCCGCCTTTACAAACATGCTGTACACATTTTTACTCGCTTTTGTAAACCGCTCCTTCTCGTAGTTCTCCCTGACATACGCCTTGACCACGCGGATACCGGATACATTTTCCTGAACGCTGGCATTCAGTTCATCGTATTTTTCAAATACCTGTGAAAAATAGCGGTGTGTTTTCATCATGAGCAGCATCAGGATTGTGCCGAGAATCAGTACGGCGAGCAGATAAATGTTCGCCAGACGCGGGCAGATCACATAGCTCATGATCATCGCACAGATCATGCTCAGCGGCGCGCGCGTACACATGCGCAGAATCATCTGGTATGCATTCTGCAGGTTTGTGACATCGGTCGTCAGTCGTGTCACGAGTCCCGCCGTTGAAAAGCGGTCAATGTTTGCAAAGGAAAACGTCTGTATGTTCCGGAACATCGCCTCGCGCAGATTTTTGGCAAATCCCGCCGATGCCTTTGCGCCGAAATGACCGCCGCCGAGTCCGCCGAGCAGCCCGATCACCGCGATCAGAAACATCGCGCCTCCTACCATATAAATATGATGCAGATCTCCTTTATCCACACCATTATCGATAATCGATGCCATCAGAAACGGTATGATCGTCTCCATCAGCACCTCGATCGTCATACAGATCGGGGTCGCGATCGACGCACCGCGATACTCTTTGATCTGTGCCATCAATGTTTTTAACATGTATGTACCTCCTGTTATTTATGACATAACCATTCCGGTCTGCGGGTCTGTTTCTCGTCTCCGCTGATGTTTGCGATCATCTGGTCGAGCACACGCGAAAACACCGCCAGATCTTCCTCGCTGATCCCTTTTTTTATCATCCGCTCGTGTTCTTCCATCTCATTCATGATCTCCTGATGGATCTCCATCGCTTTTTCTGTCCGTGAAATACACTTATAGCGGCTGTCGTGCGACGAGATCCTGCGCCGGATCAGCCCGCGCGCCTCCATGTCGTTGAGCTGCTGTGTGAGTGCGGATTTCTTGATATGCAGGTCTGTCTCGATATTTTTCTGAAATACCTCCTGCCCGTCATGTTCATACAGATAGCGCAGAATCCAGCCGTCTGTCATGGACATGCCATAATTTTGCTGCCGCTCATTATTTTTGCGGTCGATGAGCTGCTTCATGCAGCGGTCGAAATAACGCATGCGGTAGCCGATGTGTTTTGTTTTATCCATGGGGTTCCTCCTGTAAATATTATAAACATTTGCGATATTCTTATATGAGGTCGCAGCTCCCGCAAGCATATGCTTGTTGAGAATGGCTGGCTGCGGTCACAGCAGTATCCCGATCAGGCTGCTCCCGCAGCTATTCACGTTACAGGCACTTCGTAAACGTAGCAGCGCGAGCAAAGTCATGTCTGATTTTGCTGCCTTTGCGCGATGGAGATGAGACTCGTAACTCGTGGAAGCCTTTGCTGAACACGAGTTAGTGTTTTCCGAGGCTCATCGGAATGGTTCGTGCAATGAAAGCAAAACAGACATGCTTGCGGGAGCTGCGACCTTCATACAAGAATTCTGTAACCAACCAATCAGCGTACCAGTGCGAGCGCCTCCATATCATAGATCATGTTCTGCCGCAGATCATAACCCCACGCAAAATGTGTGGTATCTCCTACATGTAACGTGGACTCATCCGTATGCTGTTTCAGATCAGCGAGCGCCTGCCACGCTCCCTCGACACCTCCGGGGACTCCCGCGCGCGATGCCTCCGCGGATACAAACAGCCCGCACCGCGCCGCCTCGCACAGCTTCCGGTTGATCTGCGCCGCAATCCGGCTGTTTTCCTCCGATGCCAGTTGAAAGACCCGCTTCTCCCGCTGCCCAAGCACCTGCATATACGCCTCCCAGATCCACGGCAGCATGTGATTGATCTGGCTGTGTACACCGCTGACTGCCACCACATCTGCCTGTGGCAGCACAAGTTTTACTCTGCGCTCCACCGCGCGCGCATACATCGACTGCGCAAGCATATATGCAGTCTGCGCAAGCTGCGTAATATCCGTCAGTTTTCCGCGCCGGTTGACCTCACTTTGAATCACCGTACAAAACTCGCGGTATTCCTCCGGGTAAATCCCCAGCAGATCGCCCGTCTCACAGCTCACCCGCGCGCCGTCTGCCTGCGGCACGCGCTTCATCGCCGCCTGCATCGCCTGTTCATCCACATCGTAGAGCGTGATCCGGTCAAAGAATTGTAAAAAATGCTCCAGATCATAGTCATTGCATACGCCCGCTCCTACGATGAGCAGCGAACCGCCCCGCTCACAATGGCGCATGATCCACTTACTCCATGCGCTGCGGTACGCCGCCCAGTCCTCCCATGCACGGGGCATCACATGCCGTTTCTCCAAGGTATCATATACTGTCATTGTCTCACTTCCGTTTCCTTATCGTTTTGTCGCATGATTGACTCGTTTGCACTCATTTTATCGTATGGATCGCTGTGCAAATGGTTCTGTTTTGAAATTGTTTTTTTGTTAAACTATTTAATCTTCGAACTATTCTAGCACAAGATTGGGATTTGTCAAGCATCCTCGCGGGGCTTTTTTAATTCATAGAAAGAAATTTCCTGTAAATTAAAAAAACGCCGATACACGACTACTCTGTATCGACGTTTCCTGCTAAACAACTCTGTCTATTTTGTTTTTCTCACGAATTAACATTCATACACCACGGCAATTTTCCCTGATTGTCAGCAATTCTGCATCAGCTCGTTGTACGCCATCGGGTTATCGTCGCCAATGCGATCCGCATGTTCTTTGACTTTAAATCCGAAATATGGATATACATTTCCACCAATTCCATATATAATGAAACTATTCCTGACGATCACTTTGCAGTTTTCCGAAGAATAATATCAGATAAAGGAACACAAACAATAGCTATGACGAAAAATTATAAACTGACTATCGCATACGACGGAACGCGCTACTACGGCTGGGAACACCAGCCGGGCAGAGACACGATACAGGGCAAGATCGAGACTGTCCTGCAACGGATGTGTGAACTGGATGAGATTCCCGAAGTCATCGGTGCGGGGCGTACCGATACCGGTGTCCATGCAAAGGCTATGGTCGCCAATGTCCTGCTCGACACACGCTTATCTGAACCGGCGATCAAAGCATATATGAACCGCTATCTGCCGGACGACATCGGTATTGTCGATGTCCGCAAGGCTTCCGAACGTTTTCACGCCCGCTACAAGGCAGTCGGCAAAACCTACTCCTACACCTGCTATGTTGGTGAGGGCAAACCGGTCTTTAACCGCCGCTATGTATCACGGCTGGATTTTGAGCCGGACGTAGATGCCATGATACGCGCCGCGGAATATTTACAGGGCGAGCATGACTTTAAGAGCTTTTGCGGCAATCCGAAAATGAAAAAATCCACGGTTCGTCTCGTGGATTCCATTACCATTAAACGCAGCAAAAACCAGATCTATTTCACGTTTCACGGAACCGGATTTTTGCAGCATATGGTGCGCATTCTCGTCGGCACACTGCTCGAGGTCGGAGCCGGACGGATACATCCGGAGTCTATGACAGAGATTTTAGAAGCAAAAGACCGGCGCGTTGCAGGACCGACCGCACCCGCATGCGGGCTGTGTCTCGAACGTGTAGACTACTAGTCTCCGATTATCGGCGATTAACAGAATATTTGGAGGAATGAAGTTTGAAACAAAGAAGTAGAGGTAAACCACCAAAAAAAGAGTATAGCAAACAAGCCACTCGAAAATTAGCAATTAGCGGGTGAGAACAACTGCAAAATATAGAATAGAAAGATAACAATGATTACTGATTAGTGATCGTATATCCCCGAAGCCTGAGAAGTTCAAGAGCCTGGGATACTGTCAAAGTTTTTTCCTGTATGACAGGCCTGTGCTCCAGAAAACCTTCCGGGTTGTAAGGCTCAAGTTTGCTCAGCATGTTCCAGATAGCGGTCAGGAGCATCTTACAAACAGCGATGATTGCCTTTTTATGACCCCGGTGGGATTTGATCCTGTGATACCTCTCTTTAAATTCCGGGTGTTTTTTGGATTTGACCAAGGCATTGGCGACCTGGACAAGAAGAGGTTTCAAATAACTGCCTGCGCGGGAAATCCGCCTGGATTTTACTTTTTGGTTGCTTTGGTCATTACGGGGACAGCAGCCAGCCCAGGAGACAAGATGTTTGGATGACGGGAACACGGACATATCCGGACCAATCTCAGAGAGAATGGCAATAGCAGTCATCGGATTCTTATCTAATCCCGGAAGAGTATAGAGTAAATCTAAAACGGCAGAAAAAGGTTCTGCGATCTGAAGGATCTCAGACTCGATCTCTTTGCGGTGGGCTTCAAGTTCATCGATGTGAGCGAGGCACTGGCGTAGCTTGACAGCCTGCTCAGGAGAGATCGCCCCGTCAACAGCAGCCTGGATTTCAGAGACAGGTGTTTTGCAGCGTGGGTCGACAAAAGGAGAGACATCAAAGGTTTCGCTCGGATGTTCCAGGATATAGTTGGTGATGGAACGGGCAGACTTTCCAAAGACATCACTGAAAACGTCATCAAGTTTCAGGTTGGAAACAGTCAGGCAGTTCTGTGCCCGGTTCTTTTCGCCGGTGAGCATATTGGTAAGTTTGACGCGATAACGGATCAGATCCCGAAGCTGCCGGATTTCCGGAGAAGGGATAAAACTGGGTTTGATCATATCGCACATGAATAAGTCGCAGATCCATTTGGCATCCTTTCGATCTGTTTTGTTCCCTTTTTGAGGCTTGGTATATTTGGGATGAGCCAGGGTGACAGAACAGGACTTTTCCAGGATGTTAAAAACAGGGATCCAATACTTGCCGGTGGACTCCATACAGACTTCGGTACAGGAATATTTGGCAAGCCAGGCAGCTAATTCCCTGAGTCCTTTGGAGAAGGAAGAAAAGCGGGCTTGCTTATACTCTGTACGGCCATTTGGGTCGGTAATACCGATGCAGGCATAGATCCAGGTTTTGTGGATATCAAGGCCACAGCAGTTGTTACGAAAAATTTTAAACATAGGGTTCCTCCTGTAAAGAAATTTGCAGGACTGGCAGGGACTGGTCATCCGGCGAAATCGAGTCAACTTCGGAAGAGATAAGTTTACGGGCTACGGGAATGCGCCAATCATTGATGCCTTAACGGATGGCCGACCTATATAAAAATGCGGGGTTGCCGCTATACAGCCCCGCCACTCACCTCCTCAGGTTCTGTA
>CALBJL010000084.1 GCA_937893485.1 uncultured bacterium | reverse complement strand
TCTGATAGGCCATGGACTCGCACGCGGCGCGAACGATGGTGGCACGCGTCGAGGCGCCGGTGAGGCCGCAGATCATGCCGCGGGCCTGCGGATCCCACCAGGGGGCACCGAGCCCCGAGAACGCCGGGACGAAATAGCAGCCGTCCGTGTCGTCGATGGAGCGCGCGATGGAGGCCGTCTCGCCGGCATCGGAGATGATGCCGAGGTTGTCGCGCAGCCATTTCATGGTGGAGCCGGCGTCGAAGATCGAGCCCTCGACGGCATAGCTCACCTTGCCGCCCTCCGCGATACCGATGGTGGAGACGAGCCCGCACTTGGACGGCGCATATGCGGCATTTGGAAAGCTCGTAGAGGGTCTGGAGGTCGTGGATAAGATCGCACATGTCAACACCGACTACTCTGATCGTCCGATGGAGGAGCAGAAGATGGCAAAAGTCACGGTAGACACATTTGGCGTGGACTATCCGGAGCCGGAGACATGCTGACAGGGGCAGAAAAGCTGTTCCAATCCGTAAAAAGTATTGAATTTGTCTGCTACCGCGCGAGCGAGGCGGCAGATGGTGAGTTGAAACGCCTGCTTCGGGAGCTGCCCGAAGCGGGCGTTACGCTTATAGAGCTGGATGCGTGGGAGCGGAAACACGGCGCACTGCGAGCATTAAATGAGCTGGGCACCGATGTGGGTGTGGCATCGCCGGGTAAGGTGGTATCAGATTCGGGCGGGATATCGTCATCGGGTGACTCGGAGTCCGGGCTGGCTGTGCCGAATCTGCACGCGACGCTGTTGCTGGCAGGCAGCGCACGCACACTGGCACTGGCGGCAGGGACACCGGCGGCAACGATCGGATATGGCAGTCTGTTGGGGGATGCTGGGGAACAAAAACCGATGGCGGACGATCCGGATACAGACCTGACAGCAGATATTCTTGTCGAGGGCTTTGCGGAAGTCGATGTGCAGTTTCTGGATCGGATCATGAAGCGGGCGCAGGGACTGCCGTGGATCACCGTCGTCACGAAACGCTGCTATCTGCGAGAGATCACGCCGGACGATCTGGATGATCTGTATGCGCTCTATGCCGGTGATGGCATCACGGACTACATCGAGCCGCTCTACGACAGACCGGAGGAGGAACAGTATACGAGAGACTATATCCGGTGTATGTACCGGTTTTACGGCTACGGCATGTGGCTCGTGTATGAGCGGGAAAGCGGCGCGCTGATCGGTCGCGCGGGCTTTTCGCATCAGGATCTCGGTGAGGAGATCGTGCTGGAGATGGGCTATATCATTGGCACGCCGTACCAGAGACAGGGCTACGCGATTGAGGTGTGTGAAAAGCTGCTCGATTTTGCGCGCGCGCATCTGTCGGATTTTGACACGCTCAACTGCTTTGTCGAGCCGGGGAATACGGCGAGTCTGGCACTGCTGCGCCGGCTGGAGTTCACGCCGCACGGGACGGTGGTGATGAACGGCAAAGAAATGCTCCGCTATGAAAAAAATATTGCCGGAATGTAGACAAACCGGTGATATCAGGACTTGTTCGTGCATAGATTGTACCAATCGCAACATGCAGAAGCTGCGGTGAAATCGAAACGGGAGGACTATTTATGGGACGACAGGCGGGAAGACAGACGACAAACAACCAATCCATGCTCATACCGACACTCGTGGTATTGGTGACGATGTATATTATCACAGGGATCTTATTGCTGCTGCTGGCATTTTTTATGTACCGGACAGAGCCCTCGGAGGCGCTCGTCAACGGCGCGATCATAGCGATTTATATTATCGCGGGCTTTGCGGGCGGTTTCCTCATGGGCAAGCGCGCGGGAATGCGCAAATATCTGTGGGGGCTTCTGATGGGGGCACTGTATTACGGGATACTGCTCCTCGTCGGAGTGATTCTGCATCAGGGACTCGACACGGATGCGGTGCATCTGATCTCTACGATGATCCTGTGTCTGCTGTCCGCAACGGCGGGCGGAATGATCAGTTGAATAGTGTTCAGGTTTAAAAAGGTGGATTATTTTAAAATAGTCCACCTTTTTGAAATATTGTTACCTATGAATCCATCAATTTCGATGGTAGAATTTACCCATCAAATAAAACAAGTGCTTGCACGGGGAGGTACAATTATATGAAACGTAAAATTTTATCTATGGTACTTGCAGCATCAATGATGGCTACGATGGTTGTAGGATGCGGCAGCAAGGACGAAGGAACAACAGATGCAAATGCTTCAACAGATGCATCAACAGATGCTTCAACGGATGAGGCAGCAGACGGAGCAACAGACACAGCAGATGCCACAGGGGATACGGCAGGTGAAGTTACATTAAAGGTATTCTCAAACCTGCCGGATCGAAAGAATGGTTAGGGACTCGTTGAGCAGATGATTATTGACGAGTACATGGAGCAGAACAAAAATGTCAAGATTGAGGTTGAGACGCTGGACGAGGAAGCATACAAGGTGAAGTTCAAAGCGTATTCAATGGAAGGAATGCCCGATGTAGTAAGTATCTGGGGTCAGCCGGCATTCTTAGATGAAGTACTTGATGCCGGTGTACTGGCAGAGCTGAATCAGGATGATTATAAGGATTACACATTTGTATCCGGTTCACTTGACGGCTTCATGAAAGACGGAAAGCTCTACGGACTTCCGAGAAATACAGACGTTGCAGGATTTTACTACAACCAGAAGATGTTCGAGGACAACGGCTGGGAGATCCCCAAGACTTATGACGATCTGCTGGCACTCGCAGGACAGATCAAAGATGCCGGAATCATTCCGCTGGCTATGGACGGTGGCGACGGATGGCCGTTAGCAGTTTACTTATCAGACATCATGTTCAAGCTCGATGGTTCTGACTATAAGACAGTTGTAAGCAACGCAATCGCAAACGGAGATTTCTCTGATCCGTCATTCAAGACAGCCGCAGAGCTGCTCAGAAAGAGCGCAGAGGCAGGACTGTTCCAGAACGGATTTGATACACAGGATTACGGAACAGCACAGAACCTGTTTACCAACGGTCAGGCTGCAATGTACTATATGGGAAGCTGGGATGCATCTATGGCACTCAATGAGGATATCGCTCCGGAGATCCGTGACAACATCCGTATGTTCACAATGCCTACGATCGAGAACGGCAAGGGTACAGCTACAGATATCGCAGCATGGAACGGCGGCGGCAAGGCAGAAGGCGTTTTCCGGTGTATCTATTTTATCCCGAACGTTATTTCCGTTGCAGTCATCGCCTATCTGTGGAAATTTATCTACAATCCGGACTTCGGTCTGCTCAATAACGTGATCAAGGCATTTGGCGGAAAAGGAGATATCAACTGGTTCAGCACAGAAAATGCGATCTGGTCAGTTCTGATTGTACTGATCTGGCATGGTTTTGGATGGGGCATGCTGATCTACTACACAGGTATCAAAAATATCGATCCGGTACTGTACGAGGCAGCAGCGATCGACGGTGCGGATCAGAAAACGACCTTTTTCAAGATCACACTTCCACTGATGAAGCCGGTGATTCAGGTCAATGTCACAATGGCAGTGATCTCCGCATTGAAGCAGATGGAAACAGTATATCTGTTGACGAACGGCGGACCGAACAATCAGACACAGTTTGCGGCAAACTATTTGTATCAGCAGGCATTCAAGGCATATAAGTACGGTTACGGTAATGCGATCGGTGTCGTATTCATCGTGATCTGTCTGGCAGCGACGGTATTGTTAAACTGGATTTTCAGCGACCGCGATGAAGTGAATCCGAAGATCAGAAAAAAGGAGGCTGCACAATGAAGAACAAAAAATTCAATCCCGGAAAAATCGTGTTATGGCTTATTTTGATCGTAATGGCAGTTATCCAGATCTTCCCTTTGATCTGGCTGGTTGATTTCTCACTGGCAAGCAGCACGGAAATGTTTACAAGCGGACTGCTCATCATACCGGAAAAGATACAGTGGGGCAACTATGTAAAGGCTTTTGTAGACGGACATTTTCTGTTATACTTAAAAAATAGTGTACTGATCAATGTACTGGCGGTTGTGCTGGTTATCGTGATCTCAATTATGGCATCCTTCGCATGCCGGAGAATGCACTGGAAGATGAGCGGATTTGTGAAAACGCTCCTGCTCATGGGAATGATGATCCCGATTCACGCAACACTGCTGCCGAACTATAAGATATACAGTCAGCTTCATATGACAGATACTATCTGGGCGCTGCTCATTCCGTATGTGGCATTTTCACTGCCGCAGGGTATGTTTTTGATGACGAGCTTTATGGAGGCGATTCCGGAGGAGATCGAGGAGGCAGCAGTCATGGACGGCTGCGGCATCTACCGCATTATCTTCCAGATCATCACACCGCTGCTCAAGGCTTCGATTATGACCGTTTCGATCATGACCTTCTTAAATAACTGGAACGAGTTCATGATGGCGAGCACCTACCTCAGCTCACCGAAATGGAAAACACTGCCGTTCTCCGTACTGGAGTTCACGGGTCAGTATTCATCGAACTACGCAGTACAGTTTGCAGTCATGGCACTCACGGCAGCACCGGCTGTTATCGTGTATATCTTATTGAATAAGCACATCACAAAGGGTGTTGCGATGGGCGCAGTCAAAGGATAAAAAGGAGAAACGGCTATGGGAAAAGTCAGACAATGGATCGATCGGTTGAGTGTGAGAAAGAAGCTCATATTGTATAGTTATCTGACGATCACACCGGTATTGCTGGTGATTTGTCTGGCACTCATAGCACATAATTACAGACAGGTGCGGGATGAACGGCTCGAAAACGACCGCGTGAATGTGCATGCACTGGCGGAGAGCTGGAACATGCAGCAGACAGATATCAAGGATTTTTCCACCTATATCTGTGTCAATCAGGAGATTCATGAGCTGCTCACCTGTGATAATCCGGAAAAAAAGAACGAAAATTCCAGATTGTGGATGGATGAGGCACCGATGGGGATCGTTCAGGATATGGTAGCGCTGAAAGGTCATATCAAGACCATCGCGATCTATCCGGAAAACGGTGTCCGTCCCTATCTGCGGGGCATGGACGGAAGCGTAAACCTTGCGACGACGGACGAGCTGCACCACGCGCCGATCTATCAGATCGCAAGGGATAGTGAAAACGGCATGGTCTGGGCGCATGTAGAAAAAGGAAACGAACAGATCTACGAGATGAACCGGACGGACAAGATCGTGCTGTACCGTGAGATCCGGGATCTGGCGCAGAAAAAGACGCTGGGACATATCACGATCGGTGTCAGTCAGGAATATTTTACAAGTCTGTCGGAAAATGCACTCCGTTCGGATGAGGCATTGCTTGTGCTCGACCGCAGCGGCGGTGTGCTCAGCAGTGTCGGAAACGTGGATGAGGAACTGGCAGAGTATTTGCAGTCAGAGGATTTTGTAAAGGCGGATTACAGAAAACGGGCAGATCATTTCGGCTATGGCAGCTATGAGGTGATCTGTATGCAGCTGGAAAAAAACGCGAGCATTATCTGTAAGATCGTGCCGCGCTACAATGTGCAGACGCAGATACGGGAGGCGGCATATATGCCGTTGCTGTTGCTGCTCGGCATGCTGCTCGCATTGCTGCCGCTGCTCGTGATTATATCGAATGTTGTCACAAAACCGCTGCTGCGGCTGCGGGAAGCGATCGTAGAAGTATCGACCGGAGATTTTGACCATCAGGTTGAGATCTCGACACAGGATGAGATCGGTGAGGTGGCACAGTGCTTTAACCGGATGGTAAACTCGATCCGTGAGCTGATCGAGAAAAATTATGTGATTACGTTGCAGGAGAAAGAGAGTGAGCTGGCGGCATTACAGGCACAGATCAATCCGCATTTTCTGTATAACACGCTGGATTCCCTCTACTGGCAGGCAATTGAGGCGGATAACGAGGATCTGGCAGAGAGCATACTGGCATTGTCACAGTTGTTCCGTCTGGTACTGAATCAGGGGCAGAGCGAGGTGAGTGTCAGCCATGAGATTGAGCTGGTGTCACGGTATCTGCAGATCCAGAAAATGCGCTTTACAAAGCGTCTGGAATATACGATAGAGATCGATCCGGCGATCAGCCACGCGAAGATTCCCAAGCTGATCCTCCAGCCGTTTGTGGAGAATGCGATCGTCCATGGCTTTGAAAATCTGGATGTAGCGTGCAGCCTGTCGGTGCGCGGCACCCATGAGGACGGCAGGATACGGTTTGAGATCAAGGATACCGGAGTCGGCATGCGGCAGGATCAGATCGATGCCCTCTGGGAGGAGGAATCCAACCAGTACCGGAAACAGCGCATCGGAAGATATGCGATTAAAAATATCAGGGAGCGTCTGCAAAGGCGGTATCAGGGTGATTTTACACTTGAAATTCAAAGTGAGATCGGCAAGGGTACAGTCGTCATACTGACGATTCCGTTTGAGGAGGAGTTATGAGTCTGAAATTGTTGATCGCGGATGATGAGGATATTATCAGAAATGGCGTGTCAAAATACATCCAGCTTCACACAAACCGTTTTGACAGGATCTACGAGGCGGCGGATGGAAAGACAGCGATAGAGCTGATGCTCAAATACGAGCCGGATCTCATGCTGCTGGATGTACAGATGCCGATCAATAACGGAATAGATGTGATGCGTGAGGCACAGAAAGCGGGACTGCATCCGCTCACGGTCATACTGAGCGGATATGACGAGTTTCAATATGCACAGCAGGCGCTGCGCTTCGGGGCGAAGGAATATCTGCTCAAGCCGGTGCGTGCATCGGATATTCTGCGCCTTTTGAACGAGCTGGCGGATACATATATCGGAAAAGAAGAAAGTGAAACCGTCGATCAGGCTCAGGTCAACCATTTCGTGAGTGAGGCACAGAAATATATCGAGGAGCATTACAGTGAGCCGTTGACGCTGGTGGATGTCGCAGAACAGGTCGGCATTTCCGGCGGGTATCTGTCGATGATGTTTTCGCAGACGTTACAGATGGGATTTGTCGACTATCTGAATCAGGTGCGCATTGAGCATGCATGTACATATCTGGAGCAGAACTTCTTTAAAAATTATGAGATTGCATATCGGGTCGGTTTCCGTGATGAGAAGTATTTTTCCCGGGTATTTAAGAAGGTGAAAGGACAGACACCGCGGGAGTACCGGCTGAGTCAGCAGAAGAATTAGGAAAGGCTAATATTTAAGAAAGGCTGGAAGGTTAAAGATGTTATTGAATTTATATACAACGACCTATGAATATGACAAAGACAGTCAGAAAAAGAGCAGGCAGCTCTTAAGACAGCAGTTGGAATTTGAAAAAGACATAGAGCGGGAAAACGAGCTGATCAACCTGTATCCGCAGATGACCTATCAGACGCTGGAAGGCTTTGGCGGTGCCATCACGGATTCTGCGGGCTATATGTATGCGCAGATGAGTGAGGAGCAGAAACAGCAGGTGGTGCAGAACTATTTCGGCAGGGATGCGATGAAGTACCGCATGGTGCGGATTCCGATCGATAGCTGCGATTTTTCACTCGGACATTATGAGGCGGATTCCGATCCTGAAGATACGGAGTTTGCAAAGTTTTCGTTTGAGCGTGTGGAAAAATATATTTTACCGTTGTTAGATGCGGCAGAAGCAGCCTACGGCGGCAAGCTGGATATCATGCTCTCACCGTGGAGCCCTCCGGCTGCGATGAAGTCCAATCAGGAGCGCAACCACGGAGGAAAACTGCTGCCTGAATACCGCGCGCAGTGGGCAGAATATATCTGTCGTTACATCGAAGAGTACAGAAACCGGGGCTACCATGTGACAAAGCTCACTTTGCAGAATGAGCCGAAGGCGGTGCAGACATGGGATTCCTGCATCTATACCGCACAGGAACAGAAGGAGTTTTTGCGTGATTATATGTGGACTGCACTGTGTGCGCACGGGCTGGACGATATAGAGATCTATCTGTGGGATCACAACAAGGAGCGTGTGTTTGAGTGGGCGCAGACGATCATCGATGATGAGACAACGCATATGGTCGCAGGAATGGCATTCCACTGGTACAGCGGGGATCATTTTGAAGCGCTGCGCATGATTAAGGAGCGCTTCCCTGACAAGAAGCTGCTACTGTCCGAGGCATGTATTGAATTCAGCAAATTTGCGGCGGAGGACGGTCCGAACAACGCACAGAAATATGCGCATGACATGATCGGCAATCTGAATGAGGGCATGAATACATTTTTTGACTGGAATCTCATTCTCGATCAGGAGGGCGGACCGAACCATGTGAACAATTTCTGCGATGCGCCGTATCTGTACAACATCGCAGCTGGCAGTTTGCAGGAGCGGAACATCCTCGATTATCTGTGGCACTTTACACACTTTATTGAAAACGGCGCGGTGCGTATCGGCGTGACACGCTATACGGATGCACTGGAAGTGACCGCTTTTTCAAAGGATGATACGATCGTTGTCGTGATCTTAAACCGCACGGAAAAACAGCTTCCGGCGTATCTGCGGCTCGGTGACGGGTGCGCACATGTGGAAGTACCGGCAAAATCGATTACAACAGGCGTGATCCGGAAGTAATACGGAAACGTGTCTACGAGGCGATCATGGGCAGCGACTACCGATAAAATAGAGCCGGAAAAAGAAAGGATGAAAACAAGTAAAAAATAGTGTAAAAAAACGTGACAACGGTCCTGCAAGGTGGTAAAATGGTAGTAGCAAACGACTAACATGTTAGCTAGAGAGGAGAGGTACCATTATGAGAGGAAATGTAATTGTAGGACAGTCGGGCGGCCCCACATCAGTGATCAATTCCAGTCTGGTAGGGGTTTACAAGACAGCAAAGGATCGCGGCGCAGGAAAAGTGTATGGGATGCTGCACGGGATCAAGGGTCTGCTGGATCGCAAATATGTCGATCTGTCCGAGCACATCAAGTCGGATCTGGACATTGATCTGCTCAAGCGTACACCGTCGTCTTTTCTGGGCTCTTGCCGTTATAAGCTGCCGGAGATCCGCGACAACACAGAGATTTATGACAAGATCTTTGACATTTTAGAGGAGCTGGAGATCGAGGCATTTTTCTATATAGGCGGCAACGATTCGATGGATACGATCAAAAAGCTGTCCGATTACGCGATTCTGCGCAGCAGCGACATCAAATTTATGGGTGTGCCGAAAACGATCGACAACGATCTGGCGATGACCGACCACACGCCGGGCTATGGCAGCGCGGCGAAATACATTGCGGCGGCGATGAAGGAGGTTATCCGTGACGGACTCGTTTACGACTATCCGACGATCACGATCGTGGAGATCATGGGACGGAATGCGGGCTGGCTCACCGCGGCGAGCGCACTGGCTGCCGGAGAGGACTGCGAGGGTGTGGACATGATCTTTTTGCCGGAGGTGCCGTTCGATATCGACAAATTCATGGCGCGGGTGACTGATCTGGCGAAAAAACAGAGTTCTATCGTCATTGCCGTTTCCGAGGGTGTCAAGGTGGCGGACGGACGCTATGTGTTTGAACTGAAAGATCATGTGGAGTATGTCGATGCGTTCGGGCACAAGCAGCTTCAGGGTACGGCGAAGTTTCTTGCAGATAAGATCGGTTCGGAGTTTGGCATCAAGACGCGTGCGATTGAGCTGTCAACCCTGCAGCGGTGTGCGGCACATATGACCTCCCGCGTGGACATCACCGAGGCATTTCAGGTCGGCGGAGCCGCAGTCAAAGCCGCTTTTGAGGGTGAGACCGGCAAGGTGGTCGTGCTTGACCGCATCTCGGAGGATCCGTATATCTGTACAACGAGCTGTCAGGATGTGCACAAGATCGCGAACATCGAGAAAAAAGTGCCGCTCGAATGGATCACGAAGGATGGCACGTATGTGGCGGACGAGCTGATCCACTATATCAGACCGCTCATTCAGGCAGAATTGTCCCCCATGATGGTGGACGGGTTGCCGAGACATCTCCGGATGAGGCGTTAAAATGGGCGTTTTCGCTTGTTTAAGCAAAAAATAACAGTTGAAGTCTGTCTGGCGGTGTGCTATAATGTGCCGTAGGTATTTTCGAAAGGAGCGCATAATTATGAAGCATGTACAGACATTGAATACAAGAAAGTTACAGAACACAGTAAAGAAGGGCGGATGCGGCGAGTGCCAGACTTCCTGCCAGTCAGCTTGCAAGACTTCCTGCACAGTAGGAAACCAGACCTGCGAGCAGTGCAAATAATTACATATTTGCAGTCAAAATGATGTAAACAGAGACCGTTCGCATTGCGGACGGTCATTTGTTGCTATTATTAGAGAAAGGGATAGATACAGTGATTCACCAGTATCAGAACAATGGATATAATATCGTTCTGGATGTGAACAGCGGTGCGATTCATGTGGTGGACGAGCTCATGTATGAGATCATCGGGATGTATGAGGAACATACACCGGAGGAGATCCGTGCGCAGCTCGCAGACAGATATTCCGCGGCAGAGATCGACGAAGCGTTTGATGAGATGAATGAGCTCATCAAAAACGGAGATTTGTTTACGCCGGATTCATATGAGGAATATATCGGAGAGATCGGAAAGAACCGTCAGACGGTCGTCAAGGCATTGTGTCTGCATATCGCACATGACTGTAATCTCGCCTGCAAATACTGCTTTGCGGAGGAGGGCGAGTATCACGGCAAGCGTGAGCTGATGAGCTATGAGGTCGGAAAAGCGGCACTTGATTTTCTGATCGCATCCAGCGGCAACCGCAGGAATCTCGAGGTGGATTTCTTTGGCGGCGAGCCGACACTGAATTTTCAGGTAGTAAAGGATCTGGTCGTATACGGACGCAGTCAGGAAGAAGCACATAATAAGAAGTTCCGCTTTACACTGACAACGAACGGTGTGCTCTTAAATGACGAGATCATGGAATTTGCAAACCGTGAGATGGACAACGTAGTGCTCAGCATCGACGGACGTCCGGAGGTACATAATTATATGAGACCGTTCCGGAACGGCTCCGGCAGTTATGATCTGGTTGTGCCGAAGTTCCAGAAGTTCGCAGACAGCAGGGATCAGCAGCGCTATTACGTGCGTGGTACGTTTACACATCACAATACGGATTTTGCGGCAGATGTACTGCATCTGGCAGATCTCGGATTTGAGCAGATTTCGGTAGAGCCTGTTGTGGCACCGCCGGAAGCGGATTATGCGATTCAGGAAGAAGATCTCCCCCAGCTCTTTGAGGAGTACGACAGACTGGCGAAGGAGATGCTCAAGCGGCATAAAAATGGAAAAGATTTCAATTTCTTCCATTTTATGATAGATTTAGAGGGAGGTCCCTGCGTGGCAAAGCGCCTGTCCGGATGCGGCTCCGGCACGGAGTATCTGGCAGTCACACCGTGGGGAGATCTCTACCCGTGCCATCAGTTTGTTGGCAACGAGAAGTTTTATCTTGGAAACGTGTATGACGGAATCCGGCACGAGGAGATCGTGTCGGAGTTTAAGTCGTGCAACGTCTATTCCAAGGAGAAATGCAGAAACTGTTTTGCAAGATTTTATTGCAGCGGCGGCTGTGCGGCGAATTCGTACAACTTCCACGGCAGCATCCATGATGCATATGACATCGGATGCGCGCTGCAGAAAAAACGTGTGGAGTGTGCGATCATGATCAAGGCGGCACTCGCACAGGAAGATTAAAAAAGAGAGGAAACAAGTCATGAAGAAGAACAAGAGCGTAGCGATTCTGGCGGTTGTACTGGCTGCTGTTGTATTACTCTGCTATTACGCATCCATCATTCTTTCAAGCACCGGCAAGGGTGAGGACAAGAATATCTCGTTAGGTCTTGATCTGGCAGGTGGTGTCAGCATCACTTATCAGGTGGTGACCGAGGGTGCGACCTCAGAGCAGATGAGCGATACGATCTACAAGCTGCAGAAGCGTATTGAGGCCTATAGTACAGAGGCATCTGTATACCAGAGCGGTGATGACCGTATCTGTGTAGAGATTCCCGGTGTTACAGACGCAAATGATATTTTAGAGGATCTGGGTACACCCGGTTCCCTGCAGTTCTGCGATCCCGACGGCAATGTATTTATGACCGGAGAGGATGTAGCGAGCGCGCAGGCAGGTACTTATAAGGACAACACAGGAAACACCGCATACTGTGTGGATCTGGTACTGACAGATGACGCGGCAGAGAAGTTCTCAGAGATCACCGGAGCGAATATCGGCAAGAACCTGCCGATTATCTATGACGGCGAGGTCATCAGCAATCCGGTTGTACAGTCACAGATCAGCGGCGGTACGGCACAGATCACAGGTATGGCAGACTACGACGAGGCTTCGAGACTGGCATCACAGATCCGTATCGGTTCCCTGTCACTGGAGCTGTCCGAGCTGGAGTCACAGGTCGTAGGTGCACAGTTAGGTGGAGAAGCGATGACTTCCGCACTGAAGGCTGCCCTGATTGGTCTGGCGCTGATCGTAATCTTTATGATCGCATACTACTGGATGCTCGGTGTGGCTGCATCGATCGCGCTCGTGATCTATTCTACACTGACAATCGCAGTTATTTACTGGTTTGATATTACACTGACGCTGCCCGGTATCGCAGGTATTATCCTCGGTATTGGTATGGCGGTCGATGCGAACGTTGTTATTTACGGACGTATCCGTGAGGAGATCGCATCCGGCAAGAGCGTATACAACGCAATGCGCGATGGTTTCAAGAAGGCAACTTCAGCGATCGTAGACGGAAACGTGACGACCCTGATCGTAGCAGCGATCCTTGCATGGAAGGGTTCCGGTACGGTAAAGGGCTTCGCTTACACCTTAGCGATCGGTATTATCGTTTCACTGTTTACCGCACTGTTCGTAACCAGATATGTGGTATATTCATTCTACGGCATCGGTGTCAAGGATGAGAAGTTCTACGGCAAGGCAAAGAACTTAAAGACCATCAGCTTTACAAAGCGCCGTGCTGTATTTTATGGTATCGGACTTGCATGTATCGCAGCCGGATTTATCGGCATGGGCGTACACAGCGCACAGGGTGACGGCGCGCTGAATCTGAGTCTGGAGTTCGTTGGAGGTACATCCAATACCGTATACTTCAATGAGGAATATACCTTGGAGCAGATCGATTCCGAGATGGTTCCGTTAGTCATGGAAGTGACCGGAGATTCTGACGTATATGTACAGAAGGTTGCTGACAGTACCGGTGTCATTTTCAAGACTAGAAATCTGAACTTAGAGGAGCGTGAAGCATTCAACAAGATTTTTGTTGACAACTATGGTGTCGATGAGTCTACGATTTCATCACAGTCTATCAGCTCCACGATCAGTTCAGAGATGACCAGCGATGCGGTAGTAGCCGTGATCATCGCTGTCATTCTGATCATGATCTACATTGCTTTCCGGTTCCAGGATTTCCGCTTTGCATCCGCAGCCGTGATTGCATTGCTCCATGATATTCTGCTTGTACTGGCAAGCTACGCACTTGTGCGTATTACCGTTGGATCTACATTTATTGCGGTTATGCTGACGATTCTCGGTTACTCGATCAACGATACGATCGTCGTATTTGACCGTGTACGTGAAAATATTCACAATCGTGCACGTGTTTCAAAAAAGGAGCTGGCTGAGATTAGTGACATGAGTATTACACAGACGCTGTCACGTTCCGTCAATACTTCAGTGACGACCTTTGTCATGGTATTACTGCTGTACATCATGGGTGTGGCATCTATCAAGGATTTCTCATTACCTTTGATGGTAGGTATTGTAGCCGGACTGTTTTCTTCTGTATGTATCTCTACAAACCTCTGGTTTGATATGAAGACACGTTTCGGCAAGGTCGGCAAAAAGAAATAAAAAATAACACAAAACGAAATAAAAAAGGGCAACCGGTCTGTACACCGATTGCCCTAAATGGCATAAAAAAGGAGGGGCACATATGTACACAATGGAAGATATTAGAAACGTAGATCCCGAGATCGCAGCAGCGATTCAGGCGGAGAGCGACAGACAGAACAGCCATATTGAGCTGATCGCTTCGGAAAACTGGGTAAGCCATGCAGTTATGTCTGCAATGGGCAGTGTGTTGACAAATAAATATGCGGAGGGATATCCCGGACACCGCTACTACGGCGGCTGTGACTGCGTAGATGTCGTAGAGAATCTGGCACGAGAGCGTGCAAAGAAGCTGTTCGGTGCAGAGTATGTGAATGTACAGCCGCATTCCGGCGCACAGGCAAACATGGCAGTACAGTTTGCATGTTTACAGCCCGGTGATACTGTGATGGGTATGAATCTCGACCACGGCGGACATCTGACACACGGAAGCCCGGTAAACTTCTCAGGCACGTATTTCCATATCGTTCCTTACGGTGTCAATGATGATGGTGTGATCGATTATGATAATGTGATGGCGATTGCAAAAGAGTGCAAACCGAAAATGATCATCGCAGGTGCATCTGCCTATGCGCGCACAATCGACTTCAAGAAGTTCCGAGAGATCGCTGACGAGGTAGGCGCGATCCTGTTCGTTGATATGGCACACATCGCGGGTCTGGTAGCAGCCGGACTGCATCCGAGCCCTATCCCTTATGCGGATGTTGTTACAACTACGACACACAAGACACTGCGTGGCCCGCGCGGAGGCATGATCCTCTGCGGCAAGCAGGAGATTGCAGATAAATACAAGTTCAACAAAGCGATTTTCCCCGGCATACAGGGCGGACCGCTGATGCATGTGATCGCAGCAAAGGCTGTGTGCTTCCAGGAGGCATTACAGCCGTCCTTTAAGGTATATCAGCAGGGTATCATCGACAACGCACAGGCATTGTGCAAGGGCTTACAGTCACGCGGTATCAAGATCGTTTCCGACGGAACGGACAACCATCTGATGCTGATTGACCTGACTCCGTTCGGACTGACCGGCAAGGCAGTAGAGAAGCTGATGGACGATGCAAATATCACTGCAAACAAGAACACGATTCCGAATGATCCTCAGAAGCCGTTTGTGACAAGTGGTATCCGTATCGGTACACCTTCCGTTACCAGCCGTGGCATGAACACCGAGGATATGGACAAGATCGCAGAGGCGATTGCCATGATCATCAAAGAGGGCGAGAGCGCAGTTCCGGCTGCAAAGGCGATCGTAAAGACCCTGACAGATAAATATCCGTTAGATTAAAAATCAAGACAAATAAAGAGGCAAAACAATGATCGACATCAAATTTTTACGTGAAAACCCCGATGTGGTAAAAGAAAATATCAAAAAGAAATTTCAGGATAAAAAGCTGCCGCTCGTCGATGAAGTGATCGAGCTGGATGCAAAATCCCGTGCAGCAAAGCAGGAGGCGGATGACCTGCGTGCCAAGAGAAATCAGTTGTCCAAGCAGATTGGCGGACTGATGAAGGAGGGCAAAAAGCAGGAGGCAGAAGCGGTAAAGGCACAGGTAGCCGAATTCGCAGAGCGTCTGGCGGAGCTTGAGGAGCAGGAGAAGCAGTATTCCGAGCAGGTGACAAAGGATATGATGATGATCCCGAATATCATTGACCCGTCTGTTCCGATCGGACCGGATGATTCCTGCAATGTGGAGATCGAGAAGTTTGGTGAGCCGCTGGTTCCCAATTTTGAGATTCCGTATCATACAGAGATTATGAGCCGTTTTGACGGTATTGATCTTGACGCTGCCGGAAAGGTAGCGGGTAACGGCTTCTATTATCTGATGGGCGACATCGCGAGACTGCATTCCGCAGTGATCTCTTATGCGAGAGATTTTATGATCGACCGTGGATTTACCTATTGCGTACCGCCGTTTATGATCCGCAGCAATGTCGTGACTGGCGTTATGAGTTTTGAAGAGATGGATGCCATGATGTACAAGATCGAGGGCGAGGATCTGTATCTGATCGGTACATCCGAGCACTCTATGATTGGTAAATTTATCGATACGATTCATGAGGAGGACAAGCTCCCTTATACACTGACCAGCTATTCTCCCTGTTTCCGCAAGGAAAAGGGGGCTCACGGTATTGAGGAGCGTGGTGTCTACCGTATCCACCAGTTCGAGAAGCAGGAGATGATCGTTGTCTGCAAGCCTGAGGAGTCAAAGATGTGGTATGATAAGCTGTGGCAGAACACCGTAGACCTGTTTCGTAGCATGGATATTCCGGTTCGTACCCTTGAGTGCTGCTCCGGTGATCTGGCTGACCTGAAGGTGAAGTCCTGTGATGTAGAGGCATGGTCTCCCCGCCAGAAGAAGTATTTCGAGGTAGGAAGCTGTTCCAACCTCGGAGATGCACAGGCAAGACGTTTGAAGATCCGTGTCAAAGGTGCTGACGGCACAAAGTATTTCGCACATACGTTAAATAATACGGTGGTTGCTCCACCGCGTATGTTGATCGCATTTTTGGAGAATAATTTAAATGAGGACGGAAGCGTGAATATTCCGACAGTCCTGCAGCCGTATATGGGTGGCAAGACAAAGCTCACGCCGAAGCACTAATAATCGCTGCTGTAAGGGTCGTATTGACCCCTACAGCACTTTTTATGCACAGACAGAGAAAGTTGGCATGCTGAGGGGCAGAGTTGTCACTGGCAGAGTTTTGCCAATTAGTTATGCTCCTGGACAAATCACGCGGGGAAATGGAACATGCACACCGGCAACACTGTTTTTGCTCGATTCCCCTTCCCTCGTCGCGCCATGATGGTGGAACGTCTATGGAATGTGGGACTGGCTTGCTCAGTCGGGCAAAATCGCAAAAATCAGTGTTTGCCGATGCGCTATCCACGTTATCTCCATGTGAGTCCGCCGCATAAATAATCTGTCAAAACTCTGCCAGCGACACCTGCCCCTCAGCATGCAATCTACAATGTGGCAGGCGAACAGTGCTGTTGCTGTGACGGCTCCCATATAGAAAGATTTTTACAAAACTCCGAAGAATATAACTTGAAATATGAGCGGGAATATACTACAATTAAAAAAATTTGCAAAGATTTAGAAATAATATAATTTGAAAATTTTTGTTACATGCAAACTGATTTTATAAAGCAGATTAAGTGTGTGCAGGGATTGCATGAAAGTAGCAACGCGAGCAATCAATATCTGATTTTGCTGCCTTTGCGCGATGGAGATGAGACTCATAACTCGTGGAAGCCTTTGCTGAACACGAGTTGGACTTTAAGGAGGCTCATCGGAATGGTTCGTGCAATGAAAGCAAAACAGATATGATTGTGGGAGTTGCGACTGGGCATCATAACGTAAAGTGGTTTGTAGGTAACGGAAAATTTTACATGAAAGGACGAAAAACATGAAGGCTTTTCTCATACTTGAAGATGGACACGTTTTTACCGGTACCAGCATCGGCTCCGGAAAAGAAGTAATCAGCGAGATCGTGTTCAATACATCCATGACAGGCTATCTGGAGGTATTGACAGACCCTTCCTATGCAGGACAGGCAGTGACGATGACTTATCCGCTGATCGGAAATTATGGCATCAATTTCAGTGATATGGAGTCAAAAAAACCGTGGGTAAAAGGATTTATTGTGCGGGAATTATCCAGAACAGCCAGCAATTTCCGTTGTGAGGGAAGCATTCAGAACTTTTTGGAAAAGCATGATATACCGGGTATCGCGGGCATCGACACGCGTGCGCTGACCAAGCTGCTGCGCGAAAAGGGCACGATGAACGGCATGATCACAACAAATGAAAACTACAATCTGGACGAGATCCTTCCGCAGTTAGCCGCCTATGAGGTCGGAAATGTCGTTGATGAGGTGACATGCAGTGAGCCGACGGTGTTGAAGGGCAACGGCAAAAAGGTAGCACTTATGGATTTCGGTGCAAAAAACAACATCGCACGTTCCTTAAACAAGCGCGGCTGTGAGGTGACGATCTATCCGGCACACACGAGCGCGGAGGAGATTCTGGCAGCAAAGCCTGACGGTATTATGCTCTCGAACGGACCGGGAGATCCGAAGTCATGCACGGATATCATTAAAGAGATCAAAAAGCTCTACGATTCCGAAGTGCCGATCTTTGCGATCTGTCTCGGACACCAGCTCATGGCACTCGCGACAGGTGCAGACACACATAAATTAAAATACGGACACCGCGGCGGCAATCATCCGGTCAAGGATCTTAGCACCGGACGCGTCTATATATCCTCACAGAACCACGGCTATGTGGTAGATACGGATACACTCGATCCGGCGGTAGCAAAATCGGCGTTTGTGAATGTCAACGACGGCACGAACGAGGGACTGGAATATATCGGAAAACAGATTTTTACCGTGCAGTTCCATCCGGAGGCATGTCCGGGACCGCAGGACAGCGCATATTTATTTGACAGATTTATCGATATGATGGGAGGGGAGCAGTAATGCCGAAGAATAAAGATATAAAAAAGGTACTCGTGATCGGCTCCGGCCCTATCGTCATCGGACAGGCTGCCGAGTTTGACTATGCAGGAACACAGGCATGTCGTTCGCTGAAGGAGGAGGGGATCGAGGTATGCCTCGTCAACTCCAATCCGGCAACGATCATGACTGATAAAAATATCGCAGATGAGGTCTATATCGAGCCTCTGACCGCAAAAGTGCTCGAACAGATCATTTTAAAGGAAAAGCCGGACAGCGTCCTGCCGACACTCGGTGGACAGGCAGGTCTGAACCTTGGTATGGAGCTCGCGGAGAGCGGATTTCTCGCAGAGCACGGCGTGCGTCTGATCGGAACGACCGCTGAGACGATCAAAAAGGCAGAGGATCGTCAGGAATTCAAAGATACAATGGAAAAAATCGGTGAGCCGGTAGCGGCTTCGCTCGTCGTAGAGACCGTCGATGACGGTATCAAATTCACGAATACGATCGGTTATCCGGTCGTGCTGCGTCCTGCCTATACACTGGGCGGCAGCGGCGGCGGAATCGCGCACAATGAGACCGAACTGATCGAGATTTTATCAAACGGACTGCGTTTAAGCCGTGTCGGACAGGTGCTCGTGGAGCGCTGCATCGCAGGCTGGAAGGAGATCGAGTACGAGGTAATGCGTGACGCTGCGGGCAACTGCATCACGGTTTGTAATATGGAAAACATCGATCCGGTTGGTGTGCATACCGGAGATTCGATCGTCGTTGCGCCGTCACAGACGCTCGGCGACAAGGAGTACCAGATGCTGCGTACTTCTGCGTTAAATATCATTACTGAATTAAATATCACCGGCGGCTGTAATGTACAGTATGCGTTAAAGCCGGATTCGTTTGAATACTGCGTCATCGAGGTCAATCCGCGTGTGAGCCGTTCTTCCGCACTGGCTAGTAAGGCGACCGGTTATCCGATCGCAAAGGTCGCTGCGAAGATCGCACTCGGCTATACACTCGATGAGATCAAAAATGCGATTACCGGCAAGACGTATGCGAGCTTTGAGCCGATGCTCGACTACTGCGTGGTTAAGATCCCCCGTCTGCCGTTCGATAAATTTATCACTGCAAAGCATACGCTGACTACACAGATGAAGGCGACCGGAGAGGTCATGAGCATCTGTAACAACTTCGAGGGCGCGCTGATGAAGGCGATCCGTTCCCTCGAGCAGCATGTCGACTGCCTGCAATCCTATGATTTTTCGGCGCTTTCCGAGCAGGAGCTGATTGAGCGCATGAAGATCGTGGATGACCGCCGGATCTATCTGATCGCAGAGGCGATCCGCAAGGGCATTAACTATAAGACGATTCATGATATTACCCAGATCGACGAGTGGTTTATCGATAAGATTGCGATTCTCGTAGAGATGGAGCAGCGCTTAACGAAAGAGGAACTGACAAC
>CALBJL010000083.1 GCA_937893485.1 uncultured bacterium | reverse complement strand
GCTTAAAAAACGAGGACATCATGCTTGCATGAATGGAATCGTTTGATAAGCCATGAGGTGAGCGCCAGATTATGAACAAAGTTAACTGCAAAGCAGTGGAAAAACGCCATCAGGCGTCTTTGCGAATGGCGCGGGCTGAACTGCTGTAAAAAAGAAACAACTTGCGCGGATGTACATACAAGTTGTACGATAAAACACATATATGCCGTTTGGCAGAACAAAATGACAAGAGAGAGGGTAAAAAGATGGGTAAAAACAAGCAGACTATGACCGATGCGGCTCTGGTGGCAGTATTGGCACTCGCGCTCGCAGGCGGTGCTGTGTATGCGCAGCCGGCAAAGGAGGCAGTCACGGAGCTCGCGCTGGACAAGGCATCAGGGACAAACCCGATGGTCGGGGACGATACGGGAGCGGGCATCAGCTACGGCGGCGATCCTTCGGTGCTGGTGGACGGGGATACCGTGTATCTCTATACCGGAGTGGATGCATCCACGGATGAACAGGTAGAAAAATCCGTGTATGCGATTCCGGAATATGTGTGCTATTCCTCAACGGATCTGGTGAACTGGACACCGGAGGGCACAGTGATGACGATGGATACCGTGTCATGGGCGAAGGATGACCAGTCCGCATGGGCGGCACAGGTCGAAAAATACAACGACCACTATTACCTATACTACTGTACATGGGATAAGAGCGGAAAACAGTCGATCGGTGTCGCGGTGGCGGATCAGCCGACCGGAACGTTTGTGGATATCGGGGAGCCTCTGGTGCGCGGCTCGGTGACAAAGCCGCAGCTGTCGACGTTTAACGATATCGACCCGACCGTATGGATCGATACGGATGCTTCCGGCGAGGAGCACCGCTATCTCGCGTGGGGCAACGGCATGTTTTTTATGTGCGAGCTGAACGAGGATATGGTCTCGGTCAAGGATGTGAATCAGGACGGTGAAATCACGAGCGGATCATCGTTTGAGGACGCAGATATCATGTGGCAGAAAATAGGACTGGACAACTACACCGAAGCGCCGTGGCTGTACCGCAGGGCGGATGAGCAGGGAACGCCTTACGGTGATTACTATCTGTTTTATGCATACGGCTGGCGTGAGTGCATGGCATATGCAACAACGGATGATCTGACGAGCGGTGCATGGAAAAAGGGAAATGTCATCATGTATCCGACGGCGACCTCGAATACAAACCACATGGCGGTATTTGATTTCAAGGGTGAGACCTATTTTGTTTACCACAACGGCTCGCTGCCCGGCGGAAACGGTTATCGGCGCAGCGCCTGCATCACAAGGCTGCATTTTAACGATGACGGCAGCATTGACCTGTTCGACGAGACGGCAGCAGGACTCGGCGGGGAGCGCGTGGAGCTGACGCTGGCAGACGGAACGAGACTCGAGCATGAGGCATTTGTCAATTCGACCGCGGATGCGGATTATCCACTGCGGCATGTGGCACTCGGCAGCGGAATCGGAAAATTCGATACGGATGGCGAGTGGGTGCTCGTACCCGGAAAAGCAGACCGCACCAATGATGCATATGTATCGATCCAGTCTGAAAATAAACCGGGACTGTATGTGACGGTAAAGAAGGATGGCGGGATTGGGCTGTCGCAGGATATCAGCGGCTCGGATGCGTTTGCACAGGCACAGACGTTCCGCAGCGTGACGGGACTGGCAGATGCGGACGGCGTATCGTTTGAGAGTGTGCGCCTGCCGGGACTCTATCTGACACTCGATCAGGGTGCACTCGTGCTGAGTGATGGGGCGCAGGCGCAGAATGCGACATTTTATGTCAGCAGAAAATAAGCATGTCGTAAAAGCAATCTGCCGCAGGTGGAGAAACCTGTGCGCAGGTTGCTTTTTCAAATCCAAACTTTGGCAAAATATAAAATATTTTACAAAAAAGTAAAATAATGATTGTATTACAAAGGAGAATCTGTTATATTGTAACTGTCAAAAAACAAAACAGAATGAAATGATGGGGGAAAATTTTATGAAGTTCTATGATTGTGGAAAACGGGTGTTATCCGGTGCACTTGTCATGACAATGGCGCTTGGGCTGGTGGGATGCGGCGGTACGCAGGCACCGGCGGCAGATGCAGATGCCGATGTAACAGATCAGGAGACGGCTGATACGGCAAAGGAAGAACAGCAATATGTCTTTAAAATGACTTATGACGGTATTGCGACCGGAGATGTATCCTCCGGTGTGTCCGTGCACGACCCGTCCATCGTGAAAGACGGGGACGAGTATTATATTTTCGGCTCACATATGTCTGCGGCAAAGAGCACCGATCTTTTGAACTGGGAGTCGATTGCGGACGGCTATACCAAGAGCAACCCGGTCTACGGACAGATCTATGATGTGGCAGACCAGGCATTTGCCTATAGCGGAAGCAAGAAAAGCCTGATCCCGACGGACGACGACGGAACACATGTATGGGCGCCGGATGTCATTTACAATGAGGCACAGGGTCTGTACTACATGTATTACTGCACGACTTCCACATGGAATGCGTCAAATCTGTGCTATGGCACATCGGAAACGATCGACGGACCGTATGAGTGGCAGGGAGCGTTGATCTATTCCGGTTACGATAAAGATACGATCAAGGCAACGGATGTACTTGACTATGTCGATGAGGAGTATGCACTGAAACATTATGTGCGCAACAACGGTTACAACGTGGACGATTATCCGAATGCGATTGATCCGAGTGTCTTTTACGATGCGGACGGCAGAATGTGGATGGTTTACGGTTCATGGAGCGGCGGTATCTATCTGCTCGAGCTTGATCCGCAGACCGGACTGGTCATCCATCCGCAGGCAGATCCCGATAACAATGTCGATGCCTATTACGGAAAACGGCTGCTCGGCGGCGGACACAAATCGATCGAGGGACCGTACATTTTATATGATGAGGCGAGCGGCTACTATTATCTGTTTGTTTCCTACGGTGTGCTGACGAGTGCAGGCGGTTATCAGGTGCGTGTATTCCGCTCCGAGACACCGGACGGAACCTATGTGGACATGAACGGCGCATATCCGACGATCGACGACGATCATCAGTTGTTCGGACTGAAGCTGACCGGAAACTACAAGCTGCCTTCACTGGATAAGGCATATATGGCGACCGGACACAATTCGGCACTGGTTGATGACGACGGAAAAATGTATCTGGTTTACCATACAAGATTTAATGATGGCGGCGAGGGACATTCACCGCGTGTACACCAGATGCTCGTAAATAAGGACGGATGGCCGTGTGAGCTGCCTTACCAGACACAGGGTGAGACTGTGAGTGCAGAGGGCTATGATGCATCCGAGACAGTCGGCAGATATTTTGTGATCAATCAGGGTACAGATATCAGCAGTGATATTGCCAATCCCAAGATTTTATATCTGAATGAGGATGGCAGTGTTGTCGGCAGAGAGTCTGAGGGCACATGGAGCGCACAGGACGGCGCTTATTATATGGACATCACGATCGACGGTGAGACCTATCAGGGTGTGTTCTGCGCAATGAAGGACGAGGCAGGAACAGATGTTATGACATTCTCGGCTGTCGGAGCAAATAAGAGTGTATGGGGAGTCAGCTATGGACAATAAATTAAAGTATAATAAACCGTGGATTTTGCAGCGCGCAGATCCGTATGTATACCGTCACACAGATGGGACGTATTATTTCACGGCATCCGTGCCGGAATATGACCGTATCGTGCTGCGCAGCAGCGACACACTGGAGGGACTGGGCGATGCGCCGGAGCTCGAAGTATGGCACAAGCACGAGAGCGGCCCGCAGAGCATCCATATCTGGGCGCCGGAGATCCATTACCTGTTCGGAAAATGGTATATCTATTATGCCGGAGGCGACAAGGATGACATCTGGGAGATCCGTCCGTATGTGCTGGAGTGTCAGGGAGATGATCCGATGCGTGATCCGTGGATTGAAAAGGGTAAAATGACACGCACGGCAGACGATGAATTTTCGTTTGAGGCATTTTCGCTGGATGGAACTGTTTTTGAGGTGAATGGCAGTTGGTATTATATCTGGGCGGAAAAGGTCGGAGTCGGTAAGCAGATCTCAAATCTGTATATCGCACGCATGAAAAACGGCTATACGTTAGATACCGTTCAGGTGATGCTCACGACACCGGACTACGATTGGGAGCGCTACGGTTTCTGGGTCAACGAGGGACCTGCGGTGATCCGGCGCGACGGCAAGGTTTTCGTGACTTATTCTGCAAGTGATACAGGCATCCATTACTGTATGGGAATGCTGACCGCTGATGCGGACAGCGATCTGCTCGATCCGCTGTCATGGAAAAAAGAACGCTATCCGGTGCTGACATCCAGCGAGGAGCATGTGGTCTACGGTCCGGGACATAATTCGTTCACAACGGATGATAACGGCGCAGATATCATGGTATACCATGCGCGCACGGAAAGGGAGATCGTCGGAAATCCGCTGTACAATCCGAACCGTCATGCGATGCTGATGAAGCTGGGCTGGAAGGACGGCAGTCCTGTATTTTCGTATGATTCGTAGTGGAAAACCCGGTGATACAGCAGGGCAGCAGACCCACTGTGGAATTGCAGGAATCCGGAAAGCCTGAAAAGAGATCTGAAAAACATGGAGGCGCAGATGGAGCAGCGTATATGTACGAGATGTCTGCTGCGGGAGATGATCGATTCGGATGCGTCAAAGCAGTCAGAACTGGAAATGATAGAAAAATACCGCGCAGCGATCAAACAGGCAGACCGTGTGGATGATGCGGAATACGAGCGCAGGCTGTCGGTGTGCAGGCAGTGTGACAAGCTGCTTGCAGGGACATGCAATGCCTGTGGCTGTTATGTGGAGCTGCGCGCGGTAGCAAAGGTCTCGCATTGTCCCAGAAAAAAATGGTAAGAGAATAAAGAGCAAAAGAAAAACGCTTCCGGCTGCGGAAGCGTTTTTGGGTAGTCGGTATTATTTATCTGTTGCCGGTGTAACCGGCACATTCGGTTCGATCGGCATGTAATGGATGCTCACCTGAATGTCCTGCGCATAATTACCAAAGTTCTTGCCATAGAGTGTCAGCCCGCCGACATGGACTGCGTCATCCTCGACTGCCAGCCGGAAGCGGATGCTGCTCGTGTAATCCAGGTGCAGCATATTGATTGTAACATCCGAGATTTTCAGACCATCAATGTAGGTTCCCTTTTTGTTGATGACAAGCAGCTTGAGCAGCCCATACTGGTTACAGTTGACCGGCCACCATTCCGGGGTAAAAATACCTCGTACATCTCCGAAATCGCCGGGGGATGTCCAAAAGCCGAGGCGGGT
>CALBJL010000082.1 GCA_937893485.1 uncultured bacterium | reverse complement strand
CACAATTTGGAGTCTCGTCTCCATCGTGCAAAGGCAGCAAAATCAGACATGGCTTTGTTCGCGCTGCTATTTTTATATTTTTATGCTCGGCGTTTATTCACTATCGTTATGAGTGAAAGGATTTGTATAACTACTGTCAAATAATGCCTCCTCGATTTCGAGTAGCCGGTTGTACTTTGCGACACGTTCGCTGCGGCAGGGAGCGCCTGTCTTGATCTGACCACTGCCGGTGGCGACAGCCAGATCCGCGATGAAGGTGTCCTCGGTTTCGCCGCTGCGGTGGGAGATAATCGTCTGATAGCCGTGTCTGTGCGCGAGCTCGATCGCATCCAGCGCCTCCGTGAGTGTACCGATCTGGTTGAATTTGATCAGGACAGCATTACCGGCATGCAGACGGATTCCCTTGGCGATGCGCGCCGGATTGGTGACAAACAGATCATCGCCGACGAGCTGGACGCGGTCGCCAAGCTGCTGCGTGAGTCTGCTCCAGCCCTCCCAGTCGTTTTCATCCAGTCCGTCCTCAATCGAAACGAGCGGATAGCGGTCACACAGATCTGTGTAGTAGGCGATCAGCTCGTCCGTCGTGCGGGTCACGGTCACATCGTGGCTGTCTGAAGCGGCATCCGGCTGGTCGTGGATCGCCGCATGCAGACCGGCACTCTCACCCGGAAAATAGTAGCATCCACTGCTGCAGTCGTACAATTCACTTGCAGCGGCATCCATCGCAAATACAATGTCGCTGCCGGGTGTATAACCGGCTTCCTCTACGGCGCGCGTGAGCAGGTCAAATACCTCGTAGGCATCCTTTAAGTTCGGCGCAAAGCCGCCTTCGTCACCGACTGCGGTCGCCAGATGCTCGGTTTCCAACAGCTTTTTGAGCGTGTGGTAAATTTCCGTGCCGATGCGCAGCGCATCGTGGAAGCTGTCGGCACCTACCGGCATAATCATAAATTCCTGAAAGTCGAGATCGTTTTTGGCGTGGACACCGCCGTTTAAAATATTCATCATGGGAACCGGCATACGGTTTGCGTTGCAGCCGCCGAGATAGCGGTAAAGCGGCTGTCTGCATGCGGCTGCCGCGGTGCGTGCGGCGGCAAGTGAGACGCTGAGCATACTGTTCGCGCCGAGCTTGGACTTGTTCGGTGTTCCGTCGAGCTGGATCATGCGGTAGTCCAGCTTGCGCTGGTCGAATACATTGTCGCCGTTTAACAGCTTGTGGATCGCATCGTTGACATGGGTGGCGGCGGTCAGGACGCTTTTGCCGAGATAAGCCGCCTCGTTGTCACGCAGCTCGACGGCTTCATGTTCACCGGTGGATGCACCGGAGGGGACGGCGGCGCGCTCTGTGACATCCTCTGCGGTCAGTCTGGTTTCAAGGGTAGGATTGCCGCGGGAATCGAGGATCTGGCGGGCATAGATGTGGGTGATTGGTTTATTGTGATTCATAAAAAGACCTCCTGATTTTGTTATCCGTTGGTTAGGATTTCCAATCAGGAGGTTTTCTATGCAAAGGATTCTTTTTTATTGCTGCCCGTCTGTCTGCGGCGACAGGATGCCGTCTGCGTCGAGCGTGATACCGTCGGAGATCTGTTCGAGATATTGGTAAATCTGCGCCTTCTGGTCGCCTTCGCACAGAAAGGTATACGCGCCCGATGCCGATGCCGCAAGAAACTGGACAACCGGAGCTTTGCCGGATTCCACCGTCACCTTGACGATGGCGGTCTGCGGGATCTCCTGATTAAAAATAAAGTTTCCGAGGCTGTAGCAGATCGGTTTGCCGTTATAATAGGCGATGCCCTGCAGCACGTGCGGGTGTGCGCCGATGATCAGATCAGCTCCCGCGTCAATATACTGTCTGGCGAGCTGCGTCTGGTATTCCTGCGGGTAGGCATCACGCTCGATGCCCCAATGCACCATGACCGTGAGATAATCACACTGGCTGCGTGCCTGTTCGATGGCTGCGACGAGCCGTGCCGGGTCGTAAGTCGTAAATACGCCGGGGGAGCTATTTGCCACATCCCATGATACAACCGGAATGACACGTGAAGCGGCGAGAAAACCGAAAGTCATGCCGCTGATCTCGCGCGTGATCAGACGGCTGGCGCGCTCGGAGTCGATACCGGCACCCATGTAGTCGATACCGGCGGCATCCAGCGTGTCAAACGTATCGATCAGCGCGTCCGCGCCATAGTCGAGCACGTGGTTGTTAGCGATTCCGGCAATGTCTACGCCCATATCGGTGAGAACGCTCACGTAGGACGGATCGACCCGGAACGTAAACTGTTTATCGGGCGCTTTTGTGCCGCGTGTGCTGAACGGAAATTCGTTGTTGATGACAGTCAGATCCGCCTGTGTGAGCTCAGTGAGCACATTGGGGGATACGACACCCGCAATTCCCTTGCTGTTATAATTATTTAACACATAATCGGAGAGCAGGACATCTCCGGTGAAAACAAGTGTGACCGGCTCGCTCGCGGGCTCCTCCGGTTTTGGTTTGTCGGATTCCGGTTCTTCTGTGACGGCCACATCTGGTGTATCGGCAGATGTGGTATCATCTGCGGACGCTTCCGGTTCGGAGAGCGGCGGCGTGTCCGCAGCAGGCTCGCTCACGGAGGCGGAATCTGCAGGTACGGGGGCGGAAGTGCGTTTGATATGGCTCGCCGCAAGCAGCGCGAGCATGATGAGCAGCAGAATCGGCAGCGAGAAAAACAGGGCGCGCTGAAACGGTCTGAGCCGGGAGCGCCTGCGTCTGCGGTTCTTTTTTGTATTTGTGCCGGAAACGGGCTTTTTTGTAGGCTGTGTCTGCATGATGTATGTCTGAAATCCTTTCGTTGGCTGTTGTGTTTTTTCGTGTTTGGCTGTATGTTTTTTCAGCCGGTAATTGTAAGTTTTTTCGTACCTCAACAATAGCATACTTCATGTGAAAATAATAGTTGAAATACAAAAATAAGTATGGTATACTTTTAGAAGTTGTGAGTAAGTTCTTGAAATAGGAGGTGTAAATCGTGGCAGTTTTGAAGACAATATTAACAATCGTGTTAGTTCTTATATGTATCGCATTGACAGTTATTATTCTGATGCAGGAGGGCAAATCCGCAGGACTTGGAGCGCTGGCTGGATCGTCTGATTCTTACTGGAGCAAGAACAAGGGTCGTTCGATGGAGGGCGTGCTTGTAAAGGCTACGAGAGTGATGGTCATTTTATTTATCGTCATTTCCTGTGTGCTGAACATCGGAAGTATTGCATAAGATTTATGGATGTAGGGAACTGTCAGAAACGGCAGTTCCTTTTTTCATTTTGTTATATTATGGGGGATGGCATGAATAAGTTTGAAGAGAGAAAAAATACAATCTACGCATTGATCTGTGATGATCTGTATGTCCCGATGAAGATCAAGGAGATTGCGATTTTATTAAATATCCCAAAGACCAGCCGCGCAGATCTGCAGGAGGTGCTCGATGCGCTTGTTGCGGAGGGCAAGGTCGAGGTATCGAAAAAAGGAAAATACGCAAAGGCACAGACACGCACCGTGACGGGCGTGTTTGAGAGCAATGCCAGAGGCTTTGGCTTTGTGCGCGTCGAAGGTGAGGATGAGGACATTTTCATCGGAAAGGATGACCGTGGCGGAGCGATCCACAACGATACGGTGCAGGTGCGCATCACGGCAAGCCCTGCGGGAAAGCGCAAAGAGGGAAAGATCACTGCCGTGCTTGCACACGGAAAGACGCAGATCGTAGGCACTTACGAGGCGAGCAAAACGTATGGGTTTGTTGTGCCCGACAATGCGCGCTTTACGGAGGATGTGTTTATTCCGATTGAGCATTCGATGGGCGCTGTTGCCGGACACAAGGTTGTCGTCGAACTGACAGAGTTTGGCGGAAACGGCAAAAAGCCGGAGGGACGCATCGTAGAGATCCTCGGTCATATCAACGATCCGGGCACCGATATTCTGGCGATCGCAAAGGACTATGAATTGCCGATCGAATTTCCGGAAAAAGTGCTGAATCAGGCGGTGCGTGTTTCCCATCCGGTCAGCGAGGCGGATCTGGCGGGCAGGAAGGATCTGCGCGGTGTGCAGATGGTCACGATCGACGGTGAGGACGCAAAGGATCTCGACGATGCGGTATCGCTCACGATGGAGGGCGAGTATTACCGCCTTGGTGTGCATATTGCGGATGTGACGAACTATGTGCAGGAGCGATCGGCACTTGATGTAGAGGCGCTTGAGCGCGGAACGTCGGTATATCTTGTCGATCGCGTGATCCCGATGCTGCCGCATACGCTCTCAAACGGTATCTGTTCGCTCAATGCGGGCGAGGACCGTCTGGCACTCAGCTGTATCATGCTCATTGACCAAAAGGGAAAGGTCGTCGATTATGAGATCGCGGAGACGGTCATCAACGTGGATGAGCGCATGAGCTATACGAGTGTGAATAAGATTCTGGCGCTGCACGATGAAGCGGAGACCGCGCGTTATGAGCGGCTTGTGCCGATGTTCCGCCAGATGGAGCAGTTATCCGCGATCCTGCGCAAAAAACGTATGCAGCGGGGTGGCATAGATTTTGATTTTCCGGAGACAAAGGTCATTCTGGACAAGAGCGGATTTCCGGTGGAGATCCGCCCGTATGAGCGCAATGTGGCGACAAAGATGATCGAGGATTTCATGCTGGCAGCCAACGAGACGGTCGCAGAGGACAATTTCTGGCAGGAACTGCCGTTTGTCTACCGGACACACGAAAAACCGGATCCCGACCGCATCAAAAAGCTGTCTGCGTTTATCAATAATTTTGGCTATCACATTCACGATGACGGCGGTGAACTGCATCCGAAGGAACTGCAAAAGCTGTTGGCGAAGATCGCTGACACGCCGGAGGAGCTGCTGATCAGCAGATTGACGCTGCGCTCGATGAAGCAGGCAAAATATACGACAGACTGCACCGGGCATTTCGGTCTGGCGGCAAAGTATTACTGTCATTTTACCTCTCCGATCCGCCGTTATCCTGATCTGCAGATTCACCGGATTATTAAGGACCGTCTGCGGAACCGCATGGATGAGAAGAAAAAGGAGCACTATGAAAAAATCCTGCCCGATGTCGCAAAACAGTCGAGTGAGCGCGAGCGCCGTGCAGAGGAGGCAGAGCGCGAGACGATCAAACTCAAAAAGGTGCAGTATATGTCCCAGTATATCGGGGAATGCTTTACGGGAGTGATCTCGTCTGTGACCGCGTGGGGCATGTATGTGGAGCTTCCGGATACCATTGAGGGTATGGTGCATGTGACCTCCCTGCGGGATGATTACTATCATTATGTCGAGGAGAACTATGAGCTTGTCGGTGAAGTAACCGGAAAAAGCTATAAGCTGGGTCAGACCGTGCGTGTTATGGTTGTCGGCACGGATGAGCTGATGCGCACGATTGATTTTGAATTACAGGAATAAGTTTCAATATTTGTTATAGAAAATCATAGAGATCTATGCTATAATAAATATGTTAAGGGCCAGTAAAGGTTTCGACAGGGGCTTTGAAGCTGGAGAAGCGAGCTGCACGGGATGCATAAATTCCAAATTTAAAATTAAACGCTAACAATAATAAATTAGCTTACGCTGCCTAAGATTTGGCAGTAGTCCGCCCGGACGCACCTACACGACCGGATACGGGCTTCATCCATGTAGGAAACGACATCTGCAAAGCTTTGAGCAGTTGGGCGTATTATGAAGCTACTAAAACCATCAGGGTGTCTGTTCCCGGATGGCGGAGGGAATGTTAAATAACTGACTACGCTCGTAGAAGTACAGGGAATGGGTCTTTGGACGCGGGTTCGATTCCCGCCTGGTCCATTAGCACCATGAGGAGGACTTTAGCAGATATTTTTGAAGGAGGCGTTGAACTTACGCAGAAAATAGATTTATTGCCGAAAGAAAGCTATGATATGGTAGAGAGTTTTGTTCAACAGCTTCTTAATGTGAATGTCCAGAAAGAAAAGGCATTTAGAATTTTCATGGATAAAATGAATGCGGCAGAGAGATCTGTTCAGGAGCATGGATATTATTCGGAAGAAGAGGTTGAGGAACAACTGGCAAGAATATGATACAGAGAAAAGTAGTATATTCAGAACTTGCCCGTAATAAGTGTGTAAAAATAAAAAGGAACATAAAAGAACGCTTTGGAAAAGAGCGGGCAGATAAGTTTTCTAAACATATTTCCCAGACATTAGTGTCTGGCATTATTTTTTGTTGGAGAGGTCATAGGTGTTGTTCTTTTTGTGATAAATTCTTGGAGCGCATCGGAAAGTATCAGATATTATGTATGATACAAACAGGATCGGACAAATCAGGTGTATCGTGCTAAAACATTTTTCCGAATACATTTCATAATTACTATGCATTACTGGCAAAATTAAGACAGAGTACAGGTCTGGCGTGGACAATTATCCAAGCAAGTAGCAGGGATTATGAGTAATGATAAAATCTATGTATTTCGCAAGATTTTCAATAAATTATGTGTAAAGTAAAGAGAGAGATACTGCTTTTTCTGATAATTGAATTCTAAGCAGTTCACGGAAGTTACACTATTTTTCATAAGTCACGATATTTATTGAGACCGTTTTATAGATTTTTTTGGTCTCCGCTGCCGCTTCGGTCGGCACAGAGCAGAGATCCACTGGACCTCTTGTGCCCTTGTATTTGCCCTTATCAGAG
>CALBJL010000081.1 GCA_937893485.1 uncultured bacterium | reverse complement strand
TCGTTCTGGACACGCCGCATTTTTCGGCAATTTCATTGACTGTAATTGGCATTTTCGTTTTCTCCGTATTCCTTCAGATTACTGTGAGTATAACATAGATCTGCCATGCCCGCAACGAACCCGCCACACCAGAGCACAAATTTCCCGTTCTCTTACTCTGCAAGATCTACCAGAATCATATGAAAAGACATCGGCTTTAAACAGATACGCACATGTCCGTCCTCAATCGCAGCATTTGAGGTCTCACGCGGAACTACCGCCTGATGATCCACTCTGTTATCCATTTTCTTATCCTCTGCCGTCAATTCTACGGATGTGTGGATCTGTGAGAGTGCAAAATCCTGCAAAGTGACATCTGCATCCAACTTCTCATCCTCGCTCTTATTGACCGCAAATATGGCGATGTAGTGCTCCTCCTGATTCCATACGGTCAGCACATCCAGATACGGCACTTCCGGAAAGTCCTCACATTCATAGCAATCGCTCTGACACACATCCTGCAGCACCACTCCCCGCGCATAGTTCGATAAATAGAAAAACGGATAGTAGATCGTCTGCAACCACATATCCCCGTTTTCCTGTGTCATGATACATGCACTGATATTTGTGAGCAGCGACTGGCAGGCGATCCGGATCACATCCGCATTCCGCAGCATCGTCATCTGCATACCCGCAAACAGCAGTGCATCTTCTAACGTATAGATCTGCTCACTGATCGCCGGTGCGATCTGCCACGGCTGTCTGTCGATCTGCGCATTGACACTGTTTCCGGGCACCGCCCAGACACCCCATTCATCCACGCTGAATTTCATGTCCTTTTTGGAGCGTTTTTTCTTTTTTACAACCTGTGCAACCGCGCGCAGCGTGCGGATATATTCTTCAAAATCCAGCGTCTGCGCGAGAAACGCTTTTGTTCCCCGCTCCTGTCCGCCATAATACTGATGCAGCGCCAGATAATCAACGACCTCATACGTCTGTTCCAGCACCTCCATATCCCACTGCGGGCAGGTGTCCATGCTTGACAACGAGCTGCCGCACACGATCAGCTCGATATCCGGATCGATCAGCTTCATCGCCTTTCCGGTCTCTGCCGCCAGACGTCCGTATTCGTATGCCGTCTTATGCCCGATCTGCCACTCACCGTCCATCTCGTTTCCCAGACACCACAGGCGGATGCCATACGGCTCCTGCACGCCATGGCTTTTTCGCAGATCACTGTATGCCGTGCCTCCGGGAAAATTGCAATATTCCAGATACTGCACCGCTTCCTCCATGCCGCGGCTGCCCAGATTGACCGTAAAGATCGGTTCTACTCCGGCTTTTTTCGCCCAATGGACAAATTCATCCGTGCCAAACTCGTTCGTCTCGATCGAGCGCCACGCCAGATCGAGCTTGCGCGGTCTTTGCTCCTTCGCTCCTATGCCGTCCTCCCAGTGATACGCGGAGACAAAATTGCCGCCCGGATAGCGAACCGCAGTCACTCCCATCCGCTTCACCGCCTCCATCACATCGGTGCGGTATCCCTCGTCATCCGACAGCGCGTGTCCCGGCTCATAGATCCCCGTGTAGATCACGCGCCCCATATGCTCGAGAAACGATCCATACATGCGTGGATCGATGCTGCCCGCCACAAATTTTCTGTCACAATATACGTTACCTTTTAACATACCTATCTCCTTAGCCTTTGAGTCCTGCGCCAGCCATTCCTTCCACAAAATATTTCTGACCGATCATATACAGCACAAACATCGGTAACAGCGATATGAGTGCACCTGCAAATGCCGCCCCGTATTCGATCGTATTCTGCCCGATAAACAGCGCCAGTCCGTTCGCGAGGGTGCGCATCTGTGTCCGGCTCGTAATAATCATCGGCCATAACAGGTCATTCCATGAACCGTTGATGCTGAGTATCATCAACGTGATCGCAGCCGGTTTTACCTGCGGCATCATGATCCGCCAGAAAATACCGAATTCCGAGAGCCCGTCGATTCTGGCAGCCTCCGCCAGCTCTTTCGGAATACCCGCAAACGCCGCGCGCATCATAAAGATCGAACCGGCAACCGCCACGCGCGGTATAATCAGTCCCCAGTAGGAATCATACATCCCCATTTTAAATACGACGAGGAACAGCGGTACCATGATCACCTGAAACGGCACCATCATTGTCGCGAGCGTCAGCAGAAAAAGCCCCGTTTTTCCCTTAAATTCATAAAATGCATACGCATAGCCTGCCATGCTGTTGACAACTACCGCGAGCAGCGTCGTCCCTCCGGCGTAAATGACCGAATTCAGAATATAGCGCGAAATATGGATACGGTTTTGTACTGCCACAAAATTCTCTAATGTCAGCGCTGCCGGAAAAAATGTCGGCGGCCATGAAATGATTTCTTTTTCCGGCTTAAACGCACTGAATACCATCCAGATAACCGGCAGCAATACCAGAACCGCCAGAAAAACCAGAAACAAAAATACGGGAAGATATGCGATCTTACTCTTTAACTGAACATCCTTTTTATACATCCTAATCCTCCTCATTCATCTTGCGGTACATCAATACGGTGATTACCATAATGATCACGAATAAAATCACAGACATTGCCGATGCATAACCCATACTGGAGCTGGACGAAAATGCCCGCGAATAAATATAGGTCACGGTGGACTCCGTCGTATAATTCGGTCCGCCGTTCGTCGTGATATAAATGATGTCAAAGATCTGCAATGCGCCCGCAAACCGGGTCATCAGTATGTACCAGAAGGTCGGACGTATGGACGGCACCGTGATATGGAAAAACTGCCGGATCTTGCCTGCACCATCCATCTCGGCAGCCTCATACAGTGACCGCGACACCTGCTGGATCGCCGTCACATAAATGATCGCAGAGATTCCGAAGCTCCTCCAGATCGAAATGAAGCTCACTACAAAAATCGTCAGCCCCGGCGTATTTAAAAAGTTGATCTTTCCGAATCCCATCGACTGAAGAACCGCTGTAATAAATCCGATATTGGAATGCAAAATCATTTTCCACATAATTCCGATCGCCGTTGCGGAACAGATCACCGGCAGAAAATAGATAGCGCGGAACAACTTATTATGCATATTGTTTTTCGTAATAAACGCTGCCACTACAATCGCTCCGAATACCTGAATCGGTACCTCGATTCCAGTAAAAATGACCGTTACCTTCAGACTGTTTAAAAAACGGCTGTCATGAAATGCCTCCACGAAATTCTGCAATCCTATAAATTTTGCGGTATTCATCGTGATCGGGACATCAAACAGGCTCAGCCCAAATGCGACCAGCAACGGAATCACGCTAAACAATACCAGCAATATGATTGATGGTGCCAAAAAAAGATATGCACTTCTTTTCGGCTTATTCCAATACTTTATTATCTCCCTCATATCATTTCTCCAAACTATATCTATACAGACCAAAGGAGGCAGCTATGCCGTGCTGCCCCCTTCTGCATTCATACCTGTTATTTAAAGGCTGCCTCTGCTGTTTGCTGTGCATTTTTCAATACTTCATCCACCGGTGTATCACTGAATGCAACCGCGTTCATCATCTCGGGAATCACATCGTTTACGATCGTATTGACACCCGGGAAGCTGGAATCTACGATGAAGTCTGTCGGCGCATCGGGATTTGCGGCTGACATTGCACTCAGCTTTTCACTCGCCTGATATGCCTCATTTTCCTGAACCGAATAGGTGTAAGCCGGGAAACCGTTTGCCAGTGACCACTCAAGCGCCGGACTGCTGCCCTCGGCATCCTGCGTATTCCACCACTCGATAAACTTATAAGCCGCCTGCTTTTCGGCATCACCCGCTGCGGTCGTCACTGCAAATCCGAGTACCTCTACAGAGTTCATATCGCCGGCATCTCCCTGCGGAATCAGACCGATACCGTAATTCACACCTGCGGTGTCAAGTCCGGATGTTACCCACGGTCCGCCGATCGTCAGTCCGATCTGTCCGGCGCTCGCCATAGAGTCGGTGTCTGCCTCGAGCGGGTTGTATCCGTTCTGGATCATATTTTTATACATATTGAGGAACTTTGCATATCCCTCATTTCCCTCAAAGTTGACCGTCCAGTTGCCATCCTCTCCGGTCACTGCCAGTCCGCCGAAGCGCTGCATAATGTGGGCGATCTGATAAGCATAATCATAGGAGATACCGGAGCCGTATACATTTTTGCTCTCATCCGTGAGCTTTTCTGCCATGCTCTCCCACTCATCCCATGTCGTGGGCGGTGTCTCCGGATCAAGACCTGCCGCCTCGAACAGATCCTTGTTCCAGTACATGTAATAGCCTACGACCTGAAACGGAACAAAATATAAATAATCCGGCTCTGAACAGTAGTCCAGATAGGACTGGATGAAATCCGATTTGTCAAGTGATGTCTGATCAAAAATATCCTGCACATTCTGCAAATAATCTCCGTATGTAAAACGGTATGCACTGGAGCTCAAGATCATCGTCGGACCTGTACCTCCGGCAAACGCGGTTGACAACTGGCTGTCAAAATCGGAAGAAATATCCATCTCTACCGTGATGTTGTCCTCGTTCTCCTGATTGAAACGATCCACGAGATCTACGAGCATATCTCCGTCAGCACCTGTAAAGCTGTTCCAGAAGGATATGGTGACCGGATCATTCGATGCGGTGTCACCTGCGTTCCCGTCGTCTGTGTTCTGGTCAGCCGCTGCGGCATCATCCGTCTTGGCGGAATCATCCGTTTCCGCAGCATCATCCGTCTTAGCGCCGGAGCCGCAGGCAGTCATCGACAGTGCCATGATCACAGACAGCCCGATTGCCAGAAATTTCTTTGTGTTCTTCATACAAAAACCCTCCTCTTTCTTTGTATTTTTTCTTGTTTTTCAAAATGTACACGTGTACATTTCTCAGATAAATTCAGCATATATCTTTTTCGCGTCATTGTCAATCGGAAATAATTTTTTCGGAATAATGACTATTTTTCTCTTGCTTTCTTTCTGTGTGCACCTTATTTTTTGTGTATTTTCACTATTTTTCAAGTATTTTTTATTTATTTCAGAATGTTCACGTGTACTTCTTTTTTATTTGTGCAAGGTCATACAGCACAAAAGTAAACCGACGCAGTGCGATCCTTGCGGAGCATTTTATGTAATAGGAATTTCCTATCACATA
>CALBJL010000080.1 GCA_937893485.1 uncultured bacterium | reverse complement strand
AGCATTATCACTGATATATACCGTGCGCTCCTTATTTCCTTTGCCAAGCACTGTGCACTCTCCGGCACGAAAATCAATATTGCCTATCTGCAGATTAGCAACCTCTGATACCCTACAGCCAGTAGATAGCAAAAATTCTACTAATGCCTTTTCACGAGATGTCCGTAGATTGTCCCGGATCTTCTCTAATTCAGACGCCGAAAACGGCTTTTTATCTGCCTTCTTTTGCTTGATCCTTTTTATCCTCAGCATAGGATTCTTCGGAATGATTTCCTCTGCAGTCAACCATGCAAAAAAGGTTGATAAAAAACGCCGCTTGTTGTCCACCGTTACCGCACTGACCTTGTGTGTGCTCTGGTACCTCGCCAAATGGTATCGAACATCATTTGTTCGGATCTCTGAGAAGTCTTTTGGAATGTCCTGCAACAGCTTACGAACCGCATCGCTGTACTGCTCTAATGTGTGCTCTGAATGCCCCTCTAAGCGCATGGACGCTATATACGTGTTCAGTATTTTGTCGTTACTTTGCTCATTCACAAGTGCCAGTCCAGTAGAACGCTCACTCACCTCGTAGCGCCGGAAAAGAACAGTCAGAGCCATGTCCACCTCCCTGATCTGCTCTTTTGCCATGCATTTATCCAGTATTCCTAACAGTTCAACCCTAAATTTTTCTTCCACGATCGTTTCCCCCTATACCCTATATGGCTTTTCTTTCCATTATAGGGCATAGACGGATCATTCGGACGTATATTCCTCTCCAGTGATCTCCTGATATTCATCTGCGCTGATCCACTTACCTACGGCATTGTAAACGCGCGTTTTGCTCCACAGCCCACGATCATAATATTCTTTCACTTTGTTATAATTTTTACTCATCTAATGCCACCCCATATTCATTGCCATATTGTAGCCGCTCAAAATTTTTGTCACATTCTCTCACATTTTTTGTCATTATTTCCGGAAATATTTTCCTAAACAATGATTTAACTTCTATCAGTGTAGGATGCGCTATCTACTCTGCTCGACAAACACACAAACAAACTGATCTCATGCTCAAACAAATTGAAATCTCCCAACAACCTGATTTTGCACTCACCGGACGTTTAGAATCGATTCGGAATTCTATCTATCAAGTTAGTGACAGCATCAAGAGTTTAAAAGAATAGCCAACCATATGATATTTCCTACAATCACTACACCCGATACAAATAGCATTATTTTAAATGCGATATCTTCCTTCCGTTGTACTCTTTTAAGTTCTTCCAGATAGTTCTGGAATTCTAACGGTGTCATCTTTTTCCGTTCCTGCTTCACGCTCTCACCTCCTCACTGACTATTGCCTATTTTCTACTCTGGTGTTATCCTTTCCTTACAGGCACTGCCATACCAAGTACAAAAGAAAGGGGCTTTCAATGAACAAAGAAGAAATTTTATTCCAACTACAGCAAAACACTTCTAATGACGGTACTTCCCAATTCAATTTTTCTAACGATATGTCCGTCAGGGCTTCTGAATTAAAGTTGCTCAACGAATTAGTAGCATACGGTTCTATTGAGAAACTATCTTCTGCACTTGGATATTCGATTTACCGCATTCTCTAATTCAACTTTTATTAAAAGCACCACCTCTCGGAATCTTTGAACAAAGCCGGGATAGGTGCTTTTGATTTTTATTTTTTCCGCTCCAATAGCACGTACTGAAACATTGTGTACACCCTTCCAAAACGTATCATAGAAAGATACTGTAATCATTCTTCCGTCGGTCTCGGCAATCACATACTTCATGCGTAAATCTGTTTTGAATATCTTCACGCCCTCACCTCCTCGCTCTCTGCAGCGCACGTTTTGTGCTCTTATTGATCAAAAAAAATAAAATCAACTGTACGCTTGTAATACTTAGAGAGTTTCATTTTAATATCATCTCTAGGGATTCGCTCTCCCTGCTCGTACATGGCAAGCGCTGATATACTGATTCCGCACGCTTTTGCAACAGTTTCCCTGCTTTTTTTGCCGCGTAGCTTTACAAGCCTTTCAGCTATAGCTTGCTTGTTCAATTTTTCACCTCCAATCGAGCACGTTTCGTGCTTAAACTTAATATGCACGCTCTGTGCACGCATGTCAAGCACATTTTGTGCATTTTTATATTTACTTTAGAACACGTATTGTGTATAATGCAGATATAGACATGCGGAGGTATTGCATATGGCTCAATTTGATAAAATACTGAAACTATTGAGAACAGAAAAAAATATGTCTCAACAAGAACTCGCTGATGCGCTTGGAATATCTAAAAGTGCTGTAAACATGTACGAGCGTGGTGAGCGTCAACCCAATTTTGAAATTTTAGAATCTATTGCTGATTATTTTAATGTTGATATCGATTTTTTGCTTGGACGAACAAATAAAACTACCAAAATTATCAATCCTAATACTATGGCAGCTCATTTCGATGGCGATGAATACACTGAAGAAGAGCTCAATAAAATCAAAGAATTTGCCGCTTTCGTTAAATCAAATCGCAAATAGTCCGTTATATTGGACATATATAAGATTATTCTTTTCGTAGGAGGTGAATACATTGGAATTAACCATAGAAGAACTACAAAAGATATGTATACCAGAAAATATTATAATGACCATACATGCTGCAAAACGTTTGGAGCAACGCGGCATTTCTCTGAAAGAGGTTATAGACTGCATAATGACCGGGGAAATCATAGAACAATATCCTAATGATTATCCATATCCAAGCTGCCTTACACTCGGAAACAAAAATACCAGCAAACCACTACATACCGTAGTAGGTACCAATGGTGAGCAGCTTTGGATTGTCACAGCTTACTATCCTGCACACGAGAAATGGCACGATGATCTTAAAACCCGAAGGGAGGAATAATTTATGAAATGTTTTTTATGCAAAGGCGATATGACCGCTTCCACAACTACCTACATGACATCGTACAACGACTGTTACATTATCATTAAGAATGTACCATGCATCAAATGCAACCAATGCGGTGAAGAGTTTATCAATGGTACTACCATGTTGAAAATCGAATCTATCGTAGATAAGTTAAAGACTATGCTGACTGAAATTGCTGTCGTAGATTTTCAGAGCGCTGCATAGAAACAGAGGTGAATACGCCTTGAGTAAATACGAAGAATTGCTAAATGTTGCCGACAAATCAAATGTGATCGTTACCGATCAGTTTGATTTGTCCGGTACGCGATTAAAAGGATTATATTGTGATGGCACTATTGCACTTAACAAAAACATGTACATGGAATCCGAAAAGGCATGTGTACTGGCAGAAGAGCTTGGACACCATTACACGACCGTTGGCGACATCATGGATCAGACGATAACAGAGAATCGCAAGCAGGAACGACGCGCACGGATCTGGGCATACACTAAAATGATCCCACTGGCTGATCTGATACAATCGCATCAAGACGGATGTCAAAACAGTTATGAGATTGCCGAACATTTA
>CALBJL010000079.1 GCA_937893485.1 uncultured bacterium | reverse complement strand
TTGAACTTCCACGTTGTATTTACATGTAAAAATGGAAACGGCGGTTTCTCCGGATAAAATGCTTTCATTGCCAGATGTAACATCACGGAACTGTCTTTTCCGATGGAGTAGAGCATGACAGGCTTTTCACACTCTGCCGCTACTTCACGGATAATGTAGATCGCCTCTGCCTCCAGTTCATCAAGATGTGATAATCCACTCATCGCTATTACCTTCCTTTCCTCAAGCGGCTGCGGCTTTCTCCGATACCGGTAAAAACAAACCGCAATCACTCTTACTCTCTCATTTTGTAGCTGTTTATTTAATATTTATTTGATTCCTTTTTATTGATCACGATCTGCTCGTGGCTGCCATCCCGTCTGGTCAGATTCCAGTAGAGCTCGTCGCCTTTCGACTGCACCTGCATCCGGCTGCCCATGCCTCCGATATCTGCTCCCAGATACAGGGCGATCGCTCCGAAATGACATTCCTTGATACAGGAAGAACAGCCCCAGCAGTCCTTTGGATATTTGATATAGGCGATGCCGTCCGCACGCTGCTTTATCAGGCTGCCGGGGCAGACCTTTTCACATGCGCCGCATGCCTTACATAGCGTTTGATCAATCGCGATGCTCATAGCGTTCCTCCCTTCCAACCAGATCTCTGTAAATGATCTGCAGCTTTCCGTTCTCCATCTTTGAATTCACGTACCGCAGCCACTCATCACTCTTTTCCGGGTAATCGAGATTCTCTGCGAAGCTGTGCCAGCGTGTTTCCTTGCGAGCGCCCAGATGCGCGATCACGGACAGACATACGGTCAGCCGTTCCTTCAATTCATAAATAAACATGAGCTCATGCATATCGGATGCGCTCAGATCCTCCGCAAGCTCTATGAGCTGCCGGATCTTTTCCTCCGCGAGCGCTAACTGCTGCTCGTTGAACTGATAATGGGTCGAGATGCCTCCGGCGTAGTTGTCCATTACCTTCTGCATCGCTTCTTCCAGCTGCTCCGTCGTAAATAACGGCTGCTGTTTATTCAGATAACGCTCATACTCTGCGGCTTTCTGATCGAGTTCCTGCTGCTCCGTTTCTGATTCCGGTGTGGGTTGTTCCTGCTGCGCTGCTTCTTTCGCAAGCTGCTCTGAGATATGCTCTGCCGCGATCTCGCCCTCGACCATCGCTCCGGTCACGTATTTCTGCGGACATCCGCCTGCGACATCACCCGCCGCATACAGTCCATGGATCGTTGTCTCACGGTTCGTATCTACCCAGTAACCGCTGGCGGTGTGCCCGCCTACGATATACGGCTCCGTACCCTCAATCTCGACATTCTGCTCACTCGGATCTTTTCCGGATTCGAGCCATTTCAATGTCTGGCTCGGTGCCATGTTCAGATATGCCTTTTTCAGTGACTCATCCTGCGCCGCTGTAATGCCCTCGGTGCGCAGGTAACACGGTCCTCTGCCCTGCAGATTTTCCATGACGGTTCCGTATACACGCTCCGAAGTCGTCAGCCCGTAGTGTGTCTCGTAAACCTCGCCTTTTGCGTTGACCTGCTTCGCTCCGACACCCTGTGCGATCGTTCCAGTCGGTGCGATCGTATCCTTACACCGGAGCGCGATAAAACGCATCTCAAAGGTTGTCATTTCCGCACCGCTGTTGATACCCATTGCGTAGCCCGCTCCGGTATTGAACGGCGGATACCACATTTTATGTCTGGAAAAGCCGGGGTTATTGGGTCGATAAAGTCCTGCGGCACCTCCGGTCGCACAGAGCACTTTTTTCGCCCGGATCTCATAGGCGATGGGCTCCTCCATTGAAAAACCAAACGCTCCCTGAATCGTATTGTCTGCCACGATATAATCGGTGATATTGACACGATTTAAGATCGTAACATCGGGCAGTGCTTCGACCGCCTGTGCGAGCAACGGCTTCATGTTCTCTCCGTTGATCTTAATATTCCGGTTGCCTCTGGCAACGTATTTTCCGTTTTCGTCCTTTAAGATCACCAGACCGAGCCGCTCCATCTTCTCTGTCACACGGTTGAGTCCCTCCGACATCGTCAGCAGCAGATCCTCACGCACGATGCCGTCCGCATCACGCTTTGCGTAGTTTACATAATCTTCCGGTTTCTGACCGTCTACAATGTAGGCATTGATCGCGTTCACACCCGCCGCCAGACAACCGCTGCGCTTGATGTTTGCTTTCTCAGCGATCACGATCGAGCAACCGGAATGCTCCCGAAGTGTGAGCGCCGCATAGCAGCCGGCTGTACCGCCGCCGATGATCAGCACATCGGTGTGCAGGATTTTCTTTTCCTGTATCTGTACCAAATTTGTCTGTGTAGCCCCTGTCTGCATATCTTCCTCCGTTTATTAGATGTAGAATACATCCTGTTCCTGCATCGCCTGATTTTCCATCAGGTACGTCTGTTCATTGTCAAAAATATATAACCGGTAGATCAGCACATGTACGGTCTCGCCGACCGAGACCAGATCCTTTTCGAGTGACCGCTCTCCGACAATGCGGATACCGTTGATGTCGACCGTCACATCCATGCGGTTGCCACGGAACATGACATCGGTCACGACTCCGGTCTCTGCGGCACTCACGTACTGATTGAGCTTGCCGCTCCTTGAGATCTTGACAAATTCCGGTCGGATCACCGCCCGGTCAGCACCCTTGATTCGGTCAAAGCCCTTTAGCCTGTCGTATTCCTCCACGACGGAGGAGCGTCCGATAAACTGTGCTACAAACGGTGTCGCAGGTGTTTTATAAATATCAAGCGGTGTACCCATCTGCTCGATCCTGCCGTGGTTCGTAATGATGATCTCATCTGCCACCTCGACTGCCTCGTCCTGATCGTGTGTGACGAAGATACTCGTGATGCCCAGCTTTTCTACCATCTCTTTGAGCCAGCTGCGCAGCTCTGTGCGCACCTTTGCATCAATCGCGGCAAACGGCTCATCCAGCAGAAGCACCTGGGGATTCGGTGCAAGCGCCCGCGCGAATGCGACACGCTGGCGCTGCCCGCCGGAGAGCTGATTGGGGTATCTCTTTTCCATGCCGGACAGTCCGGTCAGTTCCAGCAACTCCATGACCCTTTCTTTGATCTGTGCCTTCGGCAGCTTTTGCAGCTCCAGTCCGAAAGCGACATTGTCAAAGACGGTCATATACCGGAACAATGCATAATTCTGAAAGACGAAACCGATGCCGCGCTTTGCTGCGGGAATGTCATTCATGCGCTGTCCATCAATGTAGATGTCTCCGGCATTGGGTGTTTCCAGTCCTGCGATCATGCGAAGCAGTGTCGTCTTGCCGCTGCCCGACGGACCGAGCAATGCCACCAGCCGTCCCTTTTCCACGCCGAAGCTCACATTGTCCGAGGCGAGGAAATCACCGTATTGTTTATAGATATTTTTCATTTCAACGTACATCTTTTGTCTCCCTCGCCTGACCTCTATTTTTATCTTTATGCTCTAAAATATTTCTGGCAAACAGAATGATGACCGCCAGGATCACCAGAATGGATGATACCGCAAACGCTGCCGTGATCGATGTATCCGTGCCCGACATGTACAGCGCATCGATCTCAAGCGGCAGTGTGAAAGTCTCACCTCTCGTCTTGGACAATGCATTGACCGCGCCGAACTCACCGAGCGCGCGCGCCGTACAGAGGATGATGCCGTAGATCAGTCCCCACTTCATCTGCGGAAGTGTGATCCGCCGGAAAATCGTAAAGCCCCCGGCACCCATGAGTGCAGCCGCTTCCTCCTCGTCCTTTCCCTGTGTGTTCAGTACCGGAATCAGCTCCCGCGATACGAACGGAAACGTGACAAAGATCGTCGCCAGCACGACCCCCGGCACCGCAAATGTAATGCGGATATCCGTGCCGAACTGCTGGTTGAATGCCCGGATCACCGGATAGAACCATCCGAGTCTGCCAAACGTCATCAGATACGACAGACCCACGATGACCGGCGAGATCGAAAACGGAATGTCGATCAGCGTCGCCAGCACTTGTTTTCCTTTAAAGCTGAACTTTGTGAGCAGCCATGCGGCACAGATGCCAAAAAACGTATTCACAACGACTGCGATCACTGTCGCCAGCACCGTGACAAACAGGGCGCTGCGCACATACTCTGTCGTGACCGCCTGTATGTAGAACCTCCAGCCCTCACTCAGTGCGTTCACGAGCACCGCCGCGAGCGGTACGACTAACATCACAACGATAAAAAGTACGGATACCGTGATCAATATACGTCTTGTGCGGCGCTTGCCACGCTCTAATAATTCCTGTTCGCTCATCGGTATCCTCCTTTCTTGTAATCACCTGCAATCGGTGTTTGCAAAACTATTTATATAACATTTCTGAGACATGTGAGCATCATATCTCGTATTTGCAGCTCCCGCAAGTGCAT
>CALBJL010000078.1 GCA_937893485.1 uncultured bacterium | reverse complement strand
GGGAGAATGATGAAAAACAAGAGGAAACATGTGATACCGGGATTTGGGCTTTCATTTGGAATTGTGATGGCAATTTTAGGGTTCATCGTAGTTATTCCATTGTGCTCACTGGTGATCTTTTCGGCAAAATTGTCGCCGCGTGAATTTATAGAGACCATTACCAGACCCAGAGTATTATCCAGTTACAAAGTCAGTATTGAAACGGCATTGATTGCATCTTCGATCAATGCTGTGATGGGAACCGTCCTTGCGTGGATTCTGGTTCGCTATCGGTTTCCGGGAAGACGTATCGTGGACGGTCTGATCGAGCTGCCGTTTGCCCTGCCGACTGCGGTCGCAGGTATTGCATTGACACATCTTACCGTGCCAAATGGCTGGGTAGGCAGTATTTTTGGACGGTTTGGTATCAAGGTTGCCTACACCAGACTCGGAATCACTATTGCTCTTGTTTTCGTCGGTATCCCATTTGTGGTGCGCAGTGTCCAGCCGGTTCTTGAAAAAGTAGATAAAGAGTATGAGGAGGCAGCCAGTTTATTTGGTGCCTCAAACCGGCAGATTTTTGTGCAGGTCATTTTGCCGGAGATCTTTCCGGCACTGGTTGCAGGATTTACGATGGCTTTTGCAAGGAGCATTGGCGAGTATGGAAGTGTCGTATTTATAGCCGGTAATACGCCGTATGAAACAGAGATTGCGCCATTGATGATTATGGCGAAGCTACAGGAATATGATTATGCAAGTGCGACATCCATTGCACTTGTGATGTTACTGCTTGCATTTGCCATTTTATTTGTAAATGCGGTCATCCAAAGCAGGGCATCAAGGATCATCAGCGGCATGAAATAGTGAGGGAGAGCAATGAGTATGACTGGAAAAAAGGAAGAAAAGGGAAAAAACATTACGCAATGGCTTTTGATATTTGCCGGGATTGTATTTCTTGCGGTGTTTCTGGTGCTCCCGCTGATCTATGTATTGGTGACGGCACTGCGTGAGGGTTGGGACGTGTATCTGAAATCCGTATCAGACCCTTATGCGGTGAAGGCGATCGTGCTTACACTGGAAGTCGTGTTACTTACGGTGTTGGTCAACACAGTATTTGGAATTTTTGCGGCATGGCTGATCACAAAATTTACATTTCACGGTAAGAAGGTCATTTCGACGCTGATCGACCTGCCGCTAACGATTTCTCCGATCATCGCGGGACTGATTTTTGTATTGACCTTCGGCAGACAGAGCGCGTTGTATCCGCTGCTGCAAAAGCTGGATATACAGATCATATTTGCGGTTCCGGGCATTGTGCTCGCGACAATTTTTGTGACATTTCCGTTTATCTCGCGTGAGATCATTCCGGTGCTCACGGCGGCAGGAAATGATGAGGAAGAGGCAGCGGCACTCATGGGTGCCAATGGATTTCAGATTTTTACACAGATTACATTGCCGCATATCCGGTGGGCATTGCTGTACGGAATCGTGCTTTGCACGGCGCGCGCGATGGGAGAATTCGGTGCGGTATCGGTATTGTCGGGACATTTGCGGGGCATTACCAATACAATGCCGCTGTATATTGAGCTGTTGTATCAGGCATTCGATTTTACCGGTGCATTTGCGATGTCATCGATTCTGGTTATTCTGGCAATTATCATCCTTGTGGCACGCAACATTTTGGAATACCGCGGAAAGAAAGAGGGGGCATAGACCATGGAGCATACAAACGCATATGTGGAATTAAAGGATATCACAAAGACGTATGGAGATTTCAAGGCATCAGACCATGTGAGCTTTTCGATTGAAAAAGGCAGGCTGATCGGTCTGCTCGGGCCGAGTGGAAGTGGAAAGACAACGATTCTGCGTATTCTGGCGGGGCTCGAAAGTGCAGATTCCGGCGCAATCTATATTGACGGCAGACAGGTGGACGGGATCGCGGCGAGCAAACGCGGCATTGGGTTTGTTTTTCAAAATTATGCGTTGTTCCGCTATAAAACGGTATATGAAAATATCGCATTCGGCATGAAAATTCAAAAGTACGACAAAGCGGAGATCAAAAACCGGACGGAGGAGCTCATCGAGCTGGTCGGATTAAAAGGCATGGAAAACCGTTATCCGAGGCAGTTGTCCGGGGGACAGCGCCAGAGAGTCGCGTTTGCGCGGGCATTGGCGACGCAGCCGCAGCTGCTGCTTTTGGATGAACCGTTTGCAGCCATCGATGCAAAAGTGCGCAAGGAACTGCGGTTATGGCTGCGGGAGTTGATCAATCAGGTTGGAATCACAAGCATTTTTGTCACGCATGATCAGGATGAGGCAATCGAGGTGGCGGATCAGATCATTGTCACAAATCACGGACAGGTGGAGCAGATCGGAACACCCTACGAGATCTACAGCAATCCGCAGAGTGCCTTTGTCGCAAGATTTCTCGGTCAGCCGGCGGAGATTTCCCATTACGAAAATTTCAAAGGCTTTGCCAACGCCACAGAGGGCAGGCGCGCGATCATCCGGCCGGAATTTCTGACCGTGTATAAACAGGGCGAGCTGAATCCGTATCCGGTTTCCGCAGAAAAAGGCACTGTAAAAAGAAGTGCTTTCCGGGGAAATGTGATGGAGCTGACGATCAATCTGAAAGGAAATACTGTGACTGCGCTGCGGCAGATCGGTCAGCCGGTCATTCAGGAGGGCGAGCAGGTGGACGTATTTGTGCAGAAGCTGTATCTGGTGGGCGATGCTGGCGACGATGGAAAAGAGCCGGTGGAAGTGATCATCAATGAGGCGCTGAGCCAGACAGACAGTATGGTTATATAGCCGGTGTCATTGGATCATTCCCCGTTGACAGAATGTGGCAAATATTTTATAGTAGACAAAAACATAGTAAACATAGGTGTTTTATATGATATAAGAAAATCGTTACATATAAAGAGGCGGTCATATGGCATCAATTAAAGACATTGCAAAGGAAGTCGGAGTATCGATATCGACAGTTTCGCGGGTATTAAATAATCCGGATTACAAATGCTCCTCACCGGGGCTGAGGGATAAAATATGGAATGCTGCCATGCGGATGAATTATGTTCCCAATGAGGCAGCGCGCAATCTAAAGACAAAGACTAAGCCACAGGAGCAGAAAACGTATTATATCAATGTATTGATGACACGTGTGGATACCGCAGGATCAGACCCTTTTTTCCGGGAACTGCTGCGTGTTGTGGAGAGCGAGATCCATCGCTGGGGAAGTATTCTCACCAAAGTATGGTACTATTCCATTTTTTCGGATGATAAGCGATGCAAGTATGAGCACGTAGATACGATCATTGACCGGATGCTGGAGGAGACAGCCGGACATGCCGATGGACTGGTGATTATCGGAAAATGTAACCGCGATGCGTTAAAGAAGCTCGCACAGAAATACAAGAGTACCGTATATATCAACCGTGATGCGGCGAACGGAGCAGTGGATGAAGTGATCTGCAATGGAAACCAGATTGCAAGCACGGCAGTCGAATATCTCATTTCTCTGGGGCATGAAAGCATCGGATATGTCGGTTCCTGCAATAACGAGGCGCGTTACCGGGGCTATCTGGAGACGCTGGAAAAGCATGGGCTGGAGGTCGATGCGGACTATATTATCAATACAAAACAAAGCGAAATCGAAGGCTATGAGGCGATGGAGCGGCTGATGAAGCTGGAGCATTATCCGACCGGAATCTATTGTGCGAATGATATTACAGCGATTGGGATGCTGAAATACCTGAATAAGAGCAAAAAGCGCTATTATACGCCGTCGATCA
>CALBJL010000077.1 GCA_937893485.1 uncultured bacterium | reverse complement strand
TAATCGCAACTTGCCAGTTTAATCATTTCCTTGATTTTGTTATATCCTGAAATCTCTCTGCGCAGATGCTCGACATCCTCCTCTGTATATCCATAATCTGATACAAGTCGATCGCAACAATTTGCAAAAGAACGAGAAAGAGACGCTGTCAGCCCATAAAGAGTATCCCTCCGAGCAGTCTTCTCATCACTTTCGCTATCCTCGCCACAAAAATATTCTATGTAATCTGTATCTGCCTGCGGTGCCGGAACATTTTCGACCAGTGCATCCAATGATGACAATGTTCCTGTCAATTCAGAATTTGCCTCATCGTAGCGATTTTTAATCAGACCTTCGACATCTTCTTTATCATATCCGTCAAACGCCTCTGAGGTATAATCCGCTACAGCAAGCTGCACATTGCGGAACAAATCCATATAATCTACAATGTATCCATAATCCTTGTCTTCTCCATCCGGTCGGTTAACACGACAAATAGCCTGGAAAAGATCATGATCGCGCATGGATTTATCAATATATAGATAAGTTGCACTCGGAGCATCAAAGCCAGTCAGCAGTTTATCCACTACAATCAGCAGTTTCATCTGCGCCGGCTCATCAATAAATTTAACCTTTACTTCTTCTTCGAATTCAGACAGCTTTTTGCCATTGAGCATTCGTTCGTATATTTTCTTCTTGTACTCGTCCTCGCTCTCCTGCATAGGATCATAAGTTGCCGTTCTGACACTTTGCGTTGTCGGTTCGTATGATGTGACGATGGCACACTTAGTAAATCCCATGCTCATAAAGATTTCCCAGTATCTGCAAGCCTCATAAATACTGTTTGCAACAAGCATAGCAGTTCCGCGGTCATCTTTAAGTCTCGGCTTTAGGCTCATATCGAACACGATATCAGATGCAATTTTTTCAAGCCTCTGTTTGGAACTGTAGAGCTTGTTGATTGATGTCCAGCTCTGTTTGAGCTGCTGTTTTGCCCGTTCTGTCAGACCCCTTGTTTTGTTTTCAAACCACAAGTCGACTTTATCCTGACTCGAAAGGTCTTGATCCACATCGCGTGCTTCATAGCGCAGATCAAGGACAATTCCATCTTCTACGCCTTCATCAAATTTATATGTGTGAATGTATGTACCGAAAGTTTCGATGCTGGACTTTTTATCTGTTTTCAATAACGGTGTCCCGGTGAAGCCAATCAGTATGGCATCTGGCATAAGCGTCTTAACTGCTTCATGCAGCTTGCCGGAATTTGTACGATGGCATTCGTCAATGAAGGCTACAATATTGCCCTTCGCCTTAAAATCCTTCGGCAGGTCTTTCAGAAGCTCCTTCCGATACTGGTCGATATCAGACTGGTTTCCTGCGTTGTGTCCATATTTATGAATCAGCGAACAGATGATAGAATCCTCGTTTTTATCCAAGATTGTCCGAAGGTCTGCACAACTCTTTGCTCTGCGTACCTTTTCATCCACATCAACAAACTGATCTCTGATTTGGGTGTCCAGCTCTTCTCGGTCTGTGATTACAACAACACGACTATCTGCAATATTCTCGATAATCCACTTTGTCAGCCATACCATGATTAAGGATTTGCCAGAACCCTGTGTATTCCAGATGATACCGCCCTCGCCGTCCTGAATTCGTTTCCGTGCCGCCAGATTTGCAAAATACTGATTGTGTCGTGCGACCTTCTTGATTCCTGCATCGAAAATAATAAAATCATGAATCAACGAAAGAAAACGCTCCTTCTGGCACATAGAAACTACGCCATCTCTCAGACGGTTAACCTCCTTGACCTGTAGCAATTTGATTTCTGCCGACAGATCATCTGCTGCCTTTTTATCTTCTTTCCATTTGAGGTAAAATTTCTGCGAGGTATTGATCGTACCATAATGCAATCCTTCTGCCTCATTTCCTGCAAAAAGAATCTGGGCTGCGCTAAAGAAATTCAGGATATTTTCACGCTTTTGGTTTGTCAGAAGCTGACGAATACCGTTTCCAACGCTAACACAGGATTTTTTTAGTTCAAACATACCCATTGCAATGCCGTTAACATACAGCACAACATCAGGACGTTTGTGTTCTCGATGATTTGCACATAAAACCGTCACTTCCTGGGCAACAGCAAAATCGTTGTTTTCAGGATTCACCCAATCGATATAGTGAACCGTAGGTCTATTACCATGTGCATCCTTTGTACCCTGACGTCCATAACGGAGCAGAGAATAGACACTGCGGTTGATCTGATATAAGGTGTCCACCTGATTACCAGCCTTGGTTACCAGCTCTCCTATAGCTGTCTTAATCTGGTCATCGGTATAGCCGCGCTTTTTCAGATTTGCCGAAAGCAAATCTTCCTTGATTGGAGTATTATCGATATCCCTCAAATCTCCGATATAGGTGTAGCCCAAATCATCTTTGAGCCAATGCAGGACTCTGCTTTGTAATTTTTTCTCAGGATCTACCGTTGCCATTCTCGTACCTCCCTATAAATTCAGACGGATGCGTCCTGTTAACAGGTCATCCATCGCACCTTCTCTGATTTGAATCATTTTATTTTGTTCGTTTTCCAAGGCTTCAACTTCTTCATCCATAGCTGTAAGAACATCTGCAATTGCTTTCTGTTCCTCTAAGTCCACAGGCATCTTAAATTCAAAGTCTTTTAAGTCTTTCTGATATAAATGCTTGATTGTTGACCCGGCAGACAATGTATCAATAAAACCTTTAAATACCGAAGATAGCAGTACACGGTAAAGGAATGTTGGCATCAATCTGTCATTTGTCCTAAAGACGAACACACCGCTATTCAATGTTGCAGGCTTTTCTAAACAAGGAACAATGGCTACCTTTCCAATGGTTCCATCCTTTGTTACCAAAACATCGTTTTCAGAAACCTGAATATTTACATCCATATCATACCGTTCTTGTGAAACAAATGAAATATTATCAAGACTCACTGTCCCGTGTTCAAAATCTGTGCCTCCAATCAAGTAGCTATATCCACTCTTCAGATACTCGTACTTCTTCAATCCCTGCCAACCAATTCTGGCCTTTGGTGTTATAACCTGATTAAAAGATACGTTCGCCCATTCTCCTGTAAAGCCCTCCATGCGTGTTCTCTGGCATATCAAATCTTCCAATGCCCCATCGCGGATGTTGCGCTTTTTCTCAATCAGTTCGGCGAGGTCATCGATGTAAGTGTCAAATTTAGAAAGAGTCTTTGCAATATTAATTTGCTCTGTTTTTTCCGGCAAATGTATCTCTGTATTGAGAATGATGTTGTTATACAACCTTTGGATGGTTGTCCCCTCTAAAGCATTCCAAGGATAAGAACGATAAAACCACCACAAAAAATTGCGATCTATTTTATCGTTAACCTTCAACCATACAATATTAGAATCCTGAAAATATGCATCTTTACCATCAAAAATGATAGTTTTTCCAATGGTTCCAGCTGCAGAAATCAAAACATCTCCCTTTTCTGGGTAAGGATATAACATTTTATATCTTTTATATAACTCTTCCGGTATATATGAATCTGCTTTATCCCCAAATGTACTTATTTTATAAAAAGGTATTTCTCCATACGCTTTTGTTTGACTTTGAAATATTCTGCGGCACATTTGAATACACCCCAGATCTTTCAGCTTCATTGGTATCCAGTTTTCAGGATAAGTTACCATTTGTATCCCATCCTTTCCAGTGCTGCTATAACCGCCGCCCTTGATTTTGTAGTTCTATCCTCGATTTCTCCAAGTGTATGCTCATACCGCTTGGCAATCAGAAGAACCTTAGAGGACAGGCTGTTCAGCACCTGCTCAACTTCATCACAAATATCAGCCTCCAGCTTTGCCATCCATTTGAGATCAAACAGAAGATGCTTAATTTCCTCAATGGAAAGCTCGCTATACTTAGCTTCAACCTTGTCATCCAAGGCGTTTCGAGCTTCTTTCAGTTCTTTATCTACGGTATCTTTTTCTGCTGATTTTTCCGCATAAGCTATCAGCGCTGCGTATTCATCCAGATAGATTTCCGGTACAACTGCAGATTCCGCTGCAACTTTCAGTGCAGCTTTCAGCTTTGCCTTACCAAAAGTACCATTTTTATTGCGAAGATCAAACGTCTTTACTTCCGGTACAGTTTTGATCAGTGCTTCCATCTCGACAGTTTTCCCCGCGTCAAAAAGAGCCACTAACTGTGTCAAAACGCTCATAGCCTTCGATGTTTTTTTCGCATCTAATTCTTTAATACGTGCGTTCAGCTTCGCTTTTGGAATGCTGTCTCCTTTATCGTTCAGTGCTTCCTTTAGCAGTCCATCATCTCCGGATTCTTCTTCCCGCATTTCATCCAGTTCAGATTCCAGCGTTGCGGACTGTTCCAGCAAAGCATTAATGGCGGACAATTCCTCTGCAAAATACACAGATTCAATCAATTCTCTCGGAATCAGCGCTCCATCAAAATACTTCACTTTTGACGTGTCATCTACTGTGATAGTTTCTCCACTCTCATCCTTTGCCTTCTTCTGTGCATATACATACTCGATTTCTCTTCCTACCTCGTAACCGCCGGCCTTGATGACATACACATCATCCTGGAGCTTTGCGTTCCAGTAAACATCATAATTGTCCAAAAGTCTGGTGGCCCCATAAGCATGGAGCAACATGACCGAGATGGTACGGATCAGCTCTTTCGGATTTGTTCCCGAATCAATGCCAAGCAAAATATCCTTTACGGATTCTCGCCATTGTCCAAATATCTCATCGGTTTCTGTCTGCTTTTCTGTGCAGATATTACCATCCTGCCCAATCACTGTTTCAATGGAAGCAGAAGGCAATGCAAGATTATATACATCATGTATCTCATCGATACACTTGAAAATCTGCAACTTTAAGTCAGGGGAGATGGCCCACAGTCGCTTTAACGATTCCACATCAGTTCCCGGAATTCCGCCCTTCAGATGTGCTGCAATATTCTGCGGCAGAGTATCATCTATTTTCTGAATGTAACGCGGAATGTTTAGATTACCCCCGTTATCCTCTAAAATATCACTATATTTAACAAAACGAGAATAACCCTTGATCTCAAGTCTGTGGGTAAAGGTCTGAACGATCTTTTCAATATCCTGTTCCCGCAATCTGTTTTTATTTCCATCCTTCTTGTATCCACGACTGGCATCGATCAGAAAAATACCATCCCGTTCATCTGCATTCTCCTTGTCGATGATGATAATGCAGGCAGGAATGCCAGTGCCATAAAACAGGTTACCCGGAAGGCTGACGATTCCCTTAATGTATTTTTTCTTCAATACCTCGATACGGATACTCTCCTCTGCATTTCCTCTAAACAACACACCATGTGGAAGGATAATACCTGCCTTTCCGTTGCTGTCCAGTGCTTTTAGGACATGAAGAAACCACGCATAGTCACCGTTCTTTTCCGGAGGAATGCCGAAGCCATCAAATCTTTTGAACTTATCCTTTGTAGTCGTAATACCGTCTGTCCAATCTTTATCGGAGAAAGGCGGATTCATAACGATAAAATCAAACTTCTTTAATTCACCGAACTCATCCAAGTACTGCGGATCTGCCAGCGTATTGCCACTCTTTATTTCACCGGTTCCCTTGTTGTGCAAGACAAAATTCATCTTTGCCAAGCCAGCAGTATCCGGGTATTTTTCCTGTCCGAAAATAGTCACAATAGAATCACCATTTTCATCCACAGGCGCTTCATCTGCCGCCCGGATGAGGAGGCTTCCACTGCCTGCGGCTGGATCGTGCAGAGTCCATTTTTTGTTAGGCATCCGCTTGATGTCACCAATACCGATCAGGCGGGCAATAATGCGAGACACCTCACTTGGTGTATAGAACTGTCCCTTGCTCTTACCAGATTCCTGCGCAAACTTCATCATGAAATACTCATAGGCATCACCGATGATATCATCACCGCTGGCTCGGTTGTTTTTAAAGTCAATGGCAGGATTCTGGAACACACCAATCAGGCCGCTCACTCTATCTACCAGTTCCTTTCCAGAACCAAGCTCCTCACGATTGTTGAAACTGACATCTGGTAGAGAACCCTGCAGTCTATTGTCCTCCAGGAATTTCTGAAGAATCTTGTCTACCCGTTCACCAATATCACTTTTGCCTTTAGCGGCAATCAGGTCATCAAAAGATGCTCCCTGACTTACCGTAAATTCAGCAAATGGTTGTCCCTTATATCTATCAGATACGTACTTAAAGAACAACAGTACAAGCACATAATCTTTATACCTTGACGGTTCCACACCGCCTCTTAATTTATTACAGGCCTCCCACAGGAGTGAATATAATTCAGACTTTTTCACAGCCATAATCCTCTTAAATCTCCAATCTAATTGTTATATTGTCACTACACAGTGCAGAATCAGTCCATTGCGCTTTTCCCACTCTCAATCCATTTGTCCAGCTCAGAACATTTGAACTTCCATTGCTTTCCAACCTTACGTGCCGGAATGCCCTTATTGTTTCTAATCCAGCCACGGATAGTCCCAGCCTTCACGCCTAAATATTCTGCTGCTTCGTCAATGTTAATCCATTTATCCGTACTGACATCCATCATTTTTTCACCTCCGAGCCAAAGCAAAATGTGTACACTAAATCATGCTATATCATACCAATTTCTCTCGTGTTTTTCAACTCATCTTCTATTGTTTTTTGTTATTTGTTGTTATTTGTGTGTTCACCATACCGCTATTCATTCCTATTCTTAAAACAGTAGCAACCCTCCCTTGTAAAAAAGGGAATGCACACTCTCATAACAAAACACACATTTTATCGTTACAGATATATAAATCGTTGCGATGGTGTGGAGTTTTTTATCTCTTTACCGTGGCATCTGGGCTGTTCCATAGCTATCCTTTCAATTTCCAGACAAAAAATAAGCCATCTGCCCACTTAGTGACATAAAACCTTTTCTTAGATTAGATAAGATAGATATTATTCATATAAGTCTTAATATTTTCAGTTTCATTACCTTGTCCTTTGAACACTCCAAGATAACCAAAAAAGACATCCCTTGACCCGTAATAATTACGGGTCAGGAATGTCCTTTTTTTGCTACTTAGCAGTAAGAAAGACAAACGATACTACTTATTCACAATCTATACAATTCCAAAATGCCTAAACGCCTGTATAATCGCATCTTCCTTCTCCGGTGTACACCGTGGCTGTCTTGCATTCTCTGATTTAGGCAAATTAAAGTTCTCACCGACATCCAGTCCACACTTCTTCTTAATCTGTGCGATATACAGTGATGAAACCTTAAGTCCTGTCTGCTCCAATACATATGCCTTTATCTGCTCATAAGTTGCTTTTCCTTTGAATTCAGATAGATCCATATCCTCCAGAGAGAAGTCCACCTTCACTTTTCTGCTGTCGACCATTCCCTTGGAAAGTAAGACAACCGTCTCAACATGCACCGTATGCCCAAACTGGTCTACCGGACGGACACGGCGCAGCTCATATCCGCCATCACACAGGATGCGCAGGTCACGTGCCAGAGTTGCCGAGTCGCAGCTCACGTAGACGATCCGTTCGGGCTGCATCTTGAGCATGGTGTCAAGACATGCTGCGTCGCAGCCCTTGCGCGGCGGATCAACGACGATCACATCCGGATGGCGCATGTCTGCGGTGGGGCGCCGCGTTGCCGCATCGTCTGCGGGAGCCTGGGCTTCCAGTACTGTTGCCGTGTCGAATGCTGTCTGGTTCCCAGTTGTAGACTGGGGGGTGAAATCAAAATGGTCCGCTGACTCGAAGAAGCCCGCTGCTTCCTGCCCGGGCAGCGTGCCACCATAGAACGCTGGTAGCACTTCCTCTACTTTTCCGACGAAAAACTGTGCATTCGTGATGCCGTTGAGCGCCGCATTGCGCCTTGCATCCTCGATCGCCTGCGGTACAATCTCCACGCCATAAACCTGTCCTGCCTTTTTCGCGAGAAACAGCGAGATCGTACCGATCCCGCAATACAGATCCCAGACGCTCTCTGTTCCGGTCAGACCGGCATAATCGAGTGCCAGCGAGTACAGCTTCTCTGTCTGCACCGGATTGACCTGATAGAAGGACTGCGGCGAGATCTGGAAGGTGACTGACTGACCGGTCTGTGTGAACCGCCCGTCACTGCAAGCGCACAGATGAATCGCATCCGTGATGTAGGGCTCACCCCAGATACAGGTTGTCTCCCTGCCAAGAATGACATTCGTATTTTCACGGTTACAGTTGATGGAGATACTTTTCATTCCGGAAATCTGCGTCAGCCTCCGGATGAGCGACTCCTGATGCGGCAGATGTCTGCCGTTGACCACCAGTGCAACCATGATCTCTTTTGACGTAAATCCATAACGGATGAGCACATGGCGGATCAGTCCTTTTCCGGTCGTCTCATCATATGCCGGCACGTGCTCCGCCTGCATATAATCAAGCACCGCATCCAGAATCGTCCGGTTCTGTTCTACCCCGAGCAGACAGTCCTCTACCGGAATGATGCTGTGTGTGCGCGCCGCATAAAATCCGGCTACCGGCTGTCCGTCCCGGTCTGTCCCGATCGGAAACTGCGCCTTATTGCGGTAGCGGTACGGCTCATCCATCCCGACGATCGGCTCCATGACCCGGTCAACAAAATCCGCCGCAAACCCACCCAGACGGATAAGATTGCCGCGGACTTTATTTTGTTTAAATGACAACTGTGCCTCGTAGGACATCGCCTGAATCTGACAGCCGCCGCAGCGCCTATGCTGCGGACAGCGCGGCTCACAGCGGAGCTCGGACGGTCGGATCAGGCTCTCCAATCTGGCATAGCCATATGTTTTTTTGAGTTTTGTAATGCGCGCGGTGATCACATCCCCGATCACTGCATCTTTGACAAAAAAGGTCGCTCCTGCTGCCTTGCCGATGCCTTCACCGCCCACACCCATATCTGTGATCTCTAACTCGATGATGTCATTTTTCTGCATATATGCTTACTTCTCCGTTATATACTTGATCTGCGGATATTGGACTCAAACAGACGGTTAAAGCCCTGCCAGTCCGTGTTGCCCTCCGGCACCTTTGCAAACAGCTCCTTCATCGTCTCCATCTTCGCATCGAGATTGTCAGCAAAATTCAGTGCGACAGCCTCTGCCAACGCGGGTTTTTTCGGTGAACCGTACTCCAGCTCACCGTGATGCGCCAGAATACAGTGCTTCAGCTCGTTCGCCAGCTTGTGTGGAAATCCGTCGATCGTGCGGATGCGCATACCTACGATCTCCATGCCCATCGCAATATGTCCGAGCAGTTGTCCCTCATCGGTATAATCGTTTTCCGGAAATACGGATAACTCCTCCAGTTTTCCAATGTCATGGAATAAGGCGGCACAGATGAGCAGATCACGGTTTAAGATCGAATAGCGCTTCGCAAAATAATCGCACAGCCGCGTCACGCTGAGCGTATGCTCCAACAGTCCGCCGACAAATCCGTGATGTACACTTTTCGCTGCGGAATGAAATTTAAACCGCTTTGCAAACGCCTCGTCCTCCAAAAACAACCCTGCTGCCAGTTGCTTTAAATACGGATTGGTCAGGCTGTTTACATACGTTTGCAGCTCCGCATACATCGCATCAATATCGTATTCGCTGACCGGCAGATAATCCTTCGGGTCGTATTCACCCTCGGATGCCTTGCGCAGACGCTTGATATTTAACTGCAGCGTGCCCTGAAAGCTCGTGACATCTCCCATGACGCACACGTAATCCATCGCATCACAATCCTCGATGCCCTGTGATGACGGATCCCAGATCTTCGCATCCAGCGTGCCCGTTTTATCCTGTAAAACCAGCGATTCATACGGTTTTCCCGCCTTTGTCATCGCGGTCTGTTTCTGCTTGCATAAATAAATCTCATTGATGCGCTCTCCTTCGCGCAGCTCTCCGATATAGTACATATTTTCTTCCTCTTTTTTTATAAAAATTTTTCCTGATTACTCTAATACACCGACCCGCACATCACTCTCCAGAGAAATATAATTCTCCGCATCCTGACGTTCATAGGTGATATGGATCACTTCTTCCACCGACAATGTACGCACCAGCTTTTCATAGTCCTCTGCTGCCGCAATCGACACGCCGTTGATCTTTGTGATCACATCACCGCTCTGGAAACCTGCTGCCATCGCAGGTGAATCCAGCGCGACCTCTCTCACGTAGACACCCTTCGGCATCTGGTAAGTCTCAGAGATCTCATCCGTCACCGTACTGATACGCATACCCAGATACGGCACCGGCTTATCGTTGGATAACAGCTCGATCACGCCTTTCAGCTCGGAGATTGACACCGCAGCCAGCGTCGTCTGCTCCTTTTGCATGTTATAATCCTGCAAAATAAACCCGATGATCTCGCCCTCCGTGTTGATCAGCGCGCCACCGGCATTGGCACTGCCTACCATATCCGTTGTAAACACGGTATAGTTGCAGTCCATCGTAGAGATGCTGTTCCGGTTTGAAGTAATATTACCGGTCAGTATGGAATGAATCGTGCCGATCGGACTGCCGACCGCCAGCACCATCTGCCCCTGTGAAACACCGACCGAAGTACCCAGCGTGGCGACTGCAATCTGATCGCGTGTATCATCCCCGATCGCCCTTGTGTTGACGCGCAATACGGCAATTCCGGTATTTCCGTCATACTGCTGCAGCTCTGCCTTTACCGTCTGGTCATCCACAAAGGTCACGCGGATTGATGCCGCACCCTGAATCGTCTTTTTTTCCGTCAGGATCAGCAGATATTCACCGGTATTCGCAATAATGACACCGGAACCGATACCTTTATTCTCATAAGGCGTGTTAAAAATATCTGTGTCGTTTTTCACGTTCGTAACCGATACGATAAACTTATCCGCCTCGCGTCCTACCGCATACATCTTATTCTGCAATGCCTGATATTCTGCCAGATCCATGGATGCCGGCTTCTCAATGATGACTTTTTCCGGCTCGCTTTTCTCATCATCCTTCGTATCCGGCGTGACTTCCTCATCCGGTGTCTGCTCCGGCTCCGTGAATGATATCTGCGGTTTCTCCTCCGGCATAAAATACTGCTCGATACGCGGCTTGAGCAGCACAAAGGTGAGACAGCCGACCGCACCGAATATGACCGCTAACAACACGGTTTCAAGCATGTGCTGAAACAGCCGTTTCCGATTCAACGGTTTCTCTTTTCGTGTCTCTCTGATAAACTGAAAATCATCTGCCATAAAATCACTCCTCCGCATCTTCTACAAACGGCAATGTGAAAATAAATTCTGTGCCAACACCTTCCGTGCTGATTACATTGATATTTTCGCCGTGTGCCTGAATGATCTCTTTTACGATCGCCAGTCCGATACCCGTACCCTTTTTGTCTTTTCCTCGCGACAGATCGGTCTTATAAAAACGCTCCCAGATCTTGCCCTGCGCATCCTTTGGAATGCCGATGCCTCTGTCTTTGACTGATACGAATACCTTTTCATTTTTTACATGTGTCTCTATCGTGATCACTGAGTCGTGATGACTGAATTTGATCGCGTTATCCGTCAGATTATAAACAATCTGCTGTATTTTTGACCTGTCTGCATGCACGAGCAGCTCATCGCCGGTCAGCAGCAGATCCAGCACGATACGCTTTGCACCACAGGCACCCTCAAACGTAGCCGCAGTCTGACGGATCACCTCGTTAATATCAAAATCGGTTTTGTCTAAAATCGTTTTCCCATGCCCGCCGTACTGATTCAGTTCGATCAATCCGCTCGTGAGCTTGGTCAGGCGATCGGTCTCCGTGATAATAATGTTCAGATATTTATCCTGCATCTCTACCGGTATCGTACCGTCTAACATTGCCTCCACATAGCCCTTGATCGATGTGAGCGGCGAGCGGAAATCATGCGAGATATTCGATACAAATTTGCGCTGATCCTCCTCGAGCGTGTTCAGCTCGTTCGCCATATAATTGAAGGATGCCGCCAGAAATCCCAGCTCATCCTCGTCCCCAATCTCCATCGTAGACAGAAAATTGCCCTCCATATATTTATGCGCCACACGGTTCATCAGGTAGATCCTCCGGTATGTGTGCCACAAATAGACCACCATAAACGCAATGCCGACGAGCAGCAGTGTAATCAGCGATACATACGACAGATTCAGGAAATGATCCGCGTCACGGTAAATCTGCTCAATCTGCTTGTGGATCATCACGTAGCCGCGCACCTGATAGTCAACGGTGATCGGTGCAAAGACAGTGAGCATCTGCTGATCAAAGCAGCCGTAAAAAGTGCCCATCGTGTAATAGCTCGTGCCGAAATCAGAGATCCTGAAATCCTTAATTTCACGCTTTTCATCGCTCGCTTCCTCATCCATGCCGATCAGCACAATCCCTTTCCGGTCAACCACCCA